>DASXKZ010000276.1:0-37404 GCA_036496525.1 Candidatus Angelobacter sp.
ATCCGCAGACAGGCCCGTATCCGGTGCAAATGCAGGTCCCTTATCCACTGGCAGGAACTACAAATTCAGCCGTACGAGCCGGCGTAGTGAGCGCCGATGGCAAGGGGAATGTGAAATGGATGGACGTCTCCGGTGATCCTCGCCAGAACTACATCGCGCGCCTGCAGTGGGCCGACGCAAACACGCTGCTTATCCAGCAACTTAATCGATTACAGAACACTGAGAATTTTCTCCTCGCCGATGCCAGCTCTGGTGCTGTTCACCAGATGTGGCGCGACCACGACGATGCCTTCATCAGTGGATTTCCGGAAGCGCAGCCCATTCGCGAAGGCCGCCAGTTTCTTGCCGTCAGCGAAAAAGATGGGTGGATGCACGTCTGGGCGATTGATCGCAACGGCCATGAAACACTGGTGACACGCGGAGCCATGGATACCGCCGGGATTGAGGGCGTCGATGAAAAGGGCGGGTGGCTTTATTTCATCGCGTCTCCGGGCAACGCGACGCAGCGATATCTCTACCGCTCACCCCTCGATGGCTCGGCCGATCCGGTGCGCGTTACTCCAGCCAACTTTGTCGGCGTCGATGGTTACAATATTTCGCCCGACGGAAAATATGCCTTCCACACTTTCTCCAGCATCAATGATCCCGGAATGCGCGAACTGGTTTCTCTGCCCGACCACAAGCTTGTGCGTATGAGCAGCGACGGCGCCGAATCCAGGAAAAAGGTGGCGCAGTTCCTGGCACAGCCGGCGGAGTTCTTCAAGGTGGATGCCGGTGACGGCATAACGGTTGACGGGTGGATGATGAAGCCCCCCAACTTTGATCCTGCAAAAAAATACCCGGTTTTGGTGAACATCTACGGCGAGCCAGCATCGCAGACGGTGCTGGACCGTTGGGGCGGCAACAGCGCGCTCTTCCACCGCTATATCGCTTCGCTCGGATACGTTGTGGTCAGCTTCGACAATTCCGGCACTCCGGCGCCACGCGGCCGTGCATGGCGCAAGTCCATCTACGGCGATGTGGGAGTTCTTTCGTCCAGACAGCAGGCACAGGCTCTTCGTTCCCTCGGCAAGATAAACGCCTTCGTCGATTTGGATCGCGTCGCTGTCTGGGGTTGGAGCGGCGGCGGCACCAACACTCTCAACCTGATGTTTCGGTCACCCGATCTCTATAAGGTCGGCATGGCAGTCGCGCCGGTGCCCGACCAGCGCTTGTACGATTCGATTTATCAGGAACGTTACATGGGTCTGCCCCAGGACAACAGCGAGGGCTACAAGAAGGGCTCAGCGATCAATTTTGCGGCGGGACTCAAGGGCCACTTGCTGATTGTGCACGGCTCTGGAGACGACAACGTTCACTACCAGGGGACGGAGTTGCTGGTGAACAAGCTCATCGAACTCGGGAAACCTTTTGACTTCATGACGTATCCCGATCGCACTCACGGTATCTCTGAAGGTCCAGGCACGACAGTGCACGTGTATCACTTGCTGGCGCGGTATTTGACCGAGCATCTGCCGGCGGGTCCGCAGTGAGTTGCCCTTTTTGCAGCAGTATGAATGCTGCCCTTTAGATTCCAAAGGGTTCCATACAGCCTTGGAAAGCAAGGAAATGACTGGCGAACGTTTTTTGGGGCCATCCTGGGACGCTTTCCGGGAAGTCTAGGCGGCACGAAAAAAGCCCCCGCGCTGCAGAAGGTCTATTTTTTGAAGTGAATGCAGATTTGGTTCCAGCCTAAAGCTGTTTGGGCTACCAAACTTTTTGACCACAATTGTTCCCATTCCACTTGAAAAGCAAACACGTTACAGTGCAAACATATCTCAATGCTTCCTATAACGGTACTGTTCCCGAAATGGCACAATCCAGGAAAAATCACTTGCCAGATTGTTCACGAGCAAAGCTGGATGTTATAGGATTCTCTTAGAATTGCCGGAGCACTCCGCCGATTCGTTCTACGCAACTTTAAGCTCGCTCTTGGAATTCATCAGCAATGCAAGGATCCAGGCAAAGTCACTGTCATCGGCTCATGTGAGCCGGACCGGCTGGATCGGCAATCATTGGTCGTGCAGCCGGATTATCCTGAAAGGAAAATTTCTCATGTCTTTTTCTGGTGCGAAATGGGTATGGATGAACGGGACGTTCTTTCCCTGGAAGGATGCAAACATCCACGTATCAACGCACGCACTACATTATGGAAGCGGGGTGTTCGAGGGGATCCGCTGTTATGACACCGCGGATGGTCCAGCCGTGTTTCGCATTGCAGAGCATCTGGAGCGGTTCATGTATTCGGCGCGCACCCACAGCCTGGCAATTCCGTTTGCGTCAGAGCAGATTGAGGCAGCCATCGCTGAATTGATTTGCCGGAATGGGTTCAGAAGTTGTTACATCAGGCCTCTCTGCTACCGCGGCAGCCGGGAACTTACGGTCAATCCGCGGAGGTGCCCAGTAGAACTCGCGATTCTGGCCTGGCCCTGGGAGCCTCTCCATGGCAGCAGCTCCGTCCAGAGCGGCATTCGTGCCTGCATTTCTCCGTGGAAAAAGTTTCATTCCAGTATGATGCCGGCCACTGCCAAGGCCAGCGGCCAATATGTAAATTCCATATTGGCGATTGACGATGCGGTGGAGAAGGGGTATGACGAAGCCATCCTTCTAGACGTGGATGGGTTCGTGGCGGAGGCAGCGGCGGAAAACCTGTTCCTGGTGCGGAACGGAGCTCTTTTTACAAATGACGAGAGAAATTCAATCCTGCTGGGAATTACTCGTGATTCGATTATCCAGATTGCGCGCGACCTTGGATATACGGTGACGATTGCTCCTTTAAGAGCATCAGACATTACTTCCGCCGACGAAGTTTTTCTAACGGGCACAGCAGCAGAGGTGGTACCAGTCTGCGAGGTGGATGACATCAGGATCGGAGACGGTGAGTGCGGGAGGATCACGCGGCGCATTCAAGAAAAATTCACCCGGATCGTTTCAGGACAGGATGCCGCGTATCGGCATTGGCTGCAGCCAGTTTACAAAGGCAGCGAAGTGCCAGCTTGATCATTTTCTAAATCTTAACCCTAGCTAGTTCTCAGCAACGCTATCAAATCATCCTGGTTCTAGGCTTTCGGGTCTCTCCGGCCTGTCAGTTACATGCGGCACATTCACTAGAATGCAAACCTCAACAAGAAGGGCATCTCCCCGATGCCCTTCTTATTCTTTCAATGTGAAATATTGCTTTTCGCAAATGCATTACCCCAAAGCAGTAACGCATCAGTGATTAGCAATCGCTCAAGGTTCTCGGCGCATTCATTTCATTCTTGATTGCTGCTTAAGCTACTTTCTCTCCGGGTTGGGCGTTCCCATCGCGCATGTCACGAACATAGTCATGGGCCTTGAGAACACTGTCTGCCTGGCGCTGGATGATGGAGCGCAAGTCACTCGGAAGCTGGATGGAGAGTGCTTTCTCATAATCCTTTTTCGCCCGGTCCTCACCCTGCTCAACGCTGTTCAGAATGGATTGGTCGCCCAGGCCGATTGTCGCCTTGGTTTCAAACCATACCCGATGCAGAACAGCAGACACCGTGCCGGAAGCTTCTGGTTTATCTCCCAGGCGTTGTGCTTCAACGCGAAGTTCCGCGCCAAAGCGAGCTCTTTCCAGGCTTTGTTCAGTGAAATATGCCTTCAACTGCGGGTCCGTAGCAACACCTGCCGCATGAAGATAACCTGTCTCACCATCTTTGCAGGTTTGAATCAAGTCTTTTATCAGGTCCAGAGTGTCATCTGCCATTTTGAGTTCTCCCTTTTGCCGTATCAGGCAATATGAAAGATTTTTCAGGCGAGAAGATGCCTTGCCTCGGGCGAAAAAGCAGAGCTGGGCGTTCAGCGGAAACTTAGCTCAGTCTGAACATCGGGATTTTGAGGTCGCCTTTTGGCCTGGAATTTTCATGAGTGGATCACGCGCAACCATGGAGAATGATCAGACTACTTTCGCTTCGGGCCAAACCGATCTCAGCGACTTATATAATTCAGAATCACGATAAAAGCATCGGCGGTGTTGAGTTAAATGGAGGGGCTTCGCATGAAAATATTTTTTGCTTCTTTTTTCGCGGCAGGTTTATTAATCACGGTCTTTGCGCTGGCTGCGACCAAGAGTGATTATCATTTGCTGAACAAATATCCCTTCCCGGCTGCAGAGGGCAAGACGCGGGAATACTTTGACTACATCACGGTCGATTCGGCTGCCCGGCGGGTTTATTTGTCGCACGGAACTGAGATAAAAGTGATCGACGCGGATACAGGCAAGCTCATTGCAAATATCACCGGCTTGAAGAAGGACCACGGAGTCGCTCTGGCGCAAGAGTTCAATCGAGGCTTTATCAGCGATGGTGGCCCTGGCAAGGTTGTCATATTCGACCTAAAGACCTTGAAACCGATCGGCGAAGCCAAAGCGGACAAGGATGCGGATTGCATCGTTTTTGATCCCGTATCAAAACGTGTTTTTGTCATGAATGGAGATCCGAACAGCTCCACGGTGATTGATGCGAAGAGTGGAAATGCTGTTAGCACTATTAAGCTTGGTGGAGCGCCTGAATTCGCCGTTGCCGATGGCAAAGGAACTGTTTATGTGAATCTGGAAGATAAGAATGAAGTTGTGGCTATTGATTCACAGAAGCTGACCATAAAATCCCGCTGGCCTGTTGCGCCTGCCGGAGGTCCTACGGCCCTGGCGCTCGATCAGGCGCATCGGAGACTGTTCAGTGCGGGGCGAAATCCTCAGATGCTGGTGGTGATGGACGCAGATAATGGGCACATCATCCAATCATTTCCCATCTCAGCGGGCGTGGATGCCGCTGCCTATGAGCCAGAAACAGGTCTTGTGTTTGTCTCAACTCGTGAGGGCATGATTCACGTTTTCCATGAAGACTCGCCGGATAAATTCAGCGAGATCGAAACCGTCAAAACCGAGTTCGGAGCCAAAACCATGGGGCTCGACAACAAGACGCACCATCTCTTTGTGGATACCGCTGATTTTGGTCCGCCCTCCCAGCCGACTGCCGATCGACCGCGTCCGCAACGAACCGCGATTCCCGGCACATTCCGAGTATTGGTTTATGGAAAATAAGCGCAGCGAGAATATTAGTTTGCAAAAGTAAAGACAGCTGCTGGTGCTTAGTGTATTTATCGGGCAGTCTTCAAAGCTAGTGTTGCGGCGTTGACTGCCACGGCGATAATGATGCCGCTAAGCATAAGTCCCAGGAAGGCGATCAAGACTGAAAGAATCCGTGATCCACGTTTGGTAGGCCGTATGTCTCCATATCCGACCGTAGTTGCTGTGATGAACGACCAATAAAAACTGTCGAACCGTGACCAGCCTTCCGTTTTTCCCACAGCTTGCCCCAATAGCGTTATGAATGCCGCAAGGCTCAACAAAAGCGGAAACGTTAAAGAGAGACCAATTCCGAATTGCTTCAGGAACGTGAGGGTGAGACCAATGGCCATGAGAGCAATTTCCCTTCCTTTGGTTCACGCAAGCAGAATCACACCGAAACTCTGCCCGACGAGAGCTGCCAAGTATTATTCGTCCCAGCAGCGAATCTGCAACCTGTTAAAGGATGTCAGGGAAGCCAGTGCGGATTCTACATAGACTCACGTTACTTTTCCGTATTCCGGCCGATATAAAGACTGTTTTTTGTTTTAAAGATGTCTTTTCAGGTTTTGTGGTCTCTTGGCTGATTGGTCAAATGTCCAAGCTGTTCCGATGGATGACTCTGTGCGACCATCTTCACATATACTTTCTAAAGACGGTGGATAAGAAAACCATCATTCATTTTTCCGCGTTGGGGTTGCTGCTACTCTTTGCCCCAGTCGGTGCTGTGTGTCAATCGTCATCGGCAGCGGCTGGCCAGTACAAGGCGCAGATTGACAAAGCCAACTCTCTGCGCGACGCCGGATCTTCTGGGGAAGCGCGGAAAATTTATGAGTCGCTGCTCCCGCCGCTGCGATCGCAGACGCCCAGTCCGGAACTGGTTGATACGCTCAATAACCTCAGCAATATCGCAACCATGGCCGGCGAATATTCCCGCGCGGTGGGATTTTCCCGCGAGAGCGCTGCTGCCTGCCAGAAGATGCGCGACAAAAACTGTGAAGCGCTGGCCCATGACGATGTTGGTCTCGCTCTCTCCAACGCGGGTAATTATCCTGAGGCCGCAGCCGAACTCGACCTGGGATTGAAGCTGACGGCAGAGACCGGAAACGCGCAAACGGCCGTGTTGGTCCTGAACAATCTCGGCATCGTGTATTACTACCAGGCAAAATATTCTGAGGCCTTACGGGCCTATGAATCTGCGCTGCAATATGTGCAGAAATCGGCGGCGGAACCGTGGAGCGCCACGTGGCGCCAACTCACGCTGCTGAATCTGGGCACGCTCTATCAAAAGCTAGGCAACGATCAGCGCGCCATCAAGATTTATAACGATATTCTGGCCCATCCGGAACAGGCCACGCCGCGCGATCTGGGCCATTTGAACGCCAACATGGGCGCAGCTTATCGCCGGTTGGGAGATGCTAAACAGGCACTGCAGTTTTACGGCTATGCGGATGAATATTACGCGAAAGAGAAAGACATCGACGGCGAACTGGGAGTGCTCAAAAACAGCGGCATCGTGCTGGCGCTTGATCTCGGACGCTTGCAGGACGCGCTGAAGACGTTTGATCGCGTTCACACTCTGGCCGTGCAAACAAAAAGCCAGCGTGAAGCCATGCAGGCGCTGCTCTATCGCGGAGAGACGCTTTACCGCATGAATAAGCTGCCGGAAGCGGAGAAGGAGTTTACCAATGCGCTGGTGGAAGCAGACAAGCTCGGCACCGTGGAAGAGCAATGGAAAGCCGTGAACGCACTGGGCAAGATCGCGCTGAAGAACGGCCAACGCGATGCGGCAGAAGCAAAATTTCGCGATGCCATCCAGCGGATTGAAAGCCTGCGGTCGCAGTTGCAGCTTTCGCGGTTGAAGGCGGACTTCCTGGCCGACAAGCGCGATGTTTACGACGCGCTGATCAAGCTTCTTCTGGAACGCAACGATGCTGCTGGTGCGTTTGAGTTCATGGAGCGCAGTCGCGCTCGCGTTTTTCAGGATAGATTTTTTGGCGCCAAGCTTTCGCCCGACGCACTCACGCTGCGCTCCATCCAGGCGCGACTCGGTCCACAGAGCGCGCTCATTGAATTCTGGGTCGGAGCAGAAGGCGTGGCCGCTGTTTGGGTCACGCGCGAAGCGGCCGGCATTTCGCAAACGCATTTTTCCGCCGCTGAAATGGACGCATTGCAGCGCTTCGTCACCAACCTTCCAGAAGATCTCAGCAGCGACTGGCAAAAAGATTTTCAAAAAATCAGCGGCATGCTGCCCAAGGACATTGCGCCGTTCGCTCAGGACCGTTACTCGCATGTGCTGATAGTTCCAGATGGCTTCCTTAGCCTGCTACCGGTAGAACTTTTGCCCACGGCTTCCGGGCCGCTGCTGGAAAGCCGCGACGTCACGTACATGCCAAGCGCGGTGCTGCTGCTGCGCGGCGCAATGCAAAATGCATCTGCTACGCGATTGCCGTGGCAGCAACAACTCATCGGTTTTGGCGATCCGGCGGTCATCGGCGGCGGTGAAAGCTCGCTTACCAGCGCGGCTCGTGGAGAAATTAGCAGATCGTTGCCTGCGTCGGGCGACGAAATCCGCGGCATCGCGCGCATGAGCGCAGGCCGAAGCAAACTGTTTCTCGGCACAGACGACCGCAAGCAGACTCTCTTTGCGTCCGCTCATTCCGGCGCGGCGCTGCTCCACGTAAGCACGCACGCCGTAGCGGACATGGACGACCCTGAGCGTTCCCGCCTGCTTTTCTCGCCCGACGAACCGGGCCAGCCGAACAACTATTTATTTCTCAAAGAGCTTTACGATCTTGATCTTCGCGGCACCAGCCTGGCCACGCTTTCCGCCTGCGACACTGAGCGCGGCCGCCTTGTCCCCGGTGAAGGCATTCAGGCTTTCAGCCGTGCGCTGCTGGCCGCGGGCTCGCGTTCTGCCCTGACTACGCTGTGGCGCGTTCCAGATGGGCCAACGTCACAATTCATGCAGCACTTTTATTTCTATCTGCTCAAAAAGCACAAATCGAAAGCAGAAGCCTTGCGCCTGACCAAGCTGGAGTTTCTGCATTCCGGGACGGAGCTGAGTCATCCGCGATACTGGGCTGCCTTTGTCCTCAATGGCGATGGTTCGGAGCCTGTTCCACGTTTCATTCCCTGGCAAGTTCTCGCAATTCCCATCCCGATCATTGCTCTTGCCGTGTTCATCTACCTTCGTGTGCAGCGGAAGAAAAAACTCGTCGCACAAACTGCCTCAGCGCACTCCGCACTTATCTCACTTTGAACTGCTCCAAACTTGAATTTGCGATCTCTTTTCCGTTCGCGTCCATGGCCGTGACTATCCACTTGAGCGGCTTGCCGGAAACCATGTTCGCGCGCATTTCCGGCGTTACCGGCAGCACGGTTTGTGATGACTTCGCCGTGGCAAGCGTGATTCCTGCAACGTCTTTCAGTTCCACTGTGTAGCTGCTTGCGCCTTGGACTGCATCCCAGTGGAATTCAGCCGGAGCGATACTTTGATCTGCAATCGGACTCACAAGGTGAATAGCGCCGCGGAATTGTCCATTACCCACACCGGGATTGAGCCTGCCGGGTCCATCTGAATTTCCGTGGTAAAGAGAGAATCCAAAGATCAGCACTGCGGCTAGGGCCGCTGCTCCGGCCATATAAGGCACGCGAAACATAGTGCGCCAGAAGGGAATACGAACTACTTTTTGCTGAGCGGCAGGAGCACTCTGCCGGCGCTCCAACTGTGCGGCAATCCAGGCCACGGCAGCGCCTTCGTCGGCGGAAGGCGTGGACTGCTCAAAATTCTTCAGCATGGCCAATTCAGTCTGGCAGTGAGCGCAGCCGGCCAGGTGCGCTTGAGCCTTGGCGTCGCTGGAAGTGTTGTCCATCATCTGCTCCAGCGTTTCCAGGGGCAGGCAATCTTTGGTTTCGGCTGCTGCTTCCTGCCATATCTTTGCGGTGTTTGTATTGTCGGCCATGACAAATTCTCCTCAGGGTACGTTTCCTTTTATGCTCTTGCCTGCCAGCGTCTTGCTGCTTTATCCAGTTTTCTTTTGGCGCTTACCAGGTAAGCTTTCGCTCCGCTGGCATTCGTCAGGTTGAGCATGCGCGTAATCACATCCAGCGGAAGCTCTTCCCCAAAGTGCATGGTAAAAACTGCTTTCTCAGTTTCTTCCAGGGTTTCATTAATTAGCTGCCGTGCAATGTCGGCCTGTTGCTTCCGCTCCACAGATGCCAGCGGGCTGTCTGAGACATCCGGCAGCGTGTCCATTACCAGTTCGGCAGAGTCCATTTGTGGGGCGCTCGCTCTGGACCTTACTGCGTTAAGGCAATGATTGCGGGTGATGGAATAGAGCCACGTAGAAAACTTGGATTGACCCTTGAAGTAAGAGAGGTTCTGGTAGGCCTTTACGCAGATTTCCTGCGCCAGATCAGCCGCCGACTCACGGTCCCCCGTGACTGACAAGCACCAGCGCGCCACCTTTACATGGTGACGGCGAAAAAGCTCATTCAGGTACTGTTCCGCTTGTGCCTGGCCGGCTTCCGCGCGGTAGCGGGCAATCAGCGCTTCATCCGTAAGATCCTGCCAGCCCATTTGCGGGATTATAGCAACTGCTTCGTCCCTGCTTGTCTCCGTCCCAGCTTTGGCTTGCGGCCCAGCCTTGCGGACCGGAACCAGCGTCAATTCAGCGGCATCAGGGGCGTTGGCCTTCAGGGAACTCGGCCTGATGGCTGGGTTCGGGCCTGCCTCCACCGCCGCCGGATACATCGAAGCCACCGTTGTCGATTGTGCTGCCACAGGTTTCTTTTCCCTTACATAACCTTAGACAACGGTAAGTAGCTGGATGGAACAAGAATCTGGGTTCGCCTGTTTTTCACCTCCCTGCATAGTGCTTTAGCCAGCCCCCATTTCCTATCAGCGTTCATCTGCGCCGATCTGCGGCAAAGACTTCTTCTCCGCGCCTCCGCGTCTCCGCGCCTCCGCGGTGGATGCTCGGTGTGATTCGCTAGTATTTCGCTCGTAACGGCGCTCCAAATATCACAAAGCAGCAATATAGGACAAACACTACACTAAGCATGAAACGACTTTGCATGATTTGTCACCAGTTATTAAGGTGCTCTGGATTGCGCCTTTTGGATCCGATCTCCAGGAGAGAGAACCATGGCTAAACGGCTCACAATGCTCATGCTGCTGGTCACCTTCAGCATTGGCGTTTTAGCGCAGACTGCGGCGAGTTTTCCGGCCATGAAAGGCGTAGTAAGCGACTATGCCGGGAAGCTCGATGAAGCCCAGATCAAAGAACTTTCTGGCCTGCTTAAGGACTACGAGCGGCAGACCACCATTGAATTTGTAGTGGTGGTGGTCAACAGTCTTGACGGACTCTCTGCCAGAAACTATGCCACGGGCATTGGAGATTCCTGGAAAATCGGCAAGGCCGGCAGAGACAACGGCATTGTGCTGTTGTGGGCCCCAAATGAACGGGCGTATGCGCTCAGAATCGCCGAGGGCCTGTCGGCGGACCTGACGGATTCTGACGCCACACAGATTACCCGGCAAAACCTGCTGCCAAACTTTAAGCGAGGCGAATACTACGCCGGGTTGAAAGAAACCGTGCTGGCGACCATGCAACATCTTGGCGTAACCACATGGGAAGAGCGGCTGGAGGCGCGCAAGCCGGATGCGGAGCAAGAGACACTCGACCGCAAGCGGCGTGCTGAGCAGGCATGGCAGGCTGAAGTCCAGCGCCGCGAGGCGGAAGCCAGGCAGGCCGAGCAGGAGAGACAACTGCAGAGTGACACCCGGAACGGACTCCTGTTCCTCAGTGCGCTTGTGCTGGTCGCTCTGCTCGCGTCCGGCGTTTTCCGTTTGCGCCGCCGCAGGGCAAAGCTCGCGGAGATGGCCCAGGCGGTTACGTTGATCGCGGATAATCTGAGCGCCGCGGAAAAAAACGCTCCGGAAGTACAGCGCATCCTGGATGATTGCGCCAGAGAAATGCCGGAGCAGGACATCAGCAAACTTCGCGAAAGCGTGGCCGGGCAGCCGGAGCGGATTTTGAAAATCAAAGTGGATGCCCAGTGCATCGATGCCGCGAAGCTGGAGTCCTATGATGAAATGGTCCGCGTCCGGACCAGCTCTGAGGCCGAATGCAACCTGCTGGAATGCACAAAAGAGAGCATTGCCAAGCTCAAAGAAGCCAAGGCACAAAGCCAGGCCATGATGGAGAAGCTTTCCCGCGAAACATTTGAGATCACGGATGTCCGCGACAGCTCCAGAACGGATGCAGTCAACCAGCTTTTATTGCAGAGCCGTCAGGATTATGAGCAGGCCCGCCAGGGCAGTTCAATGTCCGTGGTTGATTGGCTGATTATCAATCAAATGCTGAACAACTCTCAAAACCAGATCCGGCAGGCAGTTTCTTATTCGCAGGAAGCGCCGTACGCTCCATCGTTTCCCACGCTGGATGATTCAAGCTCAAGCTCAAGCAGAAGATCAAGCAGCAGCGTCTTTGACAGCAGCAGTTCCAGCGGCGGATTTTTCAGCAGCGGCGATTCAGGCGGCGGGGGTGGCAGTTTCAGCAGCGGTGATTCAGGCGGCGGAGGTGGTAGTTTCAGCAGCGGCAGCGGTTCAGACGGAACTTACTAGCTCCACAAAAAACTTCGCCACGAATTTCGCGAAGAAACACGAATCATGCAAATAGCCGATTCGTGCTTTTTCGCGTTCATTCGCGGCTAACTCTTCATCAGCGTTCATCTGCGCTAATCTGCGGCAAACGCTTCTTCTCCGCGCCTCCGCGTCTCTGCGGTGAATGCTTGGTGTTATTCGCTATTGCTTCGCTCATCAAAATGCGTTAGGATATTCTATCCACCACAAAATGTTACTGTATCTGTTCTCAATGAGGAGTCACTGATGCCACCAATCGCACTCACAGACAAGGAGCGCGCCATGATGTTGGGGATGGCCACCGCGGCGCTCCAGCACGCTTACGCGCCATATTCAAAGTTCCGCGTCGGGGCCACCGTCATTACTGACGACGGCCACCTCTATACCGGAAGCAACGTGGAAAACGCCTCTTACGGACTGACGATCTGCGCCGAGCGCGCGGCCATTTTCAACGCCGTCCACCAGGTCCAGGGCAAGCTCAAGCTGAAGGGCATTGCTGTGGTCACGGAAAATGACGTGCCATGCGCTCCCTGCGGCGCTTGCCGCCAGGTCATTGCCGAATTCGGCGCGAACACGGCTGTCGTCTTTCGCGGCCAGACCGACTACATGGAGATGAACATCGCCGATATGCTGCCGGAAACGTTCCGCCTGACCTAAATTCGCTTAGATGCTAGTTACAGACCTGATCCGCCGCAAGCGCGATGGCGTTGAGCTTCAGCGCAATGAAATCGAGTTTCTCGTCAACGGTTACACCCGAGACGAGATTCCCGACTATCAAATGTCCGCATGGCTGATGGCCGTGCTGTTGCGCGGCATGACGCGCGCTGAACTTGCCGCGCTCACGGAGACCATGCTGAACTCCGGCCAGGTGCTCGATTTCTCCGAGCTTCCAGCCGCAAAAACCGACAAGCATTCCACCGGCGGCGTCGGCGACAAAACGTCTTTGATCATCGCGCCCATCGTTGCGGCGGCTGGCCTGTATGTCCCCATGATCAGCGGGCGCGGCCTGGGCCACACCGGCGGCACGCTGGACAAGCTCGAGTCCATTCCCGGCTTCAACGTAAATCTTTCCGTGGCCGATTTCCGCCGCGTGCTGGCTGAATGCGGAGCCGGACTGATCGGCCAGACCGCCGAGATCGCCCCCGCCGACAAGAAACTTTACGCGCTGCGCGACGTTACCGGCACGGTGGAAAGCCCGTACCTGATTTGCGCTTCCATCATGAGCAAAAAGCTGGCGGAGGGCATTGATGTTCTGGTGCTGGACGTAAAAACCGGCAGCGGTGCGTTCATGAAGTCAGAAAAAGATGCGGTCTTTCTGGCCGAGCTGATGGTTGAAACCGGCCAGCGCCTGGGCAAACGCGTTTCTGCGCTGATCACGGACATGGACCAGCCTCTGGGCCAAGCCGTGGGGAATGCGCTGGAAGTCGCTGAGTGCATCGATGTTCTGAACGGCCACGGGCCTGACGATCTGCGCGAACTGAGCCTTGTTCTCTCCGCCTCAATGTTTCTTCTGGGCAAGCGCGTTCGCAGCGTGGCTGAAGGCAGGGAACTGGCTGAGCAGATGATTACCAGCGGCAAGGCCCGGGAAAAATTCCGCGAGATGATTCGTCTGCAGGGTGGCAACGCTGCAGTGATGGATGATCCCGGCCTTCTGCCGCAGGCAAAACACAAAGCTGAAGTTAAAAGCCCAGCTTCAGGGATTGTTACCGGCATAATGTGCGAGCAGATCGGCATCGCTGGAGTCCTGCTCGGTGGCGGACGCGCGCGAAAAGAAGATTCCGTCGATCCCGCCGTGGGAATCATCGTCCACAAGAAAGTTGGCGATCCTGTGAGCGCCGGCGAATCACTCTGCACCGTTTATTACAACTCAGCCGAGCGTCTTGCCAGCGCCGTTCCGCTGATCGAAAAAAGCTATACCATTGGGGCCACTGCGCTTCTGCAAAAGCGGACACTAGTTCATCGCATCATAGGAGATGAAGAGTAATCTGTCAGTCGTGCGCCACATCCCTGGCAATCAGCGGCACCACCTCACGCAGCAGCGCTTTGAACTGTCCGGAAATCTTTTTACCAATCTCCAGCACCTCTTCATGGTTGATCGGCGCGTCGGTTGTTCCCGCCGCCATGTTGGTCACGCAGGAAATCGCCAGCACCTTCATTCCCATCTGTCGCGCAGCAATTACTTCCGGCACCGTGGACATCCCCACCAAGTCAGCGCCAATCGTCCGCAGAAAGCGGATCTCAGCCGGCGTTTCATAGCTTGGCCCCAGCATGGCTGCATACACGCCTTCGCCCACTGGAATATTCAGCCGCCTCCCGGCTTCGACTGCCATCTTGCGATAATCGCGCGAATACGCTTCGCTCATATCGATGAACCGCAGCCCAAGGTTCGGATCTTCCTGCCCCACCAGCGGGTTCTGCCCTTGCAGGTTGATGTGGTCGCTGATCGCCACCAGCCGCCCTTGTCCATACTCGGGATTGATGCCGCCCGCTGCGTTCGTGAGAATGGCGGCGCGCACTCCCATGCGCGAAAATACGCGCATCGGAAACACCACGCTCCGCACGGAATAGCCTTCATAAAGATGCACGCGTCCCTGCATCACCACCACCGGACATTCACCGATATTGCCCATCACCAATTGGCCTGCGTGCCCCACGGCGGTAGAGCGCGCAAAGTGCGGGATATCGTTGTAAGGAATGCGGACAGCCTCTGTCATCTCATCGGCAAAGCCGCCCAGCCCCGATCCCAGCACAATGGCGATTGTGGGCTTAATGGAGCTCTGTGAGGAAATATGCTTGGCTGCAAATTCCGCCTGGGTAAAATCGTCGCTGATGCTCATCGTGGGTCGCGCAAATATGGATCGCGCAAATCCTTTCCATCGCAAGCGCAGTTTGAGCGCCGTGCGGAACTCAAATTGTAATGCTATATTTCCCTCCATGTTAGCGTCGCGTTCGTTGAAAACTTTCCGCGTTTGTCTATTTGCGGTACTATTTGCAATTTGTACTCCTTCCGCGTGGCCCCAAAAGAAACCTGCGCCCCCCGGTTCAGCCGAACAAAAGACCGCGCGATATTTTGACTCAATCCGCAACCAACCTCTGCTCCTGCACGCTTTCCTGCAGAAAATGCCCAAAGGCGGCGATCTTCACAACCATCTTGTCGGTGCGATTTATGCGGAAAGCTTTATCAAGTTTGCAGTGGAAGATGGATTGTGCGTGGATCGCTCTGCTCTTGCCATCACGCAGCCACCCTGCGATCCCGCCAATGGCAAGCCTCCTGCCAGCATCGCCCTGCAAGACAGCGCTCTTTATAGCCACCTGCTGGACGCCCTTTCCATGCGCCAGTTCGTCGCCGGGTCGGAATCCGGCCACGACCATTTCTTTGCTACTTTCGGCAAGTTCAGCGCTGCTACGAACGGTCATACCGCGGAGATGCTTGCAGAAGCGCGGTCCCGCGCTGCTGCCGGCCATCTGCAATACCTTGAGACAATGTTTAACCCCGATGGAGGCGCCGCAGCCCGCTTGGGCATGTCTCTGGGATGGAATGGCGATCTCAGCAAATTGCGCGAGCAGCTGTTGTCTGGCGGACTGCCAAAGATCGTGGCTGAGGCCAGCAAGTTCCTTGACGACACGGAAAAGAAAGAAGAGGTAGAACTCCGCTGCGGCCAGCCCCAGCCAGATCATGGCTGCAACGTGCAGACACGCTATCTGTATCAGGTGGCGCGCGGCCTGCCCAAGGAAATGGTCTTCGCCCAGATACTCTCAGGTTTTGAGATTGCGTCCAGGGACCCACGCGTGGTCGGCCTCAATCTTGTGATGCCTGAAGACGCGTACCTGCCAACCCATGACTTCAATCTGCACATGCGTATGCTGGATTTTCTTCATGGCATTTATCCCAAAGTCCACATTACGCTACACGCCGGGGAGCTCACGCCAAAGCTTGTTCCTCCGGAAGAACTGTTCCATATCCGCGCGTCTATAGAACAAGGCCATGCAGAGCGTATTGGCCACGGCGTTGACGTAATGCAGGAATCAGACCCCGAATCTCTTCTCCGTATGATGTCCCGGGACAATGTGCTGGTTGAAATCTGTCTTACCAGCAATGACGTGATTCTCAATATTGCGGGCGACCATCATCCGCTGCCCATGTATTTAAAGTTCGGCGTGCCTGTTGCCTTGGCTACAGACGATCCCGGCGTCTCCCGCGGCGATATCATACAGGAATTCGAGCGCGCCGCCGAAACCTACCATCTGAAATATCAGGATTTAAAAAAGTTTGCCCGCGCCAGCCTTGAGCACAGCTTTTTGCCCGGAGAGAACCTTTGGAAAGATTCGTCGAAAGCTCTGCTCGCATCTGGCTGTAGCTCAGACAAACCAGCTTCGTCCAGGACATCCGCAAGCTGTTCGCATTTCCTTGGCGCCAGCGAAAAAGCCCGCCTGCAATGGGCGCTCGAAAAGGCATTTTCTAAATTTGAAAACGGCTTTCAGTCGCCAACGCGATAAAACATTTATCGGCGCTTTGAACGCTTGCCTTCCTCCGTGTTCCTTCGTGTCCTTTGTGGTTAATGGTTCTTTAGGTCTCAACTGTGACAATTGTTGCATTTGGCGATCTTCCTTGACATTCCAGCTACAATGGACGAGATTTTTTCAACGTCATCTCAACTTTTCCCTTAGAAGGACCCAATGTCGCGATTTGCGGGTTTGCTGGGCATCATCGTCTTTTTGTCAATCGCATATATCTCCTCCACCAACCGTCGCGCCATCCGGCTCAAGACTGTCCTTTGGGGACTTGGCCTGCAATTCCTTTTTGCCTGGATCGTGATTCGCTTTACCTGGGGCCAGCGGACGCTGCAAACAGCCGGAACCGCTGTCAATAAACTGCTGGCGTACGCTTTTAAAGGATCAACATTTGTTTTTGGAAATCTCGGTTACCCCGCCGATCCTAACGCGCATCTGCCTTTTCTCGATCCGGGCTCCTCACAGTTGGGTTTCATTTTTGCTTTTCAGGTGCTGCCAACGATCATTTTTGTTTCGGCATTTTTTGCATTGCTGTATCACCTTGGCGTGATGCAAATAATCATCAAAGGAATGGCTTGGGTCATGAACCGATTGATGGGTGTGAGCGGCGCGGAATCCCTCAACGTGGCAGCCTCCATCTTCATGGGCCAGACTGAAGCGCCCCTCACCATTCGGCCTCTGCTGCCTGAATGCACGCGCTCAGAGCTTATGACCATCATGACGGCAGGCATGGCGCATGTTTCCGGCGGAATTATGGCGGCTTATATCGGTTACGGAATCAAAGCGGAAAACCTGCTGGCCGCCGTGATTATGACCGCTCCCGGAACCATCCTGATGGCCAAGATGCTGGTGCCGGAAACTGAGCAGCCCAAGACCGCTGGGGCAGTCGAAATCTCAAAAGAGGAAATGCATAAGGACGCCAATATTCTGGGCGCAATCGCACGCGGCACGATTGATGGCGGCCAACTCGCCTTTAACGTGGCCATCATGCTCATTTCTTTTCTCGCCTTGATTGCGATGGTCAACGGCATCATGGGTTGGACGCACAATCACTTCGCTTTTTTCCCCGACAGCATTCAAAAAGTTCTTGGCGTAATTTTTGCTCCGGTCGCGTGGCTGATCGGCGTGCCGGGTAAAGACATCGGCGCTGTCGGCAGCCTTCTGGGTACGCGTACGGTGATCAATGAGCTTGTCGCTTATTCAGACCTCGGAGCCATGAAGGCCGCGCTTGATCCTCGCTCTGTCACCATCGCTACTTTCGCTCTCTGCGGCTTTGCCAACTTCAGCTCCATCGGCATTCAGATCGGTGGCATCGGTGCCCTAGCGCCCAACAAGCGTGACCAGCTTGCCAAGCTCGGCTTCCGCGCCATGATTGCCGGCACGATGGCCAATCTTATGTCGGCTTCGATTGTCGGCCTGTTAATGCGGAGCTGAGAGTGTTGCAATGCCGGTTTTGTATTAAGGTTTGTTTTTATTCGGCTTGTGGAGCGCGAGCGCTAATCTGAGTAGAGTTTTGTTTCTTAAACGAACTGCCGCAGGCTTAGAAAAATACTCAGCTATGACACATAGGCTAATTGCCAATTGCTAGCTGCTGCCAGGCTGTATAATTCTCGCGCTCGGCGATCACTTTTGACCATGTGGGGGGAATATGCGCATTAAAGCAATCGCTGCACTCGGAATCCTGTTACTGTTCGCATCCATCGTTCCAGCTTTTGGACAAACCAAGATCGGCGTTATCACTTCTCTTACAGGCAGTCTGGCGGCCTTTGGTGAAGCGCACAAGAATGGCTATGCCATCGCGCTTGACGAAATCAATGCCAAGGGCGGCGTTCTTGGCAAAAAGATCGAGCTGGATTTTTACGACGATCAGAGCAAGCCCGATCAGGCCGTTCAAGGTGTTTCCAAGCTGATCGATCAGGACCAGGTTCCCGTGCTGTTGGGCTCCTATTCCAGTGAGAGCACCAAGGCCATTGTGCCTGCGGTCTCGCAGCGGGAGACTCCTCTCATTATCCCCACAGCCACAGCCGATAACGTCATGGATTCCAAGTCGCCCTGGATTTTCCGCATCTGTGCCGGAGCCAATGATTACGCCAAAGAGACCATTGCATTCTTAAAGGCCAATGGTGCGCCCAAGAAAATGGCAATAGTTTATGAGAATACCAACTTCGGCCAGTCGAACATGAAGGCCATGACTGCTGCGGCCAAGGAAGCTGGCATTGAATTGGTGGCTGTTGAATCCTATGAAGCCAAATCACCGGACTACAAGGCCGTTTTGCAGCGCGTGAAGCAGGCGAATCCTGACGTAATTTATTTCTGCTCCTACCTTCTGGATGCGACCACGCTCATGCGGCAGTCCCGCGAAGTGGATCTGAACCCCAAATACTACACTTCGTCCGGTACTGGATTTGCTGCCGCGGAATTTCCCACGGATAAAGGCGCAGGCAAGAACGCCGAATACACGTTCTCTGTTTCCCAGTGGCTGCCGGAAGCCAAGTGGGCGGGCTCAAAAGAATTTGACGCCGAATATTTCAAGCGCTTCAACAGTCATCCGGCCTACCATGCCATCCAGGCGTATGCCGCCTTGCGCGTGGCTGCTCAGGCCATCAACAACGCCAAGTCGCTTGAGCCGGCCAAGATTCGCGACGCTATCAAGAACATCAACATGTCTTCTACACCGTTTGGCCCTATCAAGTTTGATAATGGACAAAACCAGCATCCAGTCCTGATCACTCAGGTGCAGAACGCACAGTATCGCGTGGTTTTCCCGGCGGACGCCGCAGAGGCCAAGCCGATTATTCCTGCTCCAGTGTGGTCGAAGAGATAGAGCGTGCGCGAATTCCAAGGCTTTAAGATATACGGCGAGCAAGTTGCAAAAAAAGTTTATAGATGCAAAAGTTCCTTCCGCCGAGACAAGTGTCAGGGCACGACTTTCAGTCGTGCCGTAAGTGTTTAGAATTTGACCGGGCTTTAGCCCTGAAATCCGCAAGGCGGAGCAAATTTGGTTCGCTTTTTACAAGCCTGTGCTGATGGCCTGTTGACCGGGGCGCTCTACGCCGTCATCGGCATGGGCTTGGCCCTGATTTTTGGCGTCATGCGTATCGTCAACTTTGCGCATGGCGCCTTCCTCATGGTGGGCATGTACGCCACCTACGTGCTCTTCGATTACTTCAAAATCAATCCGTACATCGGCTTTATTCCTGCGGGCATCGCGCTACTTATCTTTGGCTATCTCGTCTACATGGCGCTGATCCGGCCTATTCGCAATCGCTCCCACTTCATGCAGATCCTCATGACGATGGGGATCGGACTGATTCTCACTGACGCCGCGCAGCTCATCTTCAAGGCCGACTATCGCCAAACGAATATCGATCTCATCAACCGCAGCGTGCACCTCGGTCCTTTTGGCGCGAATGCGGCTGAAGTCCTTTCATTTGCAATAGCGGTTGCATTCGTCATTGGACTGCGGTCTTTCGTTGTGCGCAGCCGTACCGGCCAGGCCTTGCGCGCCATCTCACAGAATGCTGAAATCGCGCCGCTCATGGGCATCAATCTTGTTCGCATCCAAGGCATCAGCTTTGCTCTGGGGACGGCGCTCGCCGGGATCGCCGGTGGCCTTCTGCTGCCTCGGCTCTATCTTTTTCCTGGTGTTGGTGAAGATTACACCACCAAGGCGTTTGTCATGGTTGTGCTCGGCGGAATGGGTTCTATTGAAGGCGCGGCCTTTGGCGGACTGGTGCTTGGACTTTCGGAAAGCCTCACCAGTCTTTATCTGGGCAATCAGTGGGCCTTGATTATCGATTTTGTTTTGTTTCTCCTAGTGCTCTCATTCAAGCCCGCGGGAATCTTTGGGAGGCAGCGCGCATGAGCCTCTTAAAGAGCTGGAAGTTCTGGGTTTCCATCATCGTTGTGCTTGTGTGGGCGCGCGTGCCATGGTTCATTCACAACAACTATCAGCTTCAGGTGCTCTTCCGCATTACGCTGTTCGCTGCGTTGGGACTGGCCTGGAACCTGGTCGGCGGCTACGCCGGACAGCTCTCACTCGGTCACGTTGCTTTTTTTGGCGTGGGCGCTTATGGGCTTGCTATCTTTGCTGGACTTGGGGTGCCCGTCTGGGTTGCTGCTCTGCTCGCCGCCATTGTATCCACGGCGGTTGCCGCTGTGATCGGAGCGATTTCTTTCCGCCTTCGTGGCCCTTATTTCGCGCTTGCCACCATCGCGTTTGCTGAAGTCCTGCGCCTGGCCGCCACCAACTTGAACGTAACCGGTGGGGCCATCGGCCTGACCATGCCCGCGCTTTTCGTTGGCAGGACATTTTGGCGATCGTTCTACCTGGCCGCGGTGGCGCTGGCCGTACTCTCGTTCGTAACAAATTTTTGGGCTTCACGTTCGCGCTTTGGCTATTACCTGATGGCCATTCGTGAGGACGAGGACACGGCCGCTGCAGTCGGAATCAACACAGCCCGTTGCAAACTGTATTCGTTGCTGATAAGCGCCTTTCTCACCGCCCTCGCTGGCGCTCTTTACGGCAGCGCATTCCAGTTCATTGTTCCTGACAGCATTCTTACCATCGATATCTCTATCCAGATTGCCATTATCACCATGCTGGGCGGCGCAGGAACGTTGCTAGGGCCCATTGTGGGCGCGGTTCTGTTGCTGACCGCTTCAGAGGCTTTCAAAAACGTCTTCCAGGAAAGTCATCTTCTGATCTATGGCGTCCTAATTGTCGTGGTGGTGCTCTTCATGCCTGAAGGTATTGTCGGCGGATTGCAGCACCGGTTCCGCAAGCGCATCAAGCCACCTAAGGATGCCAAGCCTCAACCTGCGTTAGGCGGAGCTGCGCAATGATGCCGATTCTGGAAATGGAGAACGTCACCAAGCGCTTTGGCGGTCTCAGGGCCGTGAAAGGCGTCTCATTGGCGATGAACGAAGGCGAGATTCTTTTTATCATCGGCCCTAACGGTGCCGGCAAAACTACGGTCTTCAATCTAATCAGCGGATTTCTCCATCCCAATGAAGGCATCATTCGATTTCAGGGCAAAGATATTTCTAAAATGTCGCCGGACCACGCCGCGCGTCTCGGTATAGGACGCACGTTTCAAATCGTGAAGCCCATCCCAAGCCTGACTGTGCTGGAAAACGTGATGCTGGGCGCGTTCATGCATACGCGCAGCCTGGGACAAGCTGCGCAGGAGGCGGCAAAGATTCTCGATTTTCTCCAGATGTCGCATCTGAGCAAATTTTCTGCCAAGGGCTTGCCGCTGGCTGCGCTCAAGCGTCTTGAAATCGCCCGTGCCTTGGCCAGCAAGCCCAAGCTGATCCTTCTCGATGAAGTTGTCTCCGGGCTCACCACCAGTGAAGCGCTTGCTCTGGCGGAATTGGTGAAGCGTCTGCCGGAATGGGGCGTGAGCGTTGTCGGCGGCGTGGAGCATGTGATGCAGGTGGTGATGAAGATTGCGCACCGTGTGATTGTTCTTGATTACGGCGCCAAAATTGCCGAAGGCGCACCAGCTCAGGTGGTGAAGCTGCCGGAGGTCATCGAAGCCTATCTCGGACCTAAATACAAGGAGCTGACTCAGTGAACGCGCCCAGCAGCTCTCTCCATCCAGCGGCGGGCTCGCCTCTGCTGGAAGTCGGAAACGTCACGGCTTTCTACGGCGATCTACAAGCGCTCTTCGATATTTCGCTCCAGGTGAACGCCGGTGAGATCGTTACGCTTATCGGCGCAAACGGAGCAGGAAAGACTACGATCCTGCGTGTGATCTCCGGCATGAAGCCGCCGGCCACCGGCTCCGTGCGTTTTGCGGGGCAGGATGTTTCGCACGTCCAGGCGCATGACATGGTGGCGCGCGGCGTGAGCCACGTTCCTGAAGGTCGCCAGGTCTTTCCGTTTATGACGGTGAAAGAAAATCTCTCGCTCGGTGCATACACTCCGCGCGCACGTGCAAATATAAAACACCTGATGGCAGAGCAACTCGCGCTGTTTCCTAGGCTGGAGGAACGTCTCGACCAGTTAGCTGGAACTCTTTCCGGCGGCGAGCAGCAGATGGTGGCGATTGCTCGCGGCTTGATGGCGCAACCCAAACTACTTCTTCTCGATGAACCTTCCCTCGGACTCGCCCCAAAAATCGTTGAAGAAGTTTTTGAAAAAATCCAGGAAGTCCGCCGCACCAACATCACTATGCTCATCGTTGAACAAAATGTCGTCAGCGCCTTAAGCATATCTGATCGTGGCTACGTCGTGCAGAATGGCTCCGTGCTGCTGGCCGACGAAGCCAAAAATCTTCTTACCAATGAAATGGTCCGCGCAGCTTATCTGGGCTTGTAAAAAAGGGAAGAGGGGATAATTTGGCCTCCGTGCAAAGGACTCAGTGCATCAACCAACCGACCAGAGTCAGTGGCCTGTATTGAAAGTTGTATGCCTTGGCGATTTGCGCCAGGTGGTTGCGAATCTCCTTATCGTCTACCTGTGCGACTTGCGGCGTGATCAAATTGTGATCGCCGTGCGGGTCTGCCGCGAGATCATACAAAACTTCCTCGTGTTTATAGTCGTCGAATGCAAAAAGCGTTCGCCCATTGTTGCTCAGAATCCCATAATTGGGCGCGTAACTGGCAGCCACCAGGTATGAGGGGCGCTCATACTGCAAGGACTCTGCGCTGGTTTCAGTGATCATCGGCCGTCCCAGTATTTCGTTATTCCGAATCGGCCGGTGCCCCAGCAGATAATAAAGTGTCGGCGTAATGTCGGTAGTGAAAATCAGCTTGGACGTATCGTAGTAATAGGTGCGGCGTACGCTCTCCGGCACATGGACGATGAGCGGCACTTTCAAAACGTCGGGTTCGATGGAGGTTGTGTGCGCGCCGTGGCCGAACTCGCCATGATCTGCCGTCAACACAATGATGCTGTTGTCGTATCGTCCTTTGTTTTTCAGGAAGCGTATAAAGCGGCCAAAACAGCCGTCCATCCGCCGCAGGTCCTGCGCATACGCCCGCTCTAACTGTTCCCGCGTATGGAGAATCATGTCAGGGTGGTTTTTGTGGACCGTCAAAAGGTGCACATTCTGCGGCTGCGTAAACATAAAGATCGGTCGCGATGGATCTGTCCGGCGAGAGATCTTTTGCTCAGCATCATCCACGGTGGAACAAAGGTCCACGTCTGTCCATTTGTCCGCGTGATCATCCAGCGGTACAAGATCGGTGTGATTGCCCAGCAGCGACCGCAGCGTGGTATCGACGGTAACAAATGACTGATAGCCGTCTGCCGTGGCGAGCTTTTCCAGATTGTTGACCCGCGAGAATGGCTGCACGAAATGTGTGTGCAGCAGCATGGCCCCAGCCCAGATTGCAGGTTCTGAAAGGGTAGTGCCGGCGTAACGGGTGAACGCGTTATGAAAGACCAGGCTGTCCTTGGCGAAGGCCGCTATTTCTGGCGTGTAATCGATCGCCGGATTATAGGCGGTAACGTAGTCCTGGCGCAGGCTATCGATAACCAGGACATAAATGTCAGGCAGCTTTCCTTTGGCTCGCTCCAGATGGTCTACCAGATCCAGCTCCGGCGTGGATGAAAGCATCGCCGGCGGAATGTTGGTCTGTTCATGAAGATAATTGCATTGATCGTCGCAGGGTTGTTTCGCCGTGGTGGCCAGCAGATCGCGCGCCAGCACATAAGAAACGTCGTAAGAGCTGTGGATGTTGATCGCGCTGGAAAAAGGCGATTCCGGCGATGTCCATTGTTGCGGCTGGAACCCGAATGCCGAGACGCAGTAAGCCAGGATCGGCAACACGATCGCGACAAGCGGGTGAAGCGCCCGCTTGGGATGCGGAATCATCCGCATGAGGATGAATACCGAACCCGTCCAGAAGACGAGTACCCAGGTTTTCTCCACAATGGAATTCCAGTCAATCAATCCGATGATCGCGGGTACAACACACGCTGCGCCCAGCAGCACCACGGTAAGAAGTCCGGTTTCTGCCCGATGACGACGCTGTGGCACAGCGAGCAAGTCTGCAGATGGCAGTGACGCAGCACGTAACACCATGCCTCCCGCAAACACTACGCCGGCAAGCCCGAAAAACCATGAATAAACCAATGACTCCGTTCCATGAAACGGTATCGCGCCAAAGGCTACTCGCTCCATCAGCGCCGCTAGTGTGAGCCATGCCACGCCGGCAAATGACACAAATCTCGCTTGCAGCGGATAGCTGGTTCGCCAAGCCACGGCCTCGCAAAAGGCAAGCAGTCCAATGACCAGACTAAACAAGAGGATCTGCGTGAGCACCGTCCCGCTCCAGGCCAAAAGATCCATCCGGCCGATGGGCGGAAGGGGCGTTCCTGCGCTCCAAAAGCGCAAATACGCAGCCGCCGGATACACAATTGCGACTGCCAGAGCACTCGACAACAACAGAGCAATGCCAAATCGTGGAACGGCGGCTGTCGTCCAGTCTCTTTTACGCCAGTAAGCGCGGCAATCAAGAATGCCGATCCACAGTATGGGAAAAATTGTGGCCAGCGCCAGCACAAAGCTGTGCGAATCATTGTGCAGAGCGCTATAAGGGCGCGCAATCATCAAATAGATCGAGACCAGCACTGCTGCAGTAATGAACTCAAGCACTAAGCGCCTTGAGACGGAATCGCTGTTTTTTTCTATCCACAGTGAGATCGAGACAGCGGTTACAAGCAATGCGTAGAGAAAAGGCTGGAAGCGGATGAGCGTTGGAATCCAACTTAGGAAGGGCGCTTGGATGAACGCGTGGTAGGTGTCTGGTATATAGGCGAGGACAGCGTAAAAGGAGGCAAAAACTAGAAGCAAGGCAAACAGGCAGCGTGCAATCAAACCAAATACGCGCACGGTCGTCGCATGCTGCTTCATGATTGTGATTGCCGGAGTTGGCTGGGTAATTATCAGAATAATGGAAGGATCCAGGCAGCCGCAAATTACATCGGTGCTAGCCCTCTAAATGATACTTATTCAAGCTGATTCTTCAGTGCTGACCACGCTTCTTTCATCTCTTCCTGCAATTCCTTCATCAGTTGCTCCGCCGTTGTTTCGCGCAGCATGCTCACGCCCTGGCCCGCCCACAAAGAGAGGAGCTCTGGCTGTCCGGCGCTCGCGGCAGCGCGGCGCATGGGCTGCGTAAACGCGTTTTGCCAGGGATAAGGCAGATGTTCGAGTCTCGACGCATTCCATTTTTCGATAAATTCATTGCTCAGACCACGGGCCATGCGTCCGGAAAAAGCGCGCGTGAGCGTCGTGCGGCTCTCTCGCTCGCGCTTCAGCGCCTCACGATATGCAACGTTCGTTCCCGCTTCTTTGCAAGCCAGGAATGCCGTTCCCATCTGCACCGCGCTTGCGCCGAGCGCCAAAGCCGCGACCAGGCCGCGCCCGTCCATGATGCCGCCGGAAGCGATTACCGGAACACGGACAGCATCCACCACTTGCGGAACCAATGCCACGGTGCCAATCAGGGCTTCTTCAGCCGGCACGGCAAATGTGCCACGATGGGCGCCTGCTTCGCTGCCCTGCGCGATCACTGCGTCTACGCCTGCCCGTTCTAGTTGCCGTGCCTCGTCTACTGTGGTGGCGGTGCCCATCAGATACGTTCCCTGTGCTTTGAGCCGCTCAGTGGCCTTGGTGGGTAACAATCCGAATGTGAAGCTCACAATAGGCGGGGCCGCTTTCGCAACAGCCTCCAATTGCTCGTCGAAATCTTCAATCGGCTTTTGTGGAGGCTCAGGCGCTTTCAAGCCAAGCCGCTCATGATAAGGACGCAAAAAATTAGACACGACATTTATTCCGCCGCTAAGGGGCAGCTGCGCCTGCGGCGAAAACAGATTTACGGCAAATGGTTTTGTCGTGAGCTTTCGAATCGCGGCAATATCCTGCTGGATGCGCTCAGCATTGGAATACGCTGCCGCCAGTGATCCCAGTCCGCCGGCGTTGGAAACTGCCGCCACGAGCTCCGGAGTTGATGGGCCGCCGCCCATCGGCGCCAGCACTACCGGAATGCTAAGCCCATATTTGCGACAGAAATCGTTCATGCCTCTGGCCCCCGGCGATCAGGCTCGCGCTCAGCCAATCGCTTTGAATTGCTCGTCGATCTCGACCTGAAGTCCGGCCACCAGCCGATTGTTTGAATTCGCTAGACCCACGACCGCCAGCATCTCGTTGAACATCGCTTCTGTCATGCCCTTCTTCCGTGCGGACGCAGTGTGCGCGGCGATGCAGTAATCGCACTGGTTGCTCACGCTTACGGCTACGTACAGCAACTCTTTCACCAACGGATCGAGCGCGCCCACGGCCATAATGCTTTTTGTGTCTTCCCACGTGCGCTTCAACCGTACAGGATCGTGCGCCAGCGCCTTCCAGAAGTTTGTGACTTTATCGATCTTGCGCGTAGCCATAATGTCGTCATACACCGCGCGCACTTCCGGGCTCGCTTTTTCATATTCGATGAATCCCAGGGTCGACATGTATCTCCTTACGTCATTTTTTCAATAAATGTTACGCATCGCGAGGTTCTTTCGACGAATTGACCCCAAGGTAGTTGACGCAGCACTGCTACGTCTCACTCTTACGGCACTAACAAAATCTTGCCCGTCGTCTTTCGGCCTTCCAGATCGCGATGCGCCTGCTGCACTTCTTCCAACTTATAGAGGTGCCCGATCCGGAGCTTCAACTTTCCCGCCATGATCATATTGAAGATATCGCTGGATCGCTGCTCCAGTTCCTGCCGTGTGGCGATGTAATGGAAAAGGCTGGGCCGGGTGAGAAACAGCGAGCCCTTCTGTGAGAGCGCAATCGGATCAAACGGCGCCACCGCTCCGCTCGCTCCGCCAAATAGCACCATGTAGCCGCGTGGCCGCAGCACATTCAATCCTTTTTCAAACGTGCTCTTGCCCACGCCGTCATACACTACGTGCACACCTTTGTTCTCGGTCAGGCGTTTGGTTTCAACTTCAAAATCCTGCTGCGTATAAAGGATGACCTCGTCCGCACCGGCTTCGCGCGCCAGCTTGGCCTTTTCATCGGTGCCCACGGTTGCAATCACGCGCGCGCCAATGTTCTTGGCCATCTGCACCAGCAGCAATCCCACCCCGCCGGCAGCCGCATGGATCAGCGCCGTCTCGCCTTTCTTGAGCGGATACGTGGTGTTTACCAGATAGTGCGCGGTCATTCCTTGCAGCATGGCTGCGGCGGCTTGCTGGTCAGTAATCTTATCCGGCACGCGCACTAGTCGATCCGCAGGCACGGCCGCAAACTCGGCGTATGCGCCAATTGCACCTGTATATGCCACGCGATCACCCGGCTTCACCGTTGTTACATCGCCGCCGACTTCAACAACTGTTCCTGCGGCTTCATGCCCATCGACAAAAGGCAAGGGAGAAGGATATCGCCCCTCGCGGAAGTAAATATCGATAAAGTTCACGCCGATAGCCGCGATCTTCACCACGGCTTCATTAGCTTTTGCTTTTGGAACCGGCAGATCGACCAGAGTCAGCACTTCTGGCCCGCCGGTTTTTTGTACTTGAATCGCTTTCATAGACACCTGGATGCGCCGCGCTAAAGTGCGGTCGCCGGCAATGAATTTGTCTCAGTAAATTGCAGAGGCGCGCTGCTCGCTCAGAAGTTGAACGACTCTTCTTCTGCAACCATGATGACCGGAGGACCGCCTGAAGAAATCTTCACCGCGTGTCCAATCGTTTCCTTGCCGCCTTCTGACGCGGCGCAAGCCTGCAATGCTTCCATGGAAGGGAAGTGGACTTCAGCGATTCGGTAAAAAGGAGGAGTGCCCTGCGGCGATCCCACTACCTTTGTCGCTACCAGCTTGGTTTTGCCGTTCAGCTTTTCCACCGCCATCGGCACATGTTCAGCCTGATACACCTTTTCAAATGCATCAACATCCTTGGGACGGGGATACATCACCACCAACTTAACTCCAGCCATAAGAACTCCTTTAGAAGTGCGTTTAACAGCGTCCTTGGAATTGTAATTGCTGGATACCATTTTGTGCGCGGCTGTGAAACCGCCGCGGCGCATTCGCCGCACATTGACTGAGAAATGCTTTCTCTCGCGTTCAGACTTCCGCTAAACTGCTTTCAGAGCAGAGCTGATTCTTATGCCGCAGATACCCAATCTCATCAACCTGGCCATTCCCGGCTTTATCGCGCTCTTGCTGCTGGAGGTGGTGCTTGATACGGTGATGCGCCGTGATCTCTACCAATTCAAGGACACCGCGGCCAGTCTCACCATGGGTACTGGCAGCATCGTCCTTAGTCTGGTCAATAAGGCGCTGATGTTTGCGGCTTATAGCGCAGTCCATCGCTTCGCTATTTTCAACATTGGATATCAATGGTGGGCCTGGGGCATTTTGTTTTTTGCTGAAGACTTCACTTATTACTGGTTTCATCGCACCAGCCATGAGTGCCGGCTGTTCTGGGCCTCGCATGTGGTGCATCATTCATCGCAGCACTACAATCTGGGCACAGCGTTGCGCCAAACCTGGACCGGCAACTTTATGACGTTCATCTTCTGGCTGTGGCTGCCGCTGATTGGCTTTGAGCCCATCATGGTGCTCACCATGCAATCCATCAGCCTGCTTTACCAGTTCTGGATCCACACCGAGCTTGTGCGCCGCATGGGGCCGCTGGAATGGGTGCTGAACACGCCGTCGCACCATCGCGTCCACCACGGATCAAACCAGCAGTACCTCGATCGCAACCACGCCGGTATGCTCATCATCTGGGACCGTCTCTTCGGCAGCTTTGAGCCTGAAGGTGAAAAAGTGGTTTACGGGCTGACTAAGAACATCAACTCGTACAATCCGTTGCGCATTGCATTCCATGAGTGGGTCGATATCTGGCATGACGTGCGGAAGGCGCACACTTGGCGGCTGAAATTGCGTTATGTGTTTGGAAGGCCGGGATGGAAGGTAGAACAGAGCGTGCCCGCTTCTTCGTCGACCTCAGCGGCTATCCGTTGAGCTATGCGGCGCTGATTTGTGACCTCTTAACCTTTTTTTGGTTTCATCATCTGCCATTGTTCTTCCGTCAACAAATCGCCCATGTGGCCAAACTCACTCGCGCCTTTGAGTTGTTCGCCGCCGTCCATCACGATCTGTTCTCCGTTGACGTAGCCTGATTTGTCGCTTACAAGGAAAGCTGCCAGGTCGGCCAGCTCTTCGTGTGTGCCAAAACGTCCAAGAGGATTCTTCTTCTTGGCCATTTCTTCCAGCGATTTCACCGGCATCAGTCGTGAAAATGCGCCTTCCGTCGGCACAGGACCTGGAGCAATGGCATTGCAGCGGATGCCGTGTTTTCCCCACTCCACTGCCAGGCTTCGAGTCAGGTTCAGCACGCCCGCCTTGGCCACTGACGAAGGCACCACATATGGCGAGCCCCATTGCGCGTAGGTGGTGGTGATGCTCAACACGCTGGCTTTGTGTTTTTCTTTGATCCAGCGCTTGCCGCAGGCCATGGTGCAGTGAATCGTTCCCATAAGCACGATTCCAATCACTGCTTCAAACGCGCCGATGGAAAGCTCTTCCGTACGACAGAGAAAATTGCCGGCAGCATTGTTTACCAGCGCGTCCAGCGGCCCATCCTGCCAGATCGTTTCAATCATGGCGTTCACCCGCTGGTTATCGCGCACGTCGCAGGAGAAAGTTTTTACCGTCCCGCCGGTGGCCTTGCTCAGTTCGTCAGCGGCTTGCGCCAGCACATCCTCCCGGCGTCCGCAGATGTAGAGTGACGCGCCCAGTTCCATAAAGCGCTTGCCCATACTCTTGCCCAGGCCGGTTGCGCCGCCGGTGACCAAAATTCTTTTTCCTGCCAGTAAATTCTTTTCAAACACGTTGGTTGTCCTTTTGCTAAGGGAAGTTGACGAAACATCGTACACGGCGAACGGTTCACTCGCCAGCAGCTGCGCTCTTGCTATGAATGAGCTTCTTCCGCGGGCCGACTATTAACTGTCTGCCTCTCGCACCGCGACCAGCGGCAGATCGAGCTCCTGCGCCCACTTTTCCCACGATGCCGCCTTTCGCTGGCGGAAGATTCGTTCAAGCGCGGGACGGTCTGCTTTTTTCAGGCCAAGTTCAGACAGCAGCCGTTCCGCAAAATGTGGCTCCAGCGCCGCTATTGCAATCCATCCATCGTTCGCCCGATAGAAGCCGTAAAGCGGATACGCTCCTCCGAGTATCCCATCTGACGTTGTCAGGCCGGCCTTAAGCGGCGCGGCCAGATCACGCGCGCATTCATGCAGAGAGACCCATGCGCAACCCGCTTGACCACTGCGTGCGGAGCGATTCAAGAGCGCCAGCGCCATGCTTACGGCCCGTTCGGCTCCCGCCAGATCAATAAACAAAGTCGGCGGCATCTGCGGAGGTCGCAGAAGACCCAAATCACCTTGATAAGTAAGGTCGTGGCCCGTGCGCTCCTGGAATGGCGCAGCGTATCCGACGATTCCTACAAAACAGAGCTTCGGATGGCGAGCATGCAGCGCTTCCCAATCCAGCCCCAGCCGTTGCAAGGCCGATGGACGAAATGAAGCTAATAACAAATCCGCTTGCGCCAGCAACTCGTCCAGCTGAGCACGACCATCGGGAGACTTAAGATCAAGCCGCAACACCCGCTGGCCATGGCACAGCGCCTCATACCACTCCGGCGCTGCGGTTCCGGTGGCGTCTCCTCTCGGAGGCTCCACTTTGGTGACACTTGCACCTAGCTTTGTGAGCCGCGCAGCCGCCACTGGCCCAGGAGCATTCAGCGCCAGGCTAACGATCTTTACTCCCTGCAATAGCAATGAGTCGGAATTCATGGGCGGTCTATTATAGGCAATCTGATTCGCGTCCACGCATTCCAAATGCACCGAGCCAAAGCACCCAACTGCCAAATGCGCCGCATGATAAAATTCGCTGCGTTTCTTCGGAGAAAAAGAATGAGCATACGTAAGCACTCTTTATGGATATGCCTGTTGATCCTTGCCGCCTGCATTTGTGCTGGGGCAACTGAACGCCAGAACAATGCTGACTACCATGCTCGTCGCGTTGCGTTGGCCAAACAGATGGAAGGCGGAGCGCTCGTCCTGTTTGCTCCCACTGAAGCTGAAGGCCCTAACAATCTTTATGGTTTTCGCCAGGACGATAATTTCTATTACCTTACCGGATGGCTGGAGCCCGGCGCTGCGCTGCTGATCAACTCCAACCCATACGTCGAAATACTTTTTCTTGCCGAGCACAACGTCACGCAGGAAAAATGGACTGGCCCAAAGCTTGGTCCGGAGAATCCGCAGGCGGCGCAGCAGACTGGCTTTGACAAAGTCGAGAGCCTGGACAAGATGCATGATGAGTTGCTCAAGCTTCTGCCGCAGCCTCGCGCAACCGTCTATTCCGATCTTGGCGCTAACGGCGTGACCACAGCCTCAACCGGTCCGCTGGAGTGGCTGCGTCGGGGCAATTCATTTCCCAATTATGTTTCATTCAAGGATGCCAAGCCGCTGATCGCCCACCTGCGCACCGTAAAAGACGCCGGCGAACTGAAAATGATTACTCGAGCTTCAGACGCTTCGGTCGCCGCGCATCTTGCCGCGTTGAAAGCCATTCACCCCGGCGTAAATGAGCGCGAAATTTCTGCCCTCATGCAATATGAATTCGGTAAGCGCGGCTGTGAGCGCCCTGCTTACGCGCCCATCGTGGGTTCCGGTTTCTATTCCACAGTGCTGCATTACTCCGCCGATGATCGCACCATGCAGGACGGAGACCTTGTCGTGATGGATGTAGGCGGTGAATTCTCCATGTATGCCACTGATATCACGCGCACCGCACCCGTTAACGGCAAGTTCACGGCCCGTCAGCGTGAGATTTACAACATTGTGCTCGCGTCACAAGAAGCGGCGATGCAGGCCTTCCAGGCAGGGAAGTCCAAGCTCCCCACCAGCCGCACTGATCCGGATTCGCTTTACAAAGCCGCCTTTGATTACATCAACACCCACGGCAAAGACCTTCACGGCGAGCCGCTGGGAAAGTATTTCATCCATGGACTGGGACATCACGTGGGCCTGAATGTCCATGATGCCAATGATTCCACGTTGCCGATCGACAAAGGCATGGTCTTCACGCTGGAGCCGGGCATTTACATTCCAGAAGAAAAGCTGGGCGTCCGCATTGAAGACATGTTTGCCGTTGGGCAGGATGGCAAACTCATTATGCTGAGCCACGGCCTGCCCCGCACCGCCGATGAAGTTGAAAAGGCGATGGCCAGGTAAAGATAAGACTTATGGACCGCAGGCGCCCTCGCCTGCGTCTTGTAAGACAACTACTTGATCGCCACGGCCAGCGTGTCATGGTGTTCGCGGATGAATCGACGCAGATATGGACCAATCTGGCTGGGCGCTTCAAATCCCGCGGCCTTGGCAGCGGCTTCCTGATCTTTAGGTAAAGCGTCTGCGCTCTCAGCGTAATGTTTCAAGTCGCGGAATACGCCGATGGTGAAGATGTCCCATGCTGCTCCCTGATCGCGCACAAAGATAAAATTTTCCGGCTCCTTCAAGGCTTTCGAATAAGCGTTTTCCATCTCACGCTCTTTATAGAGTTCGGCAAACTTGCCGGGAAGCGCCACAAACATCTCAACATGAAAGAACGCGCCCTCGGCAAATGCCTTGCGCAAGTCAGCCAGTGGTGGCCCGTATGCAAACAAATCTTCCTGCCACGCGATCTCTTCTTTAAACTTGTCGTTTAGCTTTGCCGTCTGCTGCGCTTGCTGCCTCTTGGCAATGCGCGCTGGCTGATAATATTCAGCGTAACTGCCCACAGGGAAGAGCACCATCAGGTCCCAGTGGTCGCCCTGGCTGTGGCGCATCCAGAGAAGTGACTCATCTCCGGCCTGTTTCAGCTCAGCAGCGCGCGCCTTATAGAGATCAATCAGGTCCAGCAGCTTCCCTGGCGCTGCCTGCACCAGAGTGACTTTGTAAAGATAAGCATTGTCGGCAGCTTGTGCGGCTTTGGCAAGGAACGAGCACAGGAGCAGCAGAAACACAGCTTGTTTGCGCATTCAGGGTCTCACTTTCGCGAAATTGGGAAAATGCTCGCAAGGCCGTTGTGATCCGTGTCACAGCGTTTGCGCCATCTCCGCTGCGATGGTAACGTAAGAAGTTTGCATTGTGAATGTATTTCGGGGAGGAAGCATGGCGTCATCTTATAACGGAGTTCCGCTGCCAGCAGGAGGCAGCCCTATTACTTTTGCCGGCGGTAAGCTGCAGGTCCCAGATAATCCGATTATTCCTTACATTGAAGGCGATGGTACGGGCCGCGATATTTGGGCCGCTTCAGTTCGCGTTTTTGACGGTGCAGTGGAGAAAGCGTACGGCGGCAAACGCAAGATCCACTGGTATGAGATATTCGCCGGAGAAAAGGCATTTACCAAATTCAAGGATTGGCTGCCGCAAGGCTCTGTCGACGCCGCGCGTGACCTCCATGTTTCCATCAAAGGCCCTCTCACCACGCCGATTGGCGGCGGCATTCGTTCCCTGAACGTGGCACTGCGGCAGATCATGGACCTCTATGCATGCATCCGTCCGGTGCGCTATTACTCCGGAGTGCCTTCGCCGGTGAAGCACCCTGACCAGCTCAATGTAATCATTTTCCGTGAGAACACTGAAGACGTGTATGCCGGCATCGAATGGAAGCAGGGAACTCCAGAAGTCAAGAAGCTGCTGGATTTCCTGAACAACACCATGCTCGCCGGAACCAAGAAGCGCATTCGTGAAGATTCCGGTGTGGGCATCAAGCCGATTTCCATCACAGGCACCAAGCGCCTGGTGCGTATGGCAATCCAACATGCGGTCAAGAACAAGCGCCGGTCCGTGACGCTGGTGCACAAAGGCAACATACAGAAATTTACTGAAGGCGCATTCCGTGAGTGGGGCTATGAAGTGGCGCGCGATGAGTTTCGCGACCAGATCGTGACGGAGCGCGAGAGCTGGATACTCGATAACAAAGATAAAAACGCGAATTTGAGCACTGAGCAGAACGCCGCCATGATCGAACCCGGCTTGGACTTTGCTCCGGAAAGCTTTAAGCATGAGCTTTACTCGGAAGTGAAGAGCGTGCTGGACTCCATTGGCAAGTCGCACGGCAATGGCGAGTGGAAGAAGAAGATCATGATCAATGACCGAATCGCTGATTCAATCTTCCAGCAAGTAATTATCCGCCCGGCAGAGTATGACATTCTGGCCACGCCGAACCTGAATGGCGACTACATTTCAGACGCATGCGCGGCACAGGTGGGCGGATTGGGCATCGCGCCCGGGGCCAACGTGGGCGATCAGCACGCAGTATTTGAAGCTACGCACGGTACAGCGCCGAAATACGCAGACAAAGACGTGATCAATCCCGGATCGGTGATTCTTTCCGGCGTGATGATGCTCGATCATCTTGGCTGGTCAGAAGCGGCGCGAATGATTGAGACTTCTTTGGAAGCCACAATCCAGCAGAAATTTGTGACCTATGACTTTGAGCGTCTCATGCCTGGTTCCACCAAGGTAAAGACCAGCGAATTTGCCGGACACATGATTGAAAACATGGTTGATCGGCGCAAGAAAACAGCAGTTTAGATTTCACAAAAATTCAGGAAGGAATAGGAATGCGCAAAAAAGTAACGATTGTAGGCGGAGGAAACGTGGGCGCGACGTGCGCTCATTGGGTGGCCTCAAAAGAACTGGCCAATGTGGTTTTGATTGACGTGCTGGAAGGCGTTCCCCAGGGCAAAGGTCTTGATCTGCTGGAAGCGATGCCAATTGAGAAACGCGATTCTTACGTCCTGGGCACGAACGATTATGCCGACACCGCGAACTCTGACATTGTGGTGATCACTGCAGGAATCGCGCGCAAGCCGGGCATGAGCCGAGATGATTTGCTGAACACCAATTACAAGATCATGCAGGACGTGATCTCTAAAGTGACCGCTAACTCGCCCAACTGCATCCTGATCGTGGTCTCCAACCCGCTGGACGCGATGGCTCAGGCGGCATTCAAGTTGAGCAAGTTTTCCCGTAATCGGGTCATCGGAATGGCCGGTGTGCTGGACTCGGCGCGCTTCCGTACGTTCATCGCGCAGGAACTGAATGTAAGTGTGGAGAACGTGACGGCTTTCGTGCTCGGCGGCCACGGTGACACTATGGTCCCCTTGGCACGATACTCCACCGTCGCCGGAATTCCAATCACAGAACTGATTCCTAAAGACCGTCTTGACGCCATCATCCAGCGCACGCGCGACGGTGGCGCAGAAATCGTGAAATATCTGAAGACCGGCAGCGCTTACTATGCTCCGTCCGCCGCTGCCACGGAGATGGTGGAAGCCATTCTCAAAGACAAAAAGAAGATTCTGCCTTGCGCCGTCCACCTTGAGGGCGAATATGGCATCAAGGGCCTTTTTGTCGGTGTGCCGTGCAAGCTCGGCTCGAACGGCCTGGAACAGATCATCGAAATCAAGCTCACAGCAGACGAGCAAGCGGCCTTGCAAAAGAGCGCTGATTCTGTGACTGAGCTGGTGAAGGTGATTGGCGTTTAGATGTCACTCGTAACTGGGAGATCAAGACATCTCAGAGTGAGTGATTGTGAAAAAGACCAACTCGCTTCCGGTGCTCTGACGCCTATCCAAATCTTGTTCATTCTTGCCAGCCAGTCTTGTCGACCAGCAAGACTTTCAGACGATCTCCACCTGTGAAAGTCTTTGCTTTTCCGAACTCGATTCGGAAGCCAGTGGCTTGCGCGATTCCCCTCTTCTTGCGACTGACACAGGAATGAGCGTAGCCGAGCGAACTGGGTACGACGTACCCGGGAATGACCGTGCAAATGATCTGTTACTTTTGCCAGCTCGCGCCTGACCTACTCGCGATTTCGCGAGGTGCTTACAAAATCGAAGCAACCGCGAGTTACCCGATATCGTCATGAATATCAAGGACGAAAGGAGGTACCGCGCTATGGGCTCACATGAAGAACCATCCCTGAGACCACCGCTGCTCTTCATAGGCAGCTCGACTGAAGGACTTGAAGTCGCTCGGGAAATTCGCACCAACCTTGAAAAACAAAGTGGCTTAATCACAAGGCTCTGGGATGACGGGATTTTCTCTCTAAGTACCTATGTAGCCGACCAGATGATCGCGACAGCGGCCACATTCGATTTTGCAGTCTTGGTATTCTCTCCTGATGATGTTGTCCTATCTCGTGAGAATCAAAATACTGCTCCACGGGACAACATTGTCTTCGAACTCGGGCTTTTTGCAGGGCAATTGGGCCGAGAACGCACATTTGCTGTGGTTCACGGTCCTGATAAGCCAAAATTGCCTTCAGATTTTGCGGGGGTAACGCATGCCACTTATAAGAGGGAACCAGACGAAGTCGGAAACCTGAAGCCCAAAGTTGGCCCAGCTTGCGACGAAATCATCAAAGCAGTCAAGCACCTGGGAAGGTTGCGCCATCCAGATTTAGAAAAGACCCTTTATTCGATCGTGATTAACCATCGCCACGCATTCAAGATTGAAGATCCTCTTTTTCAGCAAAAACTTAATCGTTGGTGTGCTTGGGAGAAAGAAGATAGCGAAAAGTGGGGACAAGGACTCCTGCGCGTCAGTGATGATTTCCCTGAAGTTCTAAAAACCCTTTGCGAAGGCGCCAAAGGAAACATTTTTTCCACTAGTACACCTGATTCCAGAGACATTTGGAATGAGCCTTGGGGCAAAAGGCTGCTGGATTTACAGAAAGAGCTGAAGGAGAGAAAGATACCGTCGGAACGAGTGTTTATGTACTCAAAGGATCGCCCTGCAACGGAAGCTGACGTCGACATTATGAAAATGCATAAGGACTCCAAGGTGGAGGTATATGTTTACACGGCGACCTCCCCTGCTGCTGGTGATTACTATGGAATTGAAAAAATGGAACAGGATTGGATCATGATTGACGATGGCAGGGCAATCGGTGTCACCAGGAGCCTTGATCCCGCAGGCTATAGGGCATACTGGTACTTTAATGATGACAATAAGACAACCCAGTATACGGATTGGAGGAGGATACTGAGAAACCGATCAGAAAGACTTGACGAGTGGTTGCCAAGGAAGCGTGTCGCCAG
>DASXKZ010000277.1:0-23890 GCA_036496525.1 Candidatus Angelobacter sp.
GCAACACAAACGACCAACAAACTAACGACTCTTTTCATGAGTCTTCTCCAGTGCGTGAATATTTATTGCACCCCTCTTTGCACCATCTAAGGATAAGCAGCACAAACGTGTGACAGGAACTGTCAAAATCCTCAGTCGCAAAAACCAGGCTGGGATGGATCACGCCGCGCGAAACAAAATTCTCTGTCGATTCTGCCAGTTCCTTTCGAGTGCCGCACTTATTACCGTCAGCAGAGTCCGGTAGAAATCAAAAAGAGCTTGCAAATGGCAACAAAGGGCCCCAAAGACATATTTCTACTGTTGCTGTATCGGCTGAACCTGAACCTACCGCAACACGCCAGCTACGAGCCAACTCAAGAACAACCCAGGAAAGGAAGGTGAATACATGAAAGAGAAGGAACTTCATTTACAAGGCGCACGCAATGCTCGGTCTGACTGGCAACAGTGGGGGCCATATCTAAGTGAACGCCAGTGGGGGACCGTCCGCGAAGATTACAGCGAGACGGGAGATGCATGGGACTACCTCACCCATGACCATGCCCGCTCTCGTGCATATCGCTGGGGGGAAGACGGCATTGCCGGCATCTCTGACGATCATCAACTGCTTTGCTTTGGGGTGGCTTTGTGGAACGGGAAAGACCCTATTTTGAAAGAGCGGTTGTTTGGATTGACCAATGCTGAAGGAAACCATGGCGAAGACGTTAAGGAGTATTACTTTTATCTGGACAACACGCCCACGCACTCTTACATGAAGTACCTCTATAAATATCCGCAAAGGGCATATCCATACGATGACCTGGTACGCGTCAACCGGCAGCGTTCACGGGACGAATTCGAGTACGAGTTGATGGACACCGGCGTATTTGCCGACGATCGGTATTTTGATGTCTTTGTGGAGTATGCAAAAGAATCGCCAAGCGACATCCAGATCAAAATCACCATCTGGAACCGGGGGCCAGAGGTCGCACCAATCACGATCCTGCCTACATTGTGGTTTCGCAACACATGGTCCAAGGGGAAAGCCGATGCCCGTCCCACGATTCGTCAGGACGAACCTGTACAAGGGGCAAGCGTAGCAGCGGCAATCAACCCAGAACTCGGGCACATGTTTCTGTATTGTGAGGGGCGGCCGGAGCTTCTTTTTACGGAAAACGAGACCAACAATCAGCGTATTTTCGGCACTCCAAACCCTACTCCATACGTGAAAGATGGCATCAACGAGTTCGTAGTCAAAGGAAGAACAGACGCCGTCAACCCTGAACGTGCGGGGACCAAGGTTGCGGCGCATTACCAGCTGACAGTAGAGGCCGGGAAAAAAGAAACCATCCGCTTGCGCCTGACCGGAGTTGCTCCGCAAAAACTGCGCGAATCGACCCCTAAGCCAAAGGACCCGTTCGGGAAGCAATTTGACAGTGTTATGGAGAGCCGGATACGGGAAGCCGACGAGTTTTATTCCCGGATTATTCCTGCCTCAATCGGTTGGGACAAAAGCATGGTGATGCGCCAGGCATTTGCGGGCTTGCTGTGGAGCAAACAATACTATGACTTTGATGTTGACCAATGGCTGGAAGAGCACCAAGCGGCCCCGATGGTACCCAAGAGCCGCGATTCACGCAACAAACAATGGTTTCACATGCTCAATCACGACATTATCTCGATGCCGGACAAATGGGAGTATCCATGGTATGCCGCATGGGACCTGGCTTTTCATACGCTGCCGCTCTCATTGATAGATCCGGATTTTTCCAAGCGGCAGCTCGAATTGATGGTAGGCGCTCTCTATCTTCATCCAAATGGCCAGATGCCGGCTTATGAATGGAATTTCAGCGACGTAAATCCACCTGTGCACGCCTGGGCGACCATCTTTCTGCATAATTTGCAGAAAGCAGAAGACGGTGTGGGCGATCGCGAATTTCTCAGGAGGATCTTTCACAAGCTCGTCATCAATTTCACGTGGTGGGTCAATCGCAAAGATCGTTTTGGGAAGAACGTCTTTGAAGGCGGATTCCTGGGATTGGACAATATTGGGATCTTTGACCGGAGTGCGGGCATCCCGGGCGGAGGGCACCTTGAGCAAGCGGATGGGACAGCATGGATGGCATTTTATTGCCAAAATATGTGTGAGATCGCATTAGAACTGGCAGATGACGATCCCCTTTACCAGGAATTCTGCCTGAAGTTTGTTGAACATTTCCTGTGGATTGCAGCGGCCATCAATCGTCCGGACCAAGATGGCCTATGGGACGAGGACGACGGATTTTATTACGATCTGCTGCGCCTGCCTGACGGCTCTTCCGCACGACTCAAGGTACGATCTGTTGTTGGATTGCTGCCCATGTGTGCCACCACGGTGATTGAGCCCGGCCAAAGAGAGAAAGTCGCGCTGGCAATGCAAGCTCTTAGGCAGCGGCTGGATCACATGCCGCAGTTGCTGGAAACAATTCACCCCACCGGCCCTGGGCATTTTGGTGTGAACCAACGCGGGATTATGGCCCTCGTCAACCCTGACAGGCTTCGCCGCATGCTGGCAAAAATGCTGGATGAGAATGAATTCCTGGCGCCTTATGGAATTCGTGCCCTATCACGCTTCCACCTGGAGCATCCTTATAAGTTGAGCTATGGCGGCCAGGAATACCAGGTTGATTACCTGCCTGCAGAATCAAATACCGGGATGTTTGGCGGCAACTCCAATTGGCGTGGCCCCATCTGGATGCCCATGAACGTGCTGCTCATACGCGCATTGCTGCAGTTCTACTTGTACTATGGCGAAAATTTCAAAGTGGAGTGTCCTACAGGCTCAGGGAAATTGATGAACCTCTTTGAAGTCGCCCATGAGATCACTGAGCGATTGACAAGTATTTTTTTACGAGACCAGCAGGGACACCGGCCAGTATTTGGAGGCACAGAAAAATTTCAGAATGATCCCTACTGGCGCGACAATCTTCTCTTCTACGAATACTTTCATGGCGACAACGGAGCGGGAATCGGCGCAAGTCACCAGACAGGCTGGACAGGAGCAATTGCCGGGCTCATTCGCCTGTTCGGCACCACGGATGCAGCTTCATTACTGGAGGGAGGAATGCGTTTTCCATCGAAGCCCGACGTGCTCAAGCCAGCAGCTTAAGCCTCTCGTAAGTTCTGCTCCGCCTCCATAGGCTGAAACGCACGCAACACACTGTTCCGCATACGATGTGTTGCGTTGTTTTGGCCCTTTCATTTCCCAAGCGAACAGCTGTTATTGCGTTTCATCGTGCGAATACAGCCGTGTAAGTGAATCGTTTGGAATGTTGCCCAAGCTCATCAGCAACCTTTCGGATTCTGACGATCATCGGAGTCGCACAGAGTATCAGTCCCTAGAATTTTTATGGGTTTTATGGTTTTGCGAACAACAGTTCTCAGCCCAGAAAGCATAAGATTTTCCTTAGATGTGGCCAGAATTTCTGATTTTTGTAACACGCAACTTCTTTCGTTCTAGGATATAGAGAATCTGGGTATGATCAGGCTAACCATTTGTTTCGACAGAGGTAACCTGTCATGAGCGGAATGTTGTTATCGTCATCTTCAACGAGGGTGCACGGCGTTAATACAGCGGATGCTTCTGAGTCGTCGATTGCGGCTCGCGGCATCTTCTCGCTTGTGGGTGCGGCGCTGTTGGTGGGAATTAGTTACTACGTTGGGACGCGGATCGGATTTGCCTGGACTCCAAAGGGACAACCAAATTCGAGCTTTTGGCCGCCCAACGCCATTCTTCTGGCAGCCTTGCTTCTGGTTCCACGAAGAGCATGGTGGATGTTCTTTCTGGCAGTGTTTCCCGCGCACATGTTCGCTCAGTTACAGGTTGGTGTGCCGGTGTGGACTGCTGCAGGGTGGTTTATCACCAACGGTTTTGAAGCGTTCATCGGCGCCTATTGCATTACAAAATTCAGCGATTCTGAAAGGATACTCGACAGCGCACGCGGGGTTTTCGTGTTTGTCGTCTTTGGTGTTTTCGTTGCCCCCCTCTCAACCTCGTTTCTGGATGCTGCTGCTGTAGTAATGACAGGATGGGGCAGGGATTATTGGCATCTCGGACTGGAGAGATTTTTCACGAATGCATTGGCAGTCCTTACAATCGTCCCTCCCGTAGTGGTCCTCAGCTCAAAAAATACCTCCCGGATTCGTGGAATTAGCGCAGGTCGATGGTTTGAGTCCGCTCTGCTGATGGTTGCAACCGTTCTGGTTGCCGTGTGGGTGTTCGGACCGATTCCTCCATCGCCGGCGACTACGCCGACCTTGATGTATCTTCCTCTACCGTTCCTGGTGTGGGCTGCTGCCCGATTTGGTTTGCCTGGATTGAGCCTGTCTCTCTTCTCCCTCACCCTGATCTCAACGTGGTACGCAACGCACGGCCTAGAACCATTCCCATACGCGTCGCTGCCACAGAACATCCTGTCACTGCAAATTTTGTTTTGTCTGATAGGGGCGACGCTCATGTTCCTGTCCGCCGTCATGACCGAGGCCCGACGCACGCAAGGGTCCCTGCGCAGCATGAGCGGCAATCTGGTTAAGGCACAGGAGCAGGAACGTCACCGAATTGCGCGCGAACTGCATGACAATCTGGGACAGGAGCTGGCGCTGGTGGAAATAACACTGGATAGACTCATAGAAAAATCCGATCCATCTCTGAAGCCGGACCTGACTGATCTCTCCAGCCGGGTTTCAGCAATTTCCGGCACCACACGCGAAATTTCGCACGGCCTTTATCCCGCGGCATTAGAGTATCTAGGCCTGCAGAAATCTCTGGCGAAATTGTGCGATGACGTAAAGCGCGGGAAAGAGCTTTCGGTTGATTTGACAATAGGCAAGCTGCCGGACCGGTTTCAACCTGAAATTTCTATCTGTCTATATCGTGTCGCCCAGGAAACACTGCATAACATCATCACGCACAGCCACGCCCGGAACGTACAGGTAGAGCTCACTTCCAGACATGGGCGAATCTTGCTGATGATCATCGACGATGGAGTCGGCTTTGACGTGAATCACGAAAAAGCCGGCATAGGGCTGGTAAGCATGCGAGAGAGAATCCGCGCAATAGGCGGATCTATTCACATCTCATCCTTCCAGAAGGCCGGGACACTCATTGAAGTGCGGGTACCGCTTGGTGAAGCCGGCTTGGACGATACTCTGGCTTCAGCTTAATTCAGTGCAGAGATGAAGTTTGTCCAGGGGCGGGAGAACGCTTCTTCACCGGCAACAAAGGGTTGAATGCTCGGCACAAATTTGTTGCAAGACGTCTACGGCCGCCACACCCCGAACGTTACTGAGCGAATAGCCGCATAGAATGTCCACATCGTAGGTCCCGGCCAGTTGGTTACCGAGTCGTTCATCCTGAATCGCCGCTTCGATATTGCCTTGTTTCCACAGGAGATCCGGGCCTTCACCGAAAACGGCAACGCGAGGATGCTCCGTTTTTGCAGCATTGGCCGCTTGAAGAATAAGCTCACCGAAGCCCTGCAAAAATGGGTTTGCGTCAATCGCGCCATTTACCATGCACGCCGACAGCAACTCAGCAGCATCCACTGCGATGTATCTACCCTGCTCAAGAGCAGCAGCAACATCCACACCGCTGGCCTCCAAGCTCCGCGCCAGGCCCTCCCGGTGCGAGCCGGTGGCGACAACCACGGCCCCATTTCCAGAATTGAGAGCACCTGCGATGAACTGCGATAGGTGGCCAAGAAGCTGCCGATCATTCGAATAAAACACTGCTTCGTGGCGCCCGGCGATCTCCTCTTTCGGCAGCGGTGGTGTAACCTGCGTTGGCTTCGACAACGCATGAGCGCCTGCCTGCTGATGCTCGTTGTGGTTAAGGCGGAGACCAGAGAGACTGGAACTGAGATAGCGCCTGCCCTGAAGAACGGCTGCTACAGCGACGAACAGTTCGCGTCCAGCATCAGACTTTAAGAGGTAGCCGGCTGCACCGGTGGATAGGGCTTGTTCTACGATGTCTGGAGCCCGATCACCACTTACGAAAAGGATTTTCGACTGCGGGGAGCGTTCCCGGATGCGTCGGGCGGCCGCGATTCCATTCAGTGATGGAAGACCTACATCCAGCAAAACGAGATCCGGTTGCAATTCCGCCGCTTTGCCAACTGTTTCCAATCCATCTGAGAGTTCGCCGATGATCTCAAATCCCAGGTGTTGTCCGAGGGTGGACGTGAGAAACGCTCGAAATGGCTCGAAGTCCTCGACGACAAGAATGCGGATTGGAAACTTAGCCACGCGGGATCGCCTAGTCTAGTGAAACCCAGCTAACTAATAATTCGCTGAACGCATAGTAAACCGGGCCACATTAAAGTAGTTCCTATTCGCCCCAAATGTTGAGCTGCCGCGAAATCAAACGCTGAGATTTCGCAATCGTAAAGCAGGTCAGGAAAACCTGCTCTCCCCCGAACTCCTGAATACTGCTCACTGATATTACCTTGAATGGCTCCTGCGGATCACTGTGGAAAATCGGTTTTTTTTTCGCCAGCGAGTGCCGTTTTGGAAGGAAAAATTACGCTGGATACTACGCCTTTGCAACTGCTTGATTTCACGTAAAAGAGGCAGGTTGGCAGCGCCGGGCGGGAATGGAATGTGCCCCTATATAAGGAGCTATTATGCAATTGTTTGCAGGAACTTAGGTTTGCCGAGCTTCCAGCATCGCTATTTAGGCTTTCAACCGGCGATAAACGACTGAATGCTCCGCACAGATTTGTTGTGAGATTCTTTCGTCCAAAATGCCCTCACCATTGTGCATTGAATACCCACATAGAATATCCACATCGTGCATAGTGCAGAGTTGGTTGCAGAGTTTTTCGTCCTGAATTGCGGCCGCTGTGTTGCCTTGTTTGCACAGGAGGCTCGCACCTTCTCCGAAGACAGCAACGCGAGGATGCTTCCCTTGGGCAGTACTTGCCGCTTTGAGAATCATGCTCTCGAAGGTTTGCAAAAAGCGAACTGAGTCAAGCGCGCCATTGACCATACACGGCAAAAGCGTGTCAGCTGCATCCAAGGGCGAGGTATCTGCCCTGCTCAATGGCCGAAGCCATATCAACGCCGTAAGCCTGCAGACCCTGCATCAGATTCTCACGGTGAGCGCCGGTCGCGACAACGATAGCCGCATTTCCAGAGCTGAGCGCTGCTCCGATGAACCGCGATACCTGATCAAGAAGCTGACGATCATCAGAATAAAAAAGTGCCTCGTGACGACCCAACAATTTCGCTTTTACGCGGCGCCGAGGCAAACTGGCGGGTATGCCCATCCTCATTTCGGTTGAGAAAGTGATCAGACAGAATGGAACTGACAAACTGCCTGCCTTGAAGAATGGCTTCAACCCCCGGCAGCAGTTCGCGCGCGGCGTCCGACTTTACGACATAACCGGCGGCGCCCGTATGCAAGGCCTCCTCTACAATCTCCCGAGAGCGATTTTCACTGAAGAAAAGGATTTTCGACGCAGGGGAGAGCTTTCGAATTCGGCGAGCAGCCTCAATTCCATTAAGTGTCGGAAGGCCGATATCAAGCAGAATCAGATTCGGTTGTGTTTCTTCCGCTTTGTAGACCGCGTCCATTCCATCCGAACTCTCGCCGATGATCTTTAATTCTGGATTTTGCGCAAGCGCCGAAGCAACAAACCGCCGAAACGGTCCGGAATCGTCCACGACAAGAACGCTGACTAAAGATTTTGCCAAAGAAGTCGCCTAATCCTATTCGAACCCGAACTAATGGAATAAGTTCTCTTAAATCAAACCGCCAAAATGGTCGAACGGTGGAGTGGTTATTGGTGCACGGGGAATTTGGGCCCCTGACCTATTCACCAACAAGTTTTATGGTTGAATGCTACTCCCCATTCCAGGTTCGGTCACCGTGAAAAAATACCAGTTTTTGCGGTTCCAGAGAAGCACCCGACCGGCGCACAAAACATCACTCCGGCTATTTGAATGATCGCGGTAACCAGAGCGCAAGCAAGGAGATTGGAAGCACCGCAGGGAAAATCAATCCAAACGAACACAATCCAAGAGCTGCACACGATTGTATGCTGGAAGATTGTATGCTGGAAAGATGAGAGGCAGGAGTGTTGAATTGCGGCTTCTTACTTACGATAAACGGCTGAATGCTCTGCGCAGATTCGCCGGAGAACTTCTTCTTCCATAACATCCTCAACTCCCATTGAATACCCGCAAAGAATATCGATAGCATATTTGCTGGAAAGCTGGTTACCGAGTTTTTCCGCTTGTATCGCGGCCTCATCGTTACCTTGTTTCCAGAGAAGGTCCACACACTCTCCGAAGAATGCGACGCGAGGATGTTCTCCCTGAGCAGCAGTTGCCGCTTTGAGCATGAGACTCTCGATGCTTTGCAAAAATTGAACCGAGTCAAACAGGCCATTGACCATACACAGCGAGAGCGCATCAGCAGCATCCATCGCAATGTATCTGCCCTGCTCAAGAGCAGCAGCAATATCTACGCCCCTAGCCTCTAAACTCTGCACCAAGCTCTCCCGGTGTGCGCCGGTGGCAACAACCACCGCTCCATTTCCGGCATTGAGAGCGACCGCAATGAATCGCGATAAGTGATCAAGAAGCTGCCGGTCATTCGAATAAAACACCGCCTCATGGCGTCCGGCAATCTCCTCTTTCTGTGGCGAAGCCTGCTTTGGCTTCGACGACGTGTGCATGCCGGGAAGCCGATGCCCGTTGCCGTTGACTTGGAGACCAGAGAGACTGGAACTGAGATAGTGTTCACCCTCAAGAACGGCTCTTACCGCGGCTGATAGATGGCGCCCAGCGTCAGACTTTACGAGGTAACCGGCTGCACCAGTGGACAAGGCTTGTTCTACGATGTCTGGAGACAGATCACCACTTACGAAAAGGATTTTCGACTGCGGAGAGTGCTCCCGGATGCGGCGAGCGGCCCCGATTCCATTCAGTGATGGAAGGCCTATATCCAACACAATGAGTTCCGGCTGCAGTTCCGCCGCTCTGCTAACTGCTTCCAATCCATCTGAGGCCTCGCCGATGATCTCGCATTCCGGGTGTTGCTCGAGGGCGGACGTGACAAACGCTCGAAATGGCTCGAAGTCCTCGACGACAAGAATGCGAATTGGGGATTTGGGCACGGGCGCCTTTTTGATCCGGCTATGATAGCCGAGGATATCAGCCCAGGCAATATTCAATAGCGACTCAGAAAAAAAATTTCTGCCGCCCGATTGAAGTGAGCCCGGCGTTGATCCTCGTTGCAAGCTGGTTCCGTTCATGATTCCCAACGCCCTACGATTGTAGGGGCGTAAAATGCCCGAAATCTGTTCGGTATGAGACATATGTACTGTTTTTTTTGAGGAAAAATATTAACGGACTTTCGCCAGGAAAAAGTTCTTAAGTTGTGTCCAACCGATGGGAGTACGAAGAGCGATGGCTTATCGGCAAAGAGCAGGGTCGGGATCCTTATTATCATTATCAGACCCTTTCTTGGCACTTTGCTGTCAAAACTATCAGTTACTACACGCTGACACGGTTAAGTAAGTTACAGATGGATCGGCCCAAAGAATCTCATAACGGTCAAGCTGAAAGAAGCGCCTGTCCCGCCAACAAGGTTGCTCCATGAGAACAATCATCCCCATTCTGGCCCTCATGGCCTTCACTCTCGTATCGTATGAACAGGAGAAGCACGGTCCGCCGCATTGGAGCTATGAGGGTGCAACGGGGCCTGATCGCTGGGGTGATTTGAATTCAGACTATTCAAAGTGCAAAACCGGCAACGAGCAATCTCCCATCAACATAGCCAATTCGGTTGCTTCTGACCTGCCTGCGATAGAGTTCCATTACACAGAGTCAGCATTGAAGATTATCAACAACGGCCACACAGTACAGGTGAGTAGCGATGGGCGCAGTTCCATGACAGTTGGAGGCAAAGAGTACAAGCTCCTGCAATTTCATTTTCATCATCCCAGTGAAGAGCAAATCAATGGCAAGTCGCACGACATGGTCATTCATCTGGTCCATCAGGACGCAGAAGAACATAAGGCCGTGATTGCCGTCCTAGTCGACCAGGGCCCGAATAATTCGGTGATTAAAGCAATCTTCAGCCACCTGCCACAAACCAGTGAAGGAGAAGTCACCACGGAAGCCACCATCAATCCCGCAGGCCTGTTGCCGAAGGCAGCCAGCTATTACACGTTCCCGGGATCGCTAACAACGCCGCCTTGCAGCGAAGGCGTGACATGGTTTGTGCTCAAACAACCTGTGACTCTCTTGCAATCTGAACTTGAGCAGTTTGCGAAGCTCTACCCACACAATGCGCGTCCTGTGCAGCCACTACACCAAAGAACAGTTTTGTCCACGCGCTGACCAGTGCGAGTGCTGTCAGACTTGACAGGTGTCTGGTCCACGGAGCTGGAGCCTAATTTTGTTGGCATACATTTCGTCAGGAGGAGTGTCAACAAATGGTAACGGCTCCAGTCATCGAACCACCGGGCAGTTCTCTAAGCGCATATGGCAAGGCGCGATCCACAATTTCAGCAACACCTCTCGCCGCCGAGGAACTGCGGAAGATGCATGCTTATTGGAGGGCATGCAATTACCTGACGCTGGGCATGATCTATCTTCAGGATAACCCTCTCCTGAAGAACCCTTGAAGCCAGAGCACATCAAGAACCGCCTTCTGGGACACTGGGGCGCGAGCCCCGGCCTGGCCTTCCTTTATCTGCACCTGAATCGTCTTATTAAGAAATACGATTTGAACATGATTTTCCTGGCAGGACCGGGCCATGGAGCGCCCGGCGTTCTTGCTCCAGTCTATCTGGAAGGCGCGTATTCCGAGATCTACACAGATAAGAGTGAAGACGAACGCGGCCTGCGTGAGTTCTTCAAACAGTTTTCATTCCCCGGCGGCATCGGAAGTCATTGCACACCGCAAACGCCCGGTTCCATTCATGAAGGAGGCGAGCTTGGCTATGTGCTCTCCCATGCCTGCGGCGCCGCTTTTGATAACCCAGACCTGATTGTCGCTGCGGTGGTTGGAGATGGCGAATCGGAAACGGGCCCGCTGGCAACGTCATGGCATATCAACAAGTTCCTGAATCCGATTCGTGACGGAGCTGTTCTGCCGGTCCTGCACCTGAACGGCTACAAAATCAACAATCCCACTCTGCTGGCGCGGATCAGCCATGAAGAGCTGGAAGAATTACTCCGGGGCTTCGGCTGGACGCCTTACTTTGTGGAAGGCTCCGACCCTAAAAGCATGCACCAGGCAATGGCGGGGACCACCGAGCACTGTGTCAATGAGATTCGCAGGGCGCAGCAGAAAGCGCGCATGAGCGGTGTAGCGGAACGCATCCGCTGGCCTATGATTGTGTTGCGCACTCCCAAAGGCTGGACCGCTCCCGAGGAAATGGACGGACGAAGGCTGGAAGGTTTCTGGCGGGCACATCAGGTCCCCATGGCAGATGTGAAAAACAACCCAAAGCGGCTTAAGCAACTGGAACACTGGATGCGCTCCTATAAGCCGGAAGAACTTTTTGGCGAAAATGGAGGCATTGTTCCAGAACTCAAAGAGCTTGCTCCCACAGGCATGCGCCGCATGGGCGCCAATCCTCACGCCAACGGAGGGCACTTAAAAAAGAGCTTGCGCCTTCCTGACATGCGGGATTATGCGCTCAAGGTTGAGAACCCAGGAACGATTGAGGCAGAGAACACTCGTCCGCTGGGTGCATTCCTTCGTGACGTGATGAAGCTGAACATGAAAAACTTCCGCGTGTTCGGGCCCGACGAGAACACTTCCAACAAACTTCACGACATCTACACGGTCAGCAAGAAATTCTGGATTGCCGAATCATTCCCGGAAGACGCAGACGGAGGAGAGCTCTCGCCTGACGGCCGCGTGATGGAGATGCTGAGTGAACACACTATGGAAGGCATGCTAGAAGGCTACCTGCTCACAGGGCGGCACGGCTTCATTTCTTCATATGAAGCCTTTATCCACGTGATCGATTCCATGTTCAATCAGCACGCAAAATGGCTCTCTATCTGCAATGAACTCTCATGGCGGGCCAAGATCGCTTCATTGAATATGCTTATCACCTCCACGGTTTGGCGACAGGACCACAACGGTTTTACCCATCAGGACCCAGGATTCCTCGATGTGGTGGTAAACAAGAGCTCTGCTGTCACGCGGATCTATCTGCCAGCTGACGTCAACTCGCTGCTTTCCGTCGCCAATCACTGTTTGAAGAGCGAGAACTACGTGAATGTGATCGTCTGCGATAAGCAGATGCATCTGCAGTACCTGAGTATGGATGATGCTGTCATTCACTGCACCAAGGGCATTGGGACGTGGGACCGGGCGTGCAATGACGATGGTGTGGAACCCGATCTGGTGATGGCATCCGCTGGTGACATACCCACGCAGGAGTCCCTGGCCGCGATTGTATTGCTGCGCGAGGCCTTCCCTGATCTCAAAATCCGCTACGTCAATGTTGTCGACCTCTTCAAATTGCAGTGCAGCACAGAACATCCTCATGGTTTGTCGGATCGCGATTTTGACTCACTCTTTACGGTGGATAAACCCGTCATTTTCAATTTTCATGGATATCCCTGGCTTATTCACCGGCTGACTTACTCCCGAACAAACCAAAAAAAACTGCACGTTCGCGGTTACAAGGAAAAAGGCAACATTAACACTCCTCTGGAATTGGCCATTGAGAATGAGATCGATCGTTTCAGCCTGGCCATGGATGCGATCAGACGCGTGCCGAAGCTACAGAGGATTGGGGGCCGCGCGATGGAAAGATTTCGGAACGAGCAGATAAGGTGCCGCAACTATGCCTACGAACACGGCACAGATAAACCCGATATTGCGGACTGGAAATGGCCTTACAAGTCGCCAGCCAATTGAAATGATTGCGGAAAGCTTTGTCGCAAGACGAATGAAGACTGCCCCCTGTAAGTAGATGATCAGTAAGCATGCCGCTTAGCCTTACGTGGGATTGGTCCACCCGTCAGGAGGCGACATTGCGTCCGCCTCCGTTGGTCCCCAGGTACCCGGAGCGTACTCGTAGATCGGCGTTGCATCATCCAGCACAGGGTCCACGATGCGCCAAGCCTCTTCTACATAGTCCTGGCGCGCGAAACGTGATGAGTTCCCGGCGAGCGCATCTCCAAGCAGCTCTTCATAAGCTTGCATCTCATTCGGATCGGAGCTCTTGGAGACGACGAGCTCAACTTGCTGGCCGAACAATCCTTCGCCCGCTACTTTTACCTGAGAGCCGATGCCAATCACAAAATCAGGGGTCAATCTGAATCGCACGTAATTGGCGGGAAGCGGGTCCTGTAAAAAAATTTCCGGCGGCCGACGGAGCGTGACGATTACTTCGCTGGCGGTTATGGGCATACACTTGCCGGCGCGAATATAGAACGGCACGCCCTTCCATCGCCAGGAATTGATGAATAACCGCAGGGCGACGTATGTCTCCACCTGCGAACCCGCCTTCACTCCAGCTTCCTTACGGTAGCCTTGGAACTGACCACGGACCACATCCTTTGGCTCCAGAGGGCGAATGCCTTTCAGCACTTTCACGCGCTCGTCACGAACGGTTTCAACTGACAAGCCAGGCGGTGGTTCCATGGCAATGTTGCTGAGAACCTGCAAAAGATGGTTCTGCACCACATCCCTGATCGTGCCTGTGTGGTCATAGAAAGCACCCCGGCCCTGCACCCCGAAGTCTTCCGCCATGGTGATTTGCACACTCTGCACGTACTGGCGGTTCCAGATTGGTTCCAGAAAGGAATTGGCAAAACGAAAATACAGGACATTCTGAACAGTATTCTTGCCAAGAAAGTGATCGATCCGATATACGTTTTTCTCAGTGAACGTGGTGTGGACCATCTGATTCAGGGCTTGAGCTGAAATGAGGTCCTGGCCAAATGGCTTCTCAATGACAATCCGTCCTTCAACGGCACACCCAGACGCTTGCAGCTGTTTCAGAACCTCTGGGAACAAGACCGGCGGAATTGCCAGATAGTGTAATGGATGCCGAGATGCACCAAGTTCCTGACGCAGCCTGGCAAAAGTTTCAGGGTCCCGGTAATCGCCATCAATGTATTTCAGTTTTGAAATCAACCGGGGAAACCCTTCCGTATCCAGGCCGCCGTAGGTTTCCACGCTATTCTTCGCGCGCTCCTGGAGCTGTTGCAGGTTCCATCCGGATTTGGCAAGGCCGATAACCGGGATTTCCAGCTTCCCGCGCCTGGCAAGCTTCTGCAACGCGGGAAAAATCTTCTTGTAAGCCAGGTCGCCGGTGGCGCCGAAGAATACCAGCGCATCAGATGTAGTCTGCATCTCTGGTTCGCTTTCCGGCACTGTCCAATAATCTGCGGCTGCTATAACTGCCAGGCCTGCCGATTTCTGCGAGGGGGCTGATTTTGCTGCCCGCAGTGGGAATCGCGCCAGGCATTTTCTTCATTATGGCCATAGGCAAATCCTCCCGGACTCCGTTCCCGGTTGTCGTTCATAGACCGGAAAATCTTTATTCGGAACTGCAGAAGTTGCTCTGTGCCATGATGCTCCAACTGTCTGATTCCGCACACCTGTCAGAACTCACGGTCTCATCGCTGGACGTTATTTTTCTCTGAAGAAATGAACCGACTATGCAGGGCCGTATCCGCCCCGGCAATTCCTATGAAATGTGCTTCGCGGAGATTAAAGGCTATCAACCGCCATCAGCGCTATTCGGTCCATGCGGATGAATTTTTTGATTAAGGGCCACGATCACTGCAGACGACAAAGGAGAGAATTGGCCAAAAAAAAGGCGCATGCCAAACAGCCATGCGCCTCACGCTTTCCACTACCTTTACCTCTACCTCTTGCCGAACTGGAACGTTATGCTCGATCCATCATTCAGATCGATGCGGAACACGTAGGTGAATCCGGTGGCAAGAGACTTGCCATCAATTCGGAACAGCCACAGCCGGTCTTCCGCAAAGACGAAGCCATTCGTTCCTGGCTTGGGATCCACGGGAAGATCCACGGATTGATCCAAAATGCCCCGGATAACGTTTGTGATGCTGAAGTTTGTGACCGTACCAGGTGTGCTCTGCGAGACACCATTGGCATCGCACACGCGGAACTTCACGTCGATCGGTCCGTTGCCGTTGAACACCGTCGTGCCATCCGCGTTGATCGGATGCAGGATCTGGTGGCCGGGCTCGCCCACACAAATTGCATTCGTCGCGAAGTCGATGTGGAGCGTGCCGGCAACGTATGTGATGGCATAGTTGGTTGAAGTCTGGCCGGAGCAGGTGATGGGATAGCTGCCGACCGGACTGTTGAGCAATGCGGTTGTGGTGCATGTGAGCGTCCCGCTCAGCACTGCTGGCCCTTCGCCAAGCACAAAGCCGCTATAGCTGGCTGTGAAGCTCGGGTTGGGTGAGTTCAGAACCTTGGTTGCATCCTGCGCGGTAATGGTAAGCGGCGCTGGGTTGATGGTGAGAACGCCATTCGTCGATGTCACGGTGTAATTGCCCAGCTTGTTGTCTGGATCAACCAGCGTCGGCACGATCGGGTAAGTTCCCACCGGGCTGCTCTGCGTCGCCGTGGTGGCATAAGTCGCAGTGATGTTGTCACCGTTCTTGATCCCAACGATGCTTCCTGTGAAGACCGGGTTCGGTGAACCATAGAGCCGGCTGGCGTTAGCGGCAGTGACGCTCAACGGCGCTTGGTTAATGGTGATGCTGGACGGCGCTGAGGGGCTAACGTCGAAGATGTTGTCCCCGTTGAAGGTCGCCGTGATGGAGTGCGTTCCGGCCGAAAGCAGCGTGGTGCTGAAGGTTGCAGTTTGTGATGCGTCCAGCGTGCCCGTGCCTAGCGTCAGACCGCCATCGCTGAAGGTTACGGTTCCAGTGGGAGTAGCCTGTGCGCCATTGGAGCCAACTGTGGCGGTGAACGTCACATTGTCACCATAGGTAGCGCTGCCCGGGACTGACAGAGTTACGGTCGCAATGGTCTTAGCCGCCGGGATCTCCCATAAGCCGCGGCCGTGGGTTGCGATCCTGAGCAAACGGTTCGGCGCCTGCACCGCCATGTCAAAGACAGCCACGCGCGGCAAGCCGGTGCCGAATGGGTTCCAGCTCTGGCCACCGTTCGTGGAGACAAACACGCCGATATCGCTGCCGGCATAGAGGTTGTTGGAGTTCACTGGATCGACGGCGAAGCCGTTTACCGGAACGTCCGGCAACCCGGCGGCGGCGATGCTCCAGGTGGGCGGATTGGCATTCAGGTTTGTTGTCTTCCAGATCTGCTGGCCCGGAATGCCAAAGCCTGAGAACGCGACATAAGCCGTGTTGGCATTGTTGGGATCAATCACCGCGCGCGAAACGTACTTGGCCGGCATGGCTGCGCTGCGGACGGTGACCAGCGGGTTAGCGCCCGTGGTGGTGGCAAAGATGCCACCGTTGCGCAGTCCGACGATGCGGACATTGTCATTCTGCGGCGAGATACCGATCGAGCTTACCGCAACACCGGCTTGGAATGGCCCTTGGCTTACCAGGGTCATGGTGGTGCCGCGGTTTACCGAGCGATAAAGCCGGTCTGTGCCGAAATAAAGTGTATTCGGCGTGCCCGGCCCCAGCGTCATGGGCGCGTAGAACAGGACGGTGTCGGCGCAACGAAAGCCATTGTTGGCCACCGTTCCGTTACATCCTAAGAAGCCCCAGCCGTTGTCCTGCGCGTTGGCCGTGGTGGTGACCCGGCCAAAGCCGATCAGGTTGTTGGTCTGGTTGAAATACGTGTGATACATCGTTACGTTGGTGGTGTCGGTGGCGCTCTGGTCGATCAGGGCAAAGCCGCCGTCGCCGAAGTCAGCGCGCGTCCACGTACCGTCAGGACGGAAGAAATTCGTGCCGTTATCCTGCGTGCCGCCGATCGAGAAATTGCGGTCGCTGGGATGCACCGCAACGCTCTGGAATTGAGTAGCCTGGAAGCCAGCGGTGTTGATGCTCTGCCAGGTTGTGCCCTGGTTGGAGGAGCGCCACACACCGCCATCGCTGCCAAAGTAGACAACGCTGGGATTGGATGGCGCTACTGCTACCGCGTGCGTGTCGGCATGCAGGCCCGTGTCGATGCGGCTGAAATTCGTGCCGTCGAGAGTGCGCGTCAGCACATTGCTGCGGCAGGTGGCCCGCGCCGGATTGGTGTCTGCATTCGCTGCGCCGCCCAGATAAATGATGTTGGAATTCGTTGGGTCCATGGCCGGCGACATGTCATAAAAACACTGCGAGTTGCAGAAGCCGCTGGTCTGAATGAGTCCAAGGCTCCAGGTAACGCCGCCGTTCGTCGATCTGCGTACCCATCCCGGAGCGCCGCAATTTGAGCCATTGGGTACTGGGCTCTCGCCCGTGGCTGCCAGCATGGTGGTAACGCCGTTGACGGTGTTCGAGGCAAAGCGAATCTGGATGGTTGCAGTGGCTGTGCCAACTACGACCTGGTTAGTGAACGTCGGGGTCGGATCCAGAGCGTTGGTGGAAAGCCAGATTCCGCCGTCGTTCCCGCCCGTGCTGAAGCCGTTCACGCCGGCAATCAGGGTGTTCGGCGTGGCTCCGAAGGCAATGTCTGTAATCCCGCGATTGCCGCCGTTGGCGGGTTGGACAGTGATCTTGCTGAATCGCGGACCAGCTGACATGGCATTGGTGCTGCGATACAACCCGCGGCTCGGCAGATTGGCAAGCAGCACTGAGGGAATAGAATCAGCGCCGATTCCACCGATTCCTGAAGTCGTGGAGACAAAAACAACGTTGTCGTCCAGAGGATCGACAAGTATCCGCGTGATGGCGCGTCCGGTGAACACGTCAGTGCCGGTGGTATCTAGATTGAAGGGACCAAGCAGTTGGGGTGTGGAATCTGCGTGCTTGATGATGTAGAGACCCACGCCGGAGAAACTATCGGCGGAAAGGTTTCCTTCTCCGGTTCCGACGAAAAGCGTCGTCGGATCCAGCGGATCCAGGGCCAAAGCTCCATTCGCAAGAGAAAGGGCATCGTCTGTCAAAGCGGTCCAGGTTGTGCCGCCATCGAGCGTACGATACACGCCGCCTTGTGCTGTTCCCACATAGACAATGTTTTCATTGGTGGGATGGATCACAATGTTGGTCACGCGTCCGCTCACCGCCTGGCTTACTGCGGTAGTCTGTCCGTTGGGAATTGGAGATGGTCCGAGCGGAGTCCACGCCTGCAACAGGCTGGCCGGTAGCAGAGAGCTGGATGCCTGCGGGGTGGTGGGGCCAACAAAATTTGGATCGGGAATCCCGGCGCCTTGCGCTGCTTGTCTCAACTGCTGCTCGCGCGCTCGAGCATCGGAGATGGCGCCGTTTCGACGCGAGGGAGAATACTCCTTGTCCATGAGGCCGCGCAGCCTGCGAATATGAGCATTGCGCATGCGCAGATAGTCTTCCGTATCAATCGATCCCTTAAAGAAAGCCGGTAGATCGGCGCTATCGGTATCCGTATCCAGATCCAGCCGGTCCGGCGAAGCAGCATCGGGAGGAGGTACAGGATTGGCATCGTCTGTCGCCGTTGTTGGATCGGTGGCCGGCGCGGGTGAAGGTGCAGGGGAAGCTTGAGGGTCTTGGGCAAAAGCGGAAGACGCGCAGAAGGACAAAACAGCAAACAGCACAGCTGCGTGCCATGCACGCAGAGAGGCGTTCCTCATGGTAATTCTCCGTTGTGTGAATTCGAGCCTTATCGGAGCTGGGAGACTTTTTAGTTCAATTGGGGACAGCAGGGCCCAGTTTTTTCAGCTCCAAAAATTGCGACAAGTATTACCGAAGATCGTAGAAAAGGCAATCCAGAATAGCTGGTTTGTCAACCAATTTTTCAGAGCGAAGCCAGCCACTGTGTGACGAGATAACCTCGGTATCGCCAAGGGCCGGACTGCTAGCGACAATGATTTCCCTCTGAGCATTTTCAGTGTGCAAATGGTTGCACTCAACCGGCGAGATGTTCACTTCGAGCGCAGGATGACGAAATATCTAAAAAGAGACTTTCGCGCGAAGCCGCAGGCGAGCTAGGCGGCAATGGAGTTGGAGCGCCCGTGGCCAAAGTGATCGGGGATTCGGCAAGCTTCCTGTTGGAAGCCTGGAGTTGGGGTAAACTCGAAGGGCTCCTTGTCCATGGCTGATTCAATATCAACTCAATCTGCCCCACTCACGCGGCCCCATGTCATTGGCTGGTCCTGGGCTTTTGCAAGTCAGGGCGGACAGATCATCGTGCAGGCGGCTTCTTTTCTCTTGTTGGCGAAGTCGCTTCCGGTTAGAGATCTTGGCGCCTTCGTGGGTATCTGCGCCGTTACGTCCATCCTGACTCCATTTGCCGCGATGGGAACAGTCAACACGCTCATCAAGCATGTTTCCCGGCAGAGCGAGCAAGTGGCGGAGCGCTGGAACAAAGCCGTAAGCGCTTCTTTCTGGTTTGGACTGCTGGCCAGTCTTGTCGCCGGCGTAACTTGCCGCTTGCTCTTACCCAAGTCCGTACCAACCTATGCAATCATTGCCCTGATCTTCACGGAACTTCTGGCGTGGCGGTGGACACAACTGATCGGGATGACCCTGCAGGGTCTCCATGAGATTGACCGTAAATCGCAACTCGAGATGCTGGTCATGTGTGCGCGCGCCGGCGCTGTGCTGACGTTCTTTCTCTTATCCGCCCGGATCGGACTATGACAACTTGGCTGGCGATCTATGGCGGAACCGGTGTTCTGGTCGCCGGTTTGTCGATGTGGCGATCCGTAGTCCGATTTGGAAAGCCCAACTTGAGGAGATTGCCGCGGGCCGAAGAGCTGAAGGAGGGTTTCGGATTTGTCCTGAGCCCGTTGACGCAGACCGTTAATAATGACGCGGACAAATTCCTATTGGCGAGATTAGCGGACCTGAGCACCACGGCAGTCTATGGCACGGCCTACCGAATTCTCTCCGCAGCCTTTGTGCCTGTCCAGGCACTCTTGACGGTGACTTACCCGCAGTTCTTCCGTCAGGGCAGGCACGGAATCCGGCAAGCTTCACGATTGGCCGCAGTCTGGCTCCCCGGAGCGCTTCTGTATTCGTTGGTTGCGGGCGTGGTCCTGTTTTCGTGCGCGCCTGTTGTTGTGAAGATTCTAGGTCCTGGCTATGCCGAAACCGTCTCAATCCTCCGCTGGCTGGCTGTTTTGCCTGCACTCAAATCCGTGCAATTCTTTTGCGCTGACAGCCTTACCGGCGCCGACTTCCAGAGCTTGCGAGTTGCGGTCCAAAGTCTGGTTGCAATCACCAATATTCTGCTGAATGTGGTCCTGATCCCTCAGCATGGTTGGTGGGGAGCTGTGGCAGCGACCCTTGTTTCCGATACACTGCTGGCTTTTCTGCTGGCAGCATGTGTTATAAGATTGCACAACCGCGAACAAAGATCAGATCAGGAATTGGCTTTCCCAGGGCTTTAGTACCGCAAGCAAATTCATTTTCAGAAAGGTCTCCAGCCGGTTGGAGAAGGAGTCACCATGTTGTCTTGTCTCTTTGCCCCAGAGCCTCTGGATTCTTACCGTCGCGCCGCCGTGGTGATCGGCCACCCAGGGCATGAATTGAAGGTTTTCGGATGGATCGCAACACACCATCCCAGGGTTTATGTCTTGACGGATGGCTCCGGCCAGAACGGTGTCTCGCGTTTATCCGCTACTGAAAATCTTCTGGCACAACTGGGCACTGAGCGTGGCGAGATTTTTGGCGCCGCTACCGATGTGGAGATCTACGAAGCCATTTTGGAGCAGCGCGTATCGTTCTTTCTGAATCTTCTCGATGCGATGGCTGAGTCTTTCGTCAGCCACTCTATTGATTTCGTTGCCGGAGATTTGAGTGAAGGGTTCAATCCTACACACGACCTCTGCCGTGAGCTGATTGACGCCGCTGTTGCGCTCGTCCAGCGCGCCGGCAAGGTCTCCATACCGAATTACGGTTTCTCTCTTACCGAAGGAGAGTCGAGTTACGAGCCCTCGCATGATCGTGATTGCATGCACCTGCGTCTTGATAATGATCTGCTGCGCCGCAAGCTGCAGGCCGCCCGGAGCTATGCCGAGCTGAGCGGCGAGGTCCAAAGTGCAATTCAACATTATGGTGAAGAGTATTTTGGCGTCGAGTGCCTGAAGAAAAACAATTTGACGGTTCCGCAGCCGTGGGCAGAGTCCGGCAAACCGCATTATGAACGCTGGGGAGAACAGCGGAAAGCCGAAGGGAAGTACGTTTCAGTCATTCGCTATCGGGAGCATATTGTTCCGATCGTGACTGCAATTCGCGAACACGCCGGAACACTGGACGTCGGGTTGCGTAACCACGAATCTGCGCCGTCTTACTGCCGCGGCGCTCGTTTGTGAGGTAACCCTGAAGATCCTCATCACGAATCTCTATCTTGACTCTTATGGCGGCACGCAGTCGGTTACGCGGGACCTGGCCATCTGGCTGAAGCGCCTGGGGCACACTCCTTGCGTTTATTCACCCCGGCTAGGTGTTGTATCCGATGAAATTGCCTCTCACGGCATCGCGGTGACAGACCGTCTGGCGCAAATGTCCCTGGAACCAGACATCATTCACGGACAGTTCTACCGTGAGGCGTTGCGCGCCCTGCTCCAGTTCCCGCTGGCGCCCGCTGTGTTCGCGCATCATAGCCCGGATTTCTACGGATACCCTTTCTATTTTCCCCGCATCCTTCGCTATGTTGCGGTCGATGCCCGTTGCCGCGCGGACCTCGAGAGCAAACCTGAAATCCCGCGCGCGCGCATTGAGACAATCCTGAATTTTATTGATCTGGAAAGATTCCAGCAGCGCCCTCCCCTGCCTTCGCGCCCCCGCCGGGCGCTGGTGTTCAGCAACTACGCGGCAGAGCACACGCACCTTCCTGTGGTTCGCCGGGCATGCGGCCGGATGGGAATTAAACTCGACGTGATGGGCAGAATGGTCGGCAAGCCTCAAGAAAATCCCGAGCGGATACTTCCGGAATATGACTTGGTTTTTGCGAAGGCTCGCTGCGCGCTGGAAGCAACGGCTGTTGGCTGCGCCACCGTTCTTTGTGACACAAGCGGCGTTGGCCCCATGGTCACCACCCAGAATTTTGCCGATCTGCGGCGGATGAACCTGGGTGTGAAGGCGCTCACCAAGCCTCTGCAGCCGGCGGCAATCATGACTGAAATTGAACGCTATGATCCCGCCGACGCGAGACAGGTGAGTGAATGCGCCCGGCGGGAAACAGGCATTGCAGAAGGCATTCATCAGTGGATTCGCCTTTATGAGACTGTGCTGACGGAATCTCGCACGCTGCCTCGAGATGCCGATGGCGAGCTTCGCGCTGCCGGCATGTTACTGGAAACGCTGGCGCACTGGAGTTACGAAAATCGCGTGGAGTGGGAGCAGGAGCAACTTCAGAAATTGCAGGGCGTTCCTCTAGTGGGCCGTTCCTTGCATGCGCTGGCAAGACGAGCAGTCAATTGGTGGAAAGATCGGGCAGGCCGCCTTGCAACTCATGCACTTTGATCGGGCGGTTTCGTCCAAACAAGAAAGTGCGGCTATAAAGGTGGCGTTTGTACTGAACGCTTGAAAGAATCTGTGGGCTATTTGCTTAATTTCCCGGTAGGTTGTGGACGGCGCTCCCACTGCCTCGTGTCATGCCGAGCGTGAATCGCGCACAATGGCTAAACACAGCACTGTCTCAGGGTTCAACATGGTTCAACATGGTTCAACACTTTCAAATGCGCTGGTTTCGACGTTGAGGCAAACATGACGGTGACTCCAAATTACTCGGACTGGAAGACCGGGAACTACAAACCGCTCAAGCGATGGCAACCGACTAGCACTTGAGCCAAACACCGCCGAAAGGCGGGTTTTCAAGCTACTTACGTTCGCCGTGCCGATGATCAACTGGTGAAGGTACCAACTAATGGAGATGACACATAGGACATCATTCCGTCACGGAAAACATAAACTTGGTGATAGGGATATTGGCCCGCTGGATAGCTGTAACACGATAACCCTGCTTTTACTCGTTGGTCTCGACAATAAGCAAAAAGAGCATTTCCCGCCAGGATATATTCCGCAGCACTACGCGCAGCAATGCCGGGACGGAGTTTTCCACTATGAGCCACACTGCCCCTGAGATTGTAGAGTTCTTTCACGACGTCAGCCCAGCCGATAAACAGACCGCCCATCGAAAAAGACGAGGCTGCTTCCAGCCCAAGTTTTTGTGGCCACTCGTCTAGTTTTGAATAGAAATTATTACGATCTCCTTTCTTCGCGTAATCCGCTTTGTCTTGTGTCGCGGGCAGCAACAATGATGCCTCGCCCAAAAGGTGACTCAGTTCGACTTCAGCCGCGACTCCCATTTCCAGTATTGCTTTTATATCGTCGCCAGCGCCAACACTTAATAACGCATCACAGAACAGTGCTTCGGAGACCGGTGGTTCGGTTCCAACTGCTATGTCAGCAGCTAATGTCAGCCATATGCTCTCCGTTAGCGGGCGCACAATCAGAGTAGGTCCGTAGCTAGCGAAATTTATTTGACTCAGCTGCCGTGGATCCTGTGCAAATCGGCTACCACGATAGGAGGCCCCGAAGCCTACGTGTCCATGTAAAAGCCAATAGTGACGCGCTTTGACGCGAAGCCAACTTAACAGCAGCTCTATCGTGGGCCACACTTCCGCCACTTGAGGGCATGGCATGGAGGTAACAGGACATTTGGCCCTTATTATCGAGCAGAACGCATCAGGGGATTCATTGCCCAGTCGCCCTTGAGGCTCATAGACACCTTGAAGCGGGATTGGCTTCTCAATGAAAATTTGTTTACCCCCAACGGTGCACTCCAGAGCCTTCCATCCAGCTC
>DASXKZ010000278.1:0-27451 GCA_036496525.1 Candidatus Angelobacter sp.
GACCAGCGCTTCAGAAATACCGCCGGCGACCGCGCCCAGACCTGTTGCCTTCTGTTCAGAGATCTTCTTAAAGGCGTTCAAAATTCCGATTACCGTTCCGAACAGGCCGACGAACGGCGCTGTTGAACCGATGGTGGCCAAGCCGCCCAAGCCACGCTTCAATTCTGCGTGGACAATGGCTTCCGCCCGTTCCAGGGCGCGCTTGCTGGCTTCTATCTGCTCGCCAGGGATTTCCGTGGATTCACCGTGGGCTTTAAACTCCTGCAAGCCAGCGGTCACCACTTTGGCCAGATGGCTTTTCTTGTTGCGTTCTGCCACGCGAATGGCTTCATCGAGCTTGCCTTCACGCAGGGCGCCGGCAACCACAGGAGCGAACTGGCGGGATTGTTTGCGAGCGGCGCTGAATGCGATCCAGCGGTCAATCATGACGCCAATGGACCAGGCCGACATAATAAAGAGAACGACTACGACGACCTGGGCGACCCAGCTCATCTGTTTCCACAAGTGGATGGGGTCCCAGCCGATAGTACCGGCATCATCGCCTGCTGCTGCCTGGAGCCAGAAAGCTAGGATGTGCACTTTGGCGATCGTAAGAGTTGCAAGATTTGCGACAAGCATGGGTTTAAGTTTTCCTCCTCAGAACTTTTAATCAATTGTTTGCCGAGAGTGTTGCCCCCTTCACGGGGCGGGATAGAACGGAGAACAGCGCGCGACTACAGGGACGCGATGAACCTTCTTCATTCTCGGGGCCGGGACAGCGGGTATCGCCCCGCCATCAGTATTTCGTTGAACAAAACTGCTTTACATGTGGAACTGGACTTTAATCGTTGTTTCCACTTCCACCGGTTCGCCGTTCAAGATGTAAGGTTTGTACTTCCACTGTTTCACGGCATCCATCGCAGCCTGGATGAGAATTGGATGCCCCTGGACGGCCCGAAGGTTTTCGATGACTCCGCTCTTACTTATCGTCGCCTGCAATAGCACATCACCTTGAATGTGGGCAATTCGGGCCATCTGCGGATACTGCGGTTGCACGTCGTGGACCTTAAGACCATCGGCAACGCCCGATGAAACGCGTAACTTCTGCGGTGCGGCGACTTTAGGAGGCGGTGCGGCTGATCCAATAATTCCGCCAATCACTCCATTTGACGAGCCGCCGGGAACGCCGCCAACCACGCCACCCATTACGCCAGCGTTCTGTTGCGGGGCTTCTTCGTGCTCAATCATCTGAACTTTTTTGGGAATCTTGCTGGGGGTGCGGAGCGCGCCGTCAACGATTTCGCTGACTTTCTGTATGTGCTGAATCTGCGGGGCGGCCGGCGGCGGAGGCGGTGGAGGCGGTGGAGGAGCGACGAGCCACGTTGTCAGCTGTCCTTTTGGCAAAGCCTCAGTAAAAATAAGGGGCAGCAGTACCAGAAAACCCACCAAACCAAGTTGCACCAGAGTAGAAACCAATCCTGTCCACTTCTGGTTGGTCTTTATTCTGCCTCCGGATTCCATCAGGCTGTCTTCAAACATGCCGATATCTCCAATCCTAGGGGGACTAAGCGATTAAATACATTGGACACCGGGACTGCTTGTTTTGCTCCCACAACCCGGAAAAAATCTCCGGTCCTATACTTTCACTCGAACTTTGCCCTTTGCGCCTGGGGCGGGAAGCGGAATTGCTCCTCTTCCTGAGCTTTTTGAACGCCATTCCGTATAAGCCACGAGCATGGGGGCTGCTACAGCAATGGACGAATATGTACCTATTATGATGCCGACTACGAGGGCAAAGGAAAACCCGTGAAGTACTTCGCCACCAAAAAGATACAGTGAGAGCACCGTCAGGAATGTAAGCCCTGAAGTCAGGATCGTCCGGCTCAGCGTCTGGTTAATGCTCTTATTTACGATCTCCGCCAGGCTCTCCCGACGCATCATCTTTACGTTCTCTCGAATGCGATCAAACACCACGATGGTGTCATTCATGGAATAGCCAACAAGGGTTAGAATCGCGGCGATAACAGTAAGGGTTATCTCCTGATTCGTCAAGGAGAACGCTCCCACGGTGATTAAAGTATCGTGAAAAACCGCCACCACGGCGGCCACGCCATAGATCATTTCAAATCGGAACCACAGGTACACCAGCATGGCGATCAGCGAAAATACAACCGCCAGAGTAGCCTGCTTTTTAAGCTGTCCGCCGACCTGAGGGCCAACAATATCTGCGCTGCGAACGCCAAAGTCGCTGGTGTAAAAGGCCTGTTTCAGCGCATTCAGAACGGAGTCGGGAACAACGCCCTTCAGATCGTCCAGGGACTTGATTACGCCGCCATGTTCCTTATCGCGAAAATCCAAGATCCGGCGCGCCTGCCGGTCATATTCCGCAGGTTCTGCGTGCAAAGGATCGGCGGCCAATAAAGCGTCTCGGACGGCGGTAAAGCCAATCCGGTCACTGTTATTGATGTCCTGCTTACCCGCGACGGGATTTGTCTCAAGCGCGTTGATAATCTGGTTCTTGCCCTTGGAGAGATCGGCTTCGCTTGTCTCCTTCAAATCCAGCCTGATCACCACTTCGTTATCGGCAGGACTGCCATAGCTCTGGATGGTCGCATTGTGCAGTCCGGCCTTGTCCAGATCGCCACGGATGGTTTTCACATTTGGCGCATCAACAAACTTCACGTACACCAGCGTGCCGCCGCGGAAATCCACGCCCAGTGGAATGCCGTGCCAGAACAGCATGGAAAGAATGCCGGCCACGCTGAAGATCAGCGAGAAGCTGAGGAAGTACCACTTTTTACCCAGGAAATCGATATTTGTATTACGAAAAAATTCCACTTTATTTTGACCTTTTGAACTAGATGCTTAAAGCTTCGCCCCGCCCCTTGCGGCTGAGGACAGCATCGAAAATGACGCGGGAAACAAAAACCGCGGTAAACAGGTTGGCCAGAAGGCCGAAAATCAGCGTAAGACCGAATCCGCTCACCGGCCCGGTTCCCACAAAAAACAGAATCAATGCGGAAACGATCGTAGTGACGTGGGTATCCAGAATCGTCGTCCAGGCGCGGTCAAAGCCCTGGTCAACGGCGGCAGCAGGGGCTTTCCCGCTGCGCAGTTCCTCCCGAATGCGCTCAAAGATCAGCACATTGGAATCCACGCCCATACCTACAGTGAGAATCACGCCCGCAATTCCCGGCAGTGTAAGCACCGCGCCAAAGAAACCCATAAAGCCCAGCAAGATTACCAGATTCAAGATGAGCGCCAGATCGGCATTTATGCCCGCGCCACGGTAATAAACAAGCATGAAAATCAGCACGGCCGTCATTCCGGCGATGGCAGCTTTTACGCCTGCCCTGATGGAATCCGCGCCCAGAGAAGGCCCCACGGTGCGTTCGGTCAGATAATGCAGGCTGGCCGGCAAAGCGCCGGAACGCAGCAACATAGCCAGGTCTTTTGCGCTCTCTTCCGTGAATCCACCTTCGATGATGCCGCTATCGGAAATCTGGGAATTGATGGAAGGCGCGGTGATCACCTTGTTATCCAGCACAATGGCCAGATTGCTGGGATCGGCGCTGTCTTTACTGTGCGCCGCCGTAAACGTGGCAAACTTTTTGCCCGCTGCAGCGGTGAGGTAGAAATTAACGATTGGCTCGTTTGTGTCAGACTTGTTGCCCTGGTCTGCGCTACGGATGTCAGTCCCGCCGACAACAGGTACGCGGCTCACAATGATGAATCCGCCGTCTTGCTCGCCTCTGCGCGGCTTGCTTGGCAATATCACAGAATTTGCTGGAAGAATGCCATTATGGGCCTGAAGCGCGGCTTGCTCACTAGGGTAAGTTTGACCGTGATCCAGTGCCTCGCGCAGCTCCAATCGCGCCGTGGACTGAATGATCTCTTTTACCCGTCCCGGATCGTCCACGCCGGGCAACTGGACAAGAATCTGGTTATCGCCCAAGCCGTTTTTCTGGATCAGAGGCTCGCTCACGCCCAGGCTGTCCACGCGGGTGCGGATTGCCTCAATCGACTGTTCCAGTGTGTGGTCCTTCAGCTCGGTCAATTGCTGTGGCTTCATGGTCAACACCCAGCTATTGTCTGCTCCGGCTGCCACGTCATATTCCGGCAAATGGTCGCTCACAATGCCCCGGATCGTAGAGGACGCATCCAGCGGAACGCCTTTAATGACAACCTTTTCCGGCTGGTTATCGACCTTGGCGATATCGGCGTAATTGACCTTGGCCTTTTGCAGCTCGTCCTTCATCAATTCCGCTGCATGGTCAGACTGCGCGCCAACAGCGTCATTCACCATCACCTGAAGAATCAGGTGGGACCCGCCCTTCAGGTCCAGGCCAAGATGAATGCGGTCCAAGAGAGAGGCTTTAAGGCCGGCGCCGCTAAACAGCTTGGGGCCCAGCATGCCGTAAACAAAAATCAGAAGGATGGCGACGATGATTCCGGTTTTTAAAAGTAGATTTTTCTGCATGTTCTAAGTGCTTCTTTACGATGGTTTCTTTTCTTCTTCTTCACGATTAATAGAGGTAATGGAGGCTTTCGCCACTTCCAGCCGCAAATTGTCCGGCGGCACGCGCAGATGAACGGCGTCGTCCTTGAGTGCGATGACGAGGCCGCGGATCCCTCCGGCGGTGGTCACCCGGTCGCCATTTTTCACGCTGCTTAGGACTGCCTGCCAGCGCTTGGTCTTGCGCTGCTGGAAATAAAATGTGGCAAAAATAAAAAGCAGGGGGAGCAGCAGGAAGATGCCCAGACCGCCGCCTGCGGCGCCCTGAAACAGAAACATACTTATCGCGTTATTCATCATTCAAAAAGTGCCTTCACAACCGCGCACACACTCGCCTCTCCAGGAGTGAGAGCCCTATACCCTGATTTGTGACCGCTGATCAAATCCCGCCTTGGGACTCCGCGAATGGCACGCCGACGCTGGAGTATTTCGGAGGTTTTCTCTATTTGACGCTTGAATCAGGGAGCTCAGGTCAAGGAAATACTGCCTGACAGAATTCCTGAGAGGTCCCCAAGCGTTATAGCATGACGCACACTACGCATAGTGTCAAGATAGAACGCCAGATTGTGCACCGTATTCAGCACACCGGCCAGCGGCTCTGCCGAGACAAAAAGATGCCGCAGGTAGGCGCGGGTATATCGGTTGCAGACCCGGCAGGCACATTTTGGGTCGGGTGGCCCCTGGTCTTGGGCGTAACGCGCGTTCTTGATGTTGATTCTTCCTTCTGAAGTAAAGAGCAGACCGTGCCGCGCTGCCCGCGTAGGCAGCACGCAGTCCATCATGTCCACTCCCATCGCGGCGTACTGTACGATCTCCTCCGGGTACCCCACACCCATGACATATCGCGGCTTGTCCTTTGGGAGTAGCTCGAGTACAGTGGCGATCATTTCCATGGTTTTAGGGCGGGATTCGCCCACACTCAGTCCGCCGATGGCGTAACCGGGAAAATCCAGTTCAACTGTCCGCTCCGCTGATTCGCGCCTGAGATCGGCGTACATGCCGCCCTGGACAATGCCGAAGAGAGCAGGCGCATTGGGTTTGGTGATGGAATAGTGGACCGCAGCCGCCCCCGGCTGCGCAGGAACAGATTCTTCAGTTTTCCCGATGTCCCGATCCCCCGATGTCCCGATGTCCCGATTCCCCGATTCTGTCCACGGCACCTCATGCTTGTGCGCCTCAAAATAGTCTTTCGATCGCCTGGCCCAGCGCAGCGTCATCTCCATGGATTGCCTTGCCCGTTCCCGCTCCGCCGGATGCTCGGTGCACTCGTCAAAGGCCATCACAATGTCTGCGCCCAGCGCGATCTGGATTTCCATCGACCGTTCAGGGGTGAACAAATGCGACGTGCCGTCCAGATGCGAGCGGAAACTCACGCCTTCTTCCTTTACTTTGCGCAACTCGCTCAGGCTGAATACCTGGAAGCCGCCGGAATCGGTGAGTAGCGCGCGCTCCCAGCTCATGAACTTATGCAGCCCGCCCAGCTTGCGCACCAGTTCGTGTCCCGGTCGGAGATAGAGATGGTATGTGTTGCCCAGGATTATCTGGGCGCCCAGATCTTCCAGAATGTCCTGCGAAACGGCTTTCACCGTCCCCGCCGTGCCGACAGGCATGAACGCGGGCGTCTCCACCGGGCCGTGGGCGGTGTGAATGCGGGCCTGTCGGGCAGCATCGGCTTGCGCCTGAATCATGAAGGGAAGGGACACAGGAATATGGTACTAGCTGGACACCTTATTGGCAGCCTCATCCGCCGGAAGTAGCCGTTCGGCTAAGCAGTTCGATCATGCTTTCCAGAGGAAGTTGCGCGAAATGAAACGCGTTCAGCTCCTTAGGCACAGTCGGGAGGGGCTGCAGCCAGTACAAGGGACGAATGAAACGCTCCGTCTTTTCACCGACCAGGCCCAACGCAGCCCGCCACTCCTTTTCCACTTCCTTTGAAGCTGACGAATTGGGCGACCAGAAAAGCTGGAACACGTCGGAGCCACGGATAGCCTCATGCAACTTCTTCTCCCAATCGTCGCCGCTAAGCAGGGAGGCGGAATCCACAAACATGGAGATGCCCATCGACCTGCTTAACGCGCAGCAGGCATCAACCACAGCTTTGTCCTTGTGCGAGTATGAAGCAAATACCTTTTCGAACATCCTGGTCAGGATTATTTGCGACTCCGCATTCTCAATCTCGCCCGGTTGGCGCACTCGAACGGAGAGCGGCACTTGTGCAATCAGTACTCCAGCTGCGTAAATGTCAATTGCACCAAGGCTGGAGGATCCGGCGAGGTCGTCCCCGGCCATGATACGGAAACGCACTTGCTGCACGTCCTCAAGCCAGTCTAGTTCTAGGCTCGGCGGATTGAAGCGGAATCCTTTTAGCTCAGGAACCAGCTTGAGACTGGTTCCGCGCGCTATGGTGCGTGCGGCAATGGCGCCCGAAGTCACCGGCTCAGAACCGATCTCAGCAGACTGCTTCTCCAGCAGGTTACGCACGTCCTGCGCCCGCTCCACAAGATGGATGTAAAGCAGCAGGTTGTACCACTGATTGGCCGACACCGCACCTGGATATCCGCAGGTAAATTGCACCTTCTCGCCATGCGGTAGTACGGGTGAAATCTGAGCTTCTGGAATCACGCCCGCGTTTGCCGATGGCGGAGCAGTGGGCGCCGGTGCACGCGGAGACGCGGAATGCGTACCTGATGGTACATGCGCGGGTGGGGAAGCAGCGGCGGGAGGCGGGGGTGGCGGACTCGGAAGGTCAACCCGCGCATTCGGCTCAATGTCGGGTAATTCTATTTCTAGCTCTTCAGGCTCGATGGGTGAGAAGTCCATCTCTTCTTCCTCTTCGGGAGGGCGATCAGAACCACCGGACGTCGGTTGAGAGCGAACTATCACTTCTTCTTTTTCTTCTTGCTGATAGCGAAATACCTCTTCTTCTTTTTTCGGGGCGGAAGAGCGCAGACGTTTAGATTTTGTCCGGACTGAAGAGCGCACACGGATGGATCTGCCAAAAAACCCGGCGAACCCCACCACGGCAGCCAGCACGCCGAGCACAACTAGAAGGACGTTGGTTAGCATAAAGATACTATCCAGATAGTGCTTTTACCGGCCAAATCGTATCGCTGGCGGGATGCGGCCTTCCACCCACCACGCTATTAGCGCCAGCACAATGTAAGAAACCAAAGCTGTCATCGCGGCAGCATGGTCGCTTGGCGGTGGCGGAAAGAAGAATGTTCCAAACACTTGCAACGCCGCAAGGAAAATCACAAATCCAATGAGCCGTCCACGATGAGCCGCCGTTCGATACAGCATGGCCGCGCCGCTGAACAACACCGCCATCTCCAGCACAAACGCCGCACCGCGATAATTCCACAACCCAAATCCCATCTTGCCCACGCTGTCATAAAGCGCCAGATCAGGGCGGTGCACAATCAAGTCGAGAATCCAGTGGGAGAAGACTGCAGCCGCCAAAATCAACCCGGTTCGCCTGCCGCGAAGGCCCGGGACGATCTGGCAAACCGCATACGCCAGCGCTGACCAGCACAGCACGCTCAAAAGACTGTGCGTATAAGGCATGTAATACAGGTCGAGCGCGTTGGAAGCGGTGATGCCGGGGACGATCCGCACCTTCTCAATCCCCAGCAGCACAAAGATCGACCAAAGTACGTCAATGAATTGGACGGCGATGAACAACAGCCAAAGCGGAATGCGTTTTTCACTGTCTTGATCGCCGGATTTACCGGCGAGCGCCTTACCGGCGAAGCTAAAGCTGTAGTGTCCGGTGAACAAGAGTCTCTCCTTCATGGGAGCCAAGAAGATATTCAGGAACAAATGGATTGTCGGCAAACTTACTTGCTGTGCCGCTTGGCGTGCCGCTCCGCGACCTTGGCTGGATTCACAATGGCCCGCGTGACCGTCCCACGCCCGATCTCTGCCTTGCCGTTGTGCGCTGTCACGCGAAAAATATAGAACCGCTCGTCGTGCGACTCCAGCACCGCCTCGGTCTTAACCAGATCGCCAATCGTAGTGGGTGCGCGATGCTCAATGTTGATCGCCGTTCCGACGCTGATCTCGCCCTCATCCAGGAATGGCAGCATGGCGTTTGCCGCCGCCCACTCCATCAGCCCAATCATGTTGGGCGTGGAATAAATTGGCGGCAGCTTGTCATTGTGGTGGTTGAGCGTGTGCTTGTGCTCAACGGTTTCTTCCGCCTGCCCGCGAATGCCCAAAGGGACCGTTTTTGCCATGCAGAGAATTTATCAAAGTCTCTGCCGGCGATGAAAAGCGGCACGAAAAAAGAAAGGCCGGACAGCGATAGCCCAGCCTCAAAAAGCAGCAGATGTCTCAACGGAGTTTAGCGGTGATCATGATCGTGGTCATGGTCCCGGTCTCCGTGATGGCACCGTGCCCGCGCGTTTTCCAGGTCGCGGCGCTTGCTTTCCGCCTGGCGGCTGTGCTCACCATGTTTGCGCTCCGCATCATGCAGCTTATGTTCCGCATTGCGGATTCGTTCTTCGCACCTTCTGTCGTCATCGCGATCAAGCGCCCGCGCGGGAACTACTCCGCCAAGGAATGACAGGATCACAAACGCGGCAATGAGTGTTTTGACTTTCTTAAGCATGTTTCCCTCCTGCTAGCTTGTACATCGTACTACTTTGGATGCACATATCAGCCACGTTCAAGCACCTGAAATAAGCCTAAGTCCATCGTCCGGCCGGGCATCTACATATAGCGGTATAATTAAGAATTGTCCTCATGTCATCAAAGAAATCAGTAAATTCCGCACGAAAACAACTGGCTGAAAACAAGGCAAAAATCCGCTCCACCACGGTAGTGTGCGTGCGCCGCGGTAACAGTGTGGTGATGGCCGCTGATGGCCAGGTTACGCTGGGCGAAGGCGTTATCAAACATACGGCACGCAAGATCCGCCGGCTTTATAGTGACAAGATTCTGGCTGGCTTTGCCGGTTCCACGGCAGACGCTTTTTCTCTTTTCTCCCGCTTTGAGGCAAAACTGGAGCAATATCACGGCAATCTGGGCCGTGCTGCGGTCGAACTGGCCAAGGAATGGCGGACGGACAAAATGCTGCGCCATCTGGAAGCGCTTCTGCTCGTCGCCGACAATACCATCACTTTCCTCATCAGTGGCGCCGGAGACGTGATTGAGCCTGATGGCGGAGTTGCCGCTATCGGCAGCGGTGGCTCCTACGCACTGGCCGCTGCCCGCGCTCTGATCGATAACACTGAGCTTCCAGCCCGCAAGATTGCTGAAGAGGCCATGAAGGTTGCGGGAAAAATCTGTATCTTTACCAATGAGAATTTCACCGTTGAAGAGCTCTCATCGATTCCGGAAAAAGCGGGAGCACCGGCGCCCGCGCGTTGAATCCAATGGCAGGCTATTCAGGAACGCCGCTCATCCAAAAAATCGGGATCAAGCCCGGGCACCGGATTATCCTGCGCAATCACCCGGCCAGCTTCGTCAAGGACCTGGGCAAGCTTCCTGAAGGAGCAAAAAGCGCGGACAGGCTTTCCGGCAGCGCCAACGTTATTGTTTATTTCACTGACCGGTTGGCGGAGTTGCAGAAAGATTTTGCCCGGCTCTCCGCGGCATTGGTTTCCGATGGCATGCTGTGGATCGGCTGGCCTAAAAAAGCGAGTGGACGTCCCACTGACCTGACAGAAGATATCGTGCGCCGCGTGGGACTTGAATGCGGGCTGGTGGACGTGAAGGTTTGCGCCATTGACGAAACGTGGTCAGGATTGAAGTTTGTGATTCGAGTGAAGGATAGAAAATAGCAGTTAGCAATTAGCAGTTAGCCAAACCAAATCGGCTAGACACGAACGAAGCCGCGAGGCTGAGCCACTTGTTTCGCAAGAGAATGTCAAGAGCGGTTTGGAGCGAAGCGACAGGAGTAATAGTCCCATGGCAATCTACTTACCCAGTGTGGCCGACGAAAGTGACGTCCTGCTGGACGATCTTACCCCCAAAGAAATAGTTTCTGAGTTGGATAAATACGTAGTCGGCCAGCATGACGCCAAGCGCGCCGTGGCCATTGCGTTGCGCAACCGCATGCGCCGGCAGAAGCTTCCGCCTGACATTGCGGAAGATATCATGCCAAAAAACATCATCATGATCGGGCCTACAGGTGTGGGCAAAACGGAAATTGCGCGCCGGCTGGCCCGTCTGGCGAACTCCCCGTTTTTGAAGGTCGAGGCCTCCAAGTTCACTGAGGTCGGTTATGTGGGCCGTGACGTGGAATCAATGATTCGCGACTTGGTGGAAATCGCCATTGACATGGTGCGCGAAGAGAAGCTGGAAGAAGTCACGGAAAAAGCCGAGCAGCAGGCAGAAGAACGGTTGCTGGACCTGTTGCTGCCATCGACTCCAGCTGCCACCAGTTCTACAGCAGGTTTCGCCTTGGTGACTGAAGAGGGCAACTCAACTTCCCGCACGCGGGAAAAGCTGCGCAACCAGTTGCGTGAAGGCAAGCTCGACGAAAGCATGGTGGAGCTGGAAGTGCGTGAGCGTTCCACTCCGGCTTTTGAAATCATCTCCAATCAGGGCGTTGAGGAGATGGACATCAACATCAAGGACATGCTGCCCAACATTTTTGGCCAGCGCACCAAGAAACGCAAAATGAAAGTCAGTGAAGCGTTTGAATACCTGGTGCAGGAAGAAGAATCACGCCTGATAGATATGGACCAGGTAACGCGCACGGCCGTGGAGCGCGTGGAGCAATCCGGAATTATCTTCCTGGATGAAATCGACAAGATTGCCGGACGCGAGAGCGGCCACGGGCCTGACGTTTCGCGTGAAGGCGTGCAGCGTGACATTCTGCCCATCGTTGAAGGCACCACCGTCAACACCCGTTACGGCATGGTGCGGACAGACCATATTCTTTTCGTCGCCGCCGGCGCATTCCACGTTTCCAAGCCCAGCGACCTCATCCCTGAATTGCAGGGACGCTTCCCCATTCGCGTGGAATTGAAGTCGCTCACGATGACGGATTTCATTGCCATCCTTACCGAGCCTAAGTCTTCGCTGGTGAAGCAGTACACGGCCCTGCTGGAAACCGAGGGGCTGAAGCTGACGTTTACCCGCGAAGCTCTGGATGAAGTTGCCCGCTTCGCCTTCCAGGTGAATGAAGCCACGGAGAACATCGGCGCGCGCCGCCTGCATACAATCATGGAGCGCGTGCTCGATGAGATCAGCTTCAACGCTCCGGACATGGAAGAGAAAGCTGTCAACGTGGATGCCGACTATGTGAGGAAAATGCTTGCGGATATCGTGAAGGACCAGGATCTGTCGAGATACATTCTATAAGGCGATTTACCGCAGAGAACGCAGAGAAGAAAATCTTGCAAAGCGGATATGGGCTGAAACATGCCTACTAAAGAATTTTCGGGAACCCCTCAGACTTCTGGTCTCAGGCCGGCTTTAATTCTTTCTCTGCGATCTCAGCGTGCTCTGCGGTAAGATTTCCAAACTTGCTAAAAACGCTCCCATCTCTCCTTGTGCTGTTTCTCGCCGCTACGCTTACCGGCTGCGGCGTGCCTGGTGCTCCGCTGCCTCCTTCGGCGGACATTCCGCGCTTTGTAGGCGACCTGAAAGCTGTCCGCAAAGGAGACGCAGTCACGCTGACCTGGACGACGCCGACTGAAACCAGTGACGGCGAGCTGATTCGCAAGCCGGGCAAGATGCTGGTGCAACGCGCGCTAAGGTCAAAAGCAACTTCAGACCTTGTTTTCCAGACAATCGCCGAGCTGCCTTTGCAACCTACGTTGAAAGAAGGCCGCGGTGACCAAGCCACCGCAACAGATACGAACCTGCCGCGTTCAGGCAGTGGCGACTTTGCCGTCTACATAGTCCTTGCGGAAGGACACAACGGAAAATCTTTTGGCCTGCCCAACCGTGTTTCCGTACCTTTGGTTCCTAATCTGCCGCCGCCGCAGAAAGTTTCGGCAACTCCTGTGCCCACGGGCATTATGATTCGTTGGGAGCCATCCGGCCCCGTGCCAACAACTGCGAACACTCAAACGCAGTATGTCTACAAGATCATGCGGCGACTACAGGGCGCAAAGGATCCAGTTGTGGCAACGCAAGTGAAGGCCGGCGATCCGGCAAATAACTTCATTGATACCGGAATCGAGTGGGAAAAGAGTTACCAGTACTGGATTGTTCCCGTAACGCTCTGGCAGGATGGTAGCCGCAAAGGCGAGATTGAGAGCGACGACTCACCGGTCGCTGATGTGGTGGCGCACGATTCATTCCCGCCGGCGAATCCCGCAGGGGTTGAAGCTGTTTACAGCGCAGCTGCACCCAATTCGTTTATCGACATTACCTGGACAGCCAACACCGAAACTGATTTGGCCGGTTACAACGTCTATCGTCACCTCGAAAATGAACAGCCGGTAAAGATCAATTCAGACCTCGTCAAAACGCCGCGCTTTGCTGATGCGGGCGTGCAGCCGGGAATGAAATATTTTTACTCCGTCTCGGCGGTCGATGTGCGCGGAAATGAAAGCGGCAAGTCAGAAGAAACATCAGAAACCGTGCCGAAAGAATAGCCACCATTCATCTGGCGCTGGTTGCTATTTCTGCTCACCCCGATTTGACTGTCCTGCAATGGGTACGCTAGCCTCATTGCTGGCCTGTAAAGCTCAAACAGGCCCTGCCCTTGGCGGCAAGAGTTGGTCAGCAACCTTGGCCGGATTGTACCAGCTCATCGGAGTCCGCAATTCAGATGACAGTTCTGCGTAAACTTCTGATTTGTAAGCTAGTTGTCTGCTGCATGGCGGCGGCTGAACTGGGCCACGCTCAGAGCCTGCGGCCAGTTCATGCCCGCAAGGCCATGGTGGTCAGCATTCATCCGGAGGCTTCTCAGGTTGGTGCGAACATTTTGCGCCAGGGCGGCAACGCCGTGGATGCAGCCGTGGCCACCGGTTTTGCGCTGGCTGTCGTCCATCCGTCGGCGGGAAACATTGGTGGCGGCGGCTTCATGCTTCTGCGCAAAGCAAATGGCGAAGTGCACTTCCTCGATTTCCGTGAAAAAGCGCCCAAAGCCGCCAGTCGTGACATGTATCTTGATGCTCAGGGAAACGTCGTCCCAAATGCCAGCCGCGTCGGATACAAAGCCATTGGCGTACCGGGATCGGTGGCCGGTCTACTTTATGCCGAGCAGCACTGGGGCAAGCTTTCACTTCGCGCCGTGATGGCCCCTGCCATCAAGCTTGCCCGTGAAGGCATCCGGCTGACCTACCCGGAAGCGCACAGCATGCACTATGAAGAAAATCCCACCACCCATGAGGAAGAAGACCGTGTGTTCCTGGGTGACGCACAGCGGATATTCCAGCGTAATGGCAAATTTTATGAGCCGGGTGAAATTTTCCGTCAGCCTGAACTGGCAACAACGCTGGAGCGGATTGCCGCCAATCCTAAAGCCAATGAATTTTACAAAGGCGCAATGGCGCGCGAACTGGCAGCGGAAATCAAGCGCGGCGGCGGACTGGTTACCGCAGAAGATCTTGCTGAGTATGAGGTGAAGGAACGCCGGCCGATCATGGGCACCTATCGCGGCTATGAAGTCATTAGTGCGCCACCGCCCAGTTCCGGCGGCATCACCCTCATGGAGACGCTCAACATCCTTGAGGGCTACAATCTCGGGAAGATGGGCAATCGCTCAACCGATTCGATGCATGTAACCGTGGAAGCTTTTCGCCGCGCTTTTTTTGACCGCACGGAGTTGCTGGGCGATTCAGATTTCAGCCAGATTCCAGTCGCGCAGTTGATCGATAAAAAATATGCCGACGGCTGGCGGCAGTCGCTGGACATGATGCGCGCTACTGACAGCAAAGAGGTCCACCGGCCTTCCGGGTTTGGCGAACTTGACCGGCCAGCCGCGCTGCACCCGCCCTTTATGGGCCGCGAATCGAACAACACAACGCATTATTCCGTGGTGGATGAGCAGGGAGACGCCGTGGCGGTGACCACAACCCTGAACGATAGTTTTGGCGCCGCCGTTACAGCGGGGAAACTAGGCTTTGTTCTCAATGACGAGATGGATGACTTCACCTCCAAACCCGGAGTGCCGAATGGCTATGGATTGATTCAGGGCGAAGCCAATGCCATTGCGCCGGGAAAGAGGCCGTTGAGCGCCATGGCCCCGACCATCGTGCTGAAAGACGGCAAGCTGTTCATGGTGCTTGGATCTCCGGGCGGGCCGCGCATCATCAGCACGGTGGCCAACATTTTGATGGGCGTGATCGATTATGGACTGGACATTCAACAGGCAGTGAATGCGCCGCGCTTCCATCACCAGTGGCAACCGGACGAAATTGACATTGAGAAGAACGGGATCTCACCGGACACAATCAAGCTGTTGCAGGCGCGCGGCCACAAGATCAAGACGGAAACTTATTGGAGTGACGGTGAGTGTATCGCTGTCGATCCAAAGACCGGCGAGCTTCTTGGCGCGCCTGACGGACGCAGTGGGGGAAAGGCGGTCGGCTACTAATGCTGCGCGCAATGTCGAGTCACGTGTATATCAAGCGGCGTTTGCATCCCGGCCTGCTGGACGCCATGGTGCGCGGCGGAGCGCAGGCGCTGGAAATTTTTGCCGCCCGCGGCCACTTCAACTATCACGATAAAGACCACGTGAAAGAAGTGGGCAACTGGTTCAAGTCAGAGAAGATTGAATTTCATTCCATTCATGCGCCGATCTACATGGACAACAATTTTCATTCCGGCGGACAGCCCGTCAACATTGTTGATCCGGACAAAAGAAACCGCATCGACGCCATGGACGAGATCAAGCGCGCGATTGAGGTGGCGGAGTACGTGCCTTTCCGCTACCTGATCCAGCACATTGGCAAGACCAATGAATATGACGATCCGCGTAAGTTTGAAAATGCGCTGAGCGGCATTGAACACTTGCGGGCTTTTGCGCGGCCACTGGGAGTAAGCCTGCTTCTGGAAAATACCCCCAACGATCTGGCGACGCCTGAAAAGCTGAAAGAATTGATACGCCTTTTGCGTTATGAAGATCTGGGCATATGTTTTGATGTGGGCCACGCGCACATGATGAGCTCCGTGCATCAGGCGTTCAGCGTGCTTGAAGACCGCATACGTTCCACGCATATCCATGACAACAAGCGCGACAAGGATTCCCATCTATGGCCGGGCGAAGGCACGATTGACTGGGAGCAGACAATGCAATCTTTGCGGACGGCCCCCGGCGCGCCGGCCATGCTGCTAGAAATTGAAGGCGCAGAAGACATCGACGTTCCGGGAAAGATGGCCGAGTGTTATGGAAAGCTGGAAAGCGCCGGCGTGGCGACGGAATAATCGAGGCGTTTTACCGCAAAGGGCGCTAAGGAAAAGAATCAATTGTATTTTGTTTCCCTTTGCGTCCTTTGCGGTAAATACTACGCAGGCAGACTGATAATAATTTGTGAGATTGGAAGAAATGGAAACGACTACACAGGCACCCATTACCACAATCGCAGAAGTTGGCCGGCATGACGGCCAGGCCGTTACCATCCGGGGCTGGCTCTACAACAAGCGCGAAAGCGGCAAGCTCATCTTCCCTATCTTTCGCGACGGCACAGGAGTGATCCAAGGTGTCGTTCCCAAGAACCAAGTGACTCCGGAAGTATTTGACGCCCTCAAGAATCTCACCGACGAATCAAGCGTGATCGTGACCGGGAAAATCCGCGCGGACAAGCGCGCTCCCGGCGGCTATGAAATGGATGTTGTCGATGTAAAAGTCCTGCAGCGCGTACCGGAAGATGATCCATTCCCGATTGCCAGAAAAGAGCATGGCATTGATTTCCTGATGGAAAACCGCCATCTCTGGGTACGCACTCCCCGGCAGACGGCGGTTCTGCGTGTGCGGGCGGAAATTATCCGGGCTGCGCGTAATTTTTTTGATGAACGTGGCTTCACGCTCACTGATCCGCCTATCCTCACCCCAGCAGCTTGTGAAGGCACGTCAACGCTCTTTGAAGTCGATTACTTTGACGAGCAGGCGTTCCTCACCCAGTCCGGACAGCTTTATATCGAAGCCATGGCGATGGCGCTGGGCAAGGTCTATTCCTTCGGCCCCACGTTTCGTGCGGAGAAATCTAAGACACGCCGCCATCTGACTGAATTCTGGATGGTGGAGCCGGAAGTTGCGTATGCCGAGCTTGATGACATCATGCAGCTGGCGGAAGAGTTCATCAGCTATCTAGTCCAAAGCGCGATAACGAATCGCAAGGCCGATCTGGAGACGATTGGACGTGATGTAACCAAGCTGGCCAACATCAAGCCGCCGTTTCCGCGCATCACTTATGACGAAGCTGTCAAAATGTTGCAGGAAGGGCACGCCAAGGGACAGGTAGAAGCCAAGTTCGAGTATGGCGGCGATTTTGGCTCGCCCGACGAGACTTATATTTCGTCACAGTTTGATAAGCCGGTGATGGTCCATCGCTATCCGGCTAAGGTAAAAGCGTTTTATATGGAGCCTGATCCTCAGCGTCCGGATCTGGCGCTTTGCGTGGATGTGCTGGCGCCGGAAGGTTATGGCGAGATCATCGGCGGGTCGCAGCGCATCGGCGACTATGAGCTTTTGCTGAAGCGAATACGGGAACATGATCTGCCGGAAGCGGCGTTCAAGTGGTATCTTGACCTGCGCAAGTTTGGCGGCGTGCCGCACTCCGGGTTCGGCATGGGCATTGAGCGCGCGGTGGCGTGGGTGTGCGGCCTGGAGCATGTGCGCGAAACAATTCCCTTTGCCCGAACATTGACCCGCATCTATCCATAAACAGGAATCTATGACTCCGGAAACTACAACAGCGGCGCCAGTAGCCATCAAGACCGAGCCAGCCAATCTGCCGGTGGTGGCGGACAACATTGTTCCCAAGAAGGTCAGGATTCTGGGCGTGCCGCTGGACCTTGGCGCTTCTCGCCGCGGCGTGGATATGGGCCCTTCCGCCGTGCGCGTCGCCGGACTTGAAGCGCGGCTGGAACAGCTTGGCCACGTGGTGGAAGATGGCGGCAATATAGCGGTGGCGATTGCCGAGCAGAAGAAATCAGGCGATCCGCACGCCAAATACCTGAAGGAAATTACAGCCACCTGCACCAAGCATGCAGAGCAGGTATTCAAAACCTTGGAAGCGGGAAAGTTTCCGTTGGTGCTTGGTGGCGATCATTCAGTTGCCGCCGGCACAATGGCTGGAGTGGCCGAGTTTTTTCGCCAGCAGCGGCGCGTGCAGGAGCAGAAGGTTGGCCTGATCTGGATTGATGCTCATGCCGATATCAACACGCCGGACACTTCTCCCAGTGGCAACGTGCACGGCATGCCTCTGGCGGCCATCATGGGGTTGGGCCCGTCGGACCTGGCTGACATCTATGGTTTTTCGCCCAAGGTGCATCCGGAAAATTGTGTGCTGGTGGGCGTGCGCGACGTGGATGCCCGCGAAAAAGAAAATATCAAGGAGACCGGAATTGAGGTTTACACGATGCGCGATATCGACGAACGCGGCATGCGCACGGTGATTGAAGAAGCGCTGCGCATCGCCGGACGCAACACCGCCGGCTATCACGTGTCGCTCGACATGGATTGGATCGACCCTGAAGATGCGCCCGGAGTAGGAACGCCAGTGCGCGGGGGCGCCAGTTATCGTGAAGCGCATCTTGCCATGGAGATCATCTCCGACCACGGCCGCATGACCAGCTTTGAAATCGTTGAGGTGAATCCAGTGATTGACGAACACAACCGGACCGCCGATCTGGCCGTGGAACTAGCGCTTTCCGCGTTTGGCAAGAAAATCCTGTAGCCGCTTAACAAAATCTTTGAAACGCGGAGGAAAAGAGTAAGCGGAGGCCAAGGGATTGAGTAATTGAGTAATTTGGTAATTGGTTAATTGAATCAAGTTTCTCCCCACAGCCTGATGTCCCGATCCGACGACGCGATGATTTGACTTCCCGATCTTTCCAATCCCCCTCCGTTGCCTGTTCCTCCGTGTTTCAAGGTTTTTACTACTTCCTCTTATAATCATCTGTCATGATTTTCCCAGTGGTTGGAGGAAGAATGCGTAAAGCAGGCCTGATTTCGCTCATACTGTTTCTGGCTGTTTTGTCCTTTGCCCAGGACGAACCTAAAGACGAACCCAAGCGTGCGCCTTCAACCAAGGAAGAACGCCAGAGATTTCTTACTTTGACGCGCAAGCTGGAACAGAGCCCGCTGGATAAATCTCTTTACGCAGAGAAAACCTGGGCCAAAAAGTGGCTTGAGGACATACCTGATATCAACGTGAATATTTGCGCGCCGATCCTTTTCGGCATGGATTTTGTCACCGAGCAAAATAAATACACGCCGCAGCTTTCTTATCAGGCGACGTTCGGCAGTGCGGCTTACATCATTGAACATCCGGACAAAGCCGGCGATACCGATTCGCAGTTTGTGGCAGGCGTAGAGAGCGCGCTCAAGTCGTACAGCGCGATTGTGAAGAACGATCCAGACGCTAAATCCAAGGCATTGGATGCTTTGCTGGAAAAGCAAAAGCAGGGCAAGCTGGCGGAATTTGTTCGCACAGCCAGCAAGAGTTGTGAAGACAAGAAAGAAGGAACCTAGCCCTCCCGTGAGCCGTCTTCAGCGAAAGGCAGCTTCAGCCTGGTTCTCATTATGTCTGTTGATGGCAACCAGTGGTGCGGGCTCTGCTCCCAGTACGTTTCCGCAAGTGCGGGAGCAAGAGCCTCAAGGCACGCGGCAGAAATTGGCCAAGCCTGAAGCATCGCCTGCCGTGCCACAAAAGCCTGCAGAAAAACACTCAATGCCTGAAGATCGACAGCGTCTTGTGGCGATTGCGCACAAATTGGAAGCTGCGCCACTTGATCCCGCGCTCGCACCCGAGCGCCAGTGGGCAGTCAACTGGAGTGTTGCCGCGCCAGACATTCATGTAAAAATCTGTCCTGCACTGCTGGGTGATCTGCGCCGCCCAAAATACAAATACAGCTCAGAGATAAGCGAACAGCTTCTGATTTCCAGTGCCGCGTTTCTCATTGAACACCCTGACCAGGCTGAAAATTATCGGGCACAGAGCCTCGGCGGAATGGAAGGCGTGCTGAAAGCCTACTCGGCGATCATCAAAGCCGACCCGCAGGCTACCACAAAGCCGCTCGACGCTCTGCTGGAAAAGCAGCGCGAAGGCAAGCTGGCAGATGCGGTGTGGGAAATCGCGAAGGGATGCCAGTAAGATGCGGGCCGAGGTCGTAATTTCAGCCGAGGTCGAAACTCCTACTGACTCATTTCGATGTCTGTGCTAGATTCTCTTTCGAGTATTCCTGAGGAGACCTATTGTTTTGCGCACGATGCGGTGAACAAATCCCTACTGCGTCTGAAATTTGCCCGCTTTGTGGGCGTGAAACTACTTTAAAACCGATTTCTTCTACATCTGTAGCCCTGCAACGCACCATTCCGACAGTCGGACAATTGAACGCATTGCCTCAGCCGAATTTAGGAGCAATTTCGCCTCTTAAACCAAAACTGAAGGAGGTAGGTGGCTGGCTAATGTTCTTCTGCATCCTGTTGACTGTTATCATTCCCCTCTTCGTGCTGCTCATGGCATGGTCTGGCGACTTCGGGATGGAATTTCTGTTTAACATTGGATGGGCTGCTTTCGGCGTGCTGACTGGATTCGTGATCTGGAGCAGGCAACAACGAGTGTTTCGATTGCTTTGGATCTACTTTGGCATAACTGCGGTTCTAATAGCTCTGGCAGTTGTTAATTTGGTATCCACGAAAGACGGCGTTCCAATGCATGATTCCATCCTGGTGTTTCGTAGTGCGATTTATTGCGTTGCATGGTTTGTATACTTCAAGCGCTCGGACCGCGTTAAAACAACATTTGGACGGAATCTATAACCACCTGCTGACGGCTGGCCTTTCAGTGCTTTACAGTATTTGTGATGAAGAAACTCAGGGTGGGAATACTCTTCGGCGGACGCAGCGGCGAGCATGAGGTCTCTCTGCTATCCGCAGCATCGGTCCTCAACGCCATCGACAAGCAAAAATATGAAGTGGTGCCGATCGGCATCACCAAAGAAGGCCGCTGGCTTACTGACAGCCATGCCGAGCAGTTGCTGCGGGGAGAGAAAACTCCGCCGGAAAGCGGACGCCATCTTCGCGCGGGCGATCCTGATGCCACGCCCGGTGCCGTGGTGCTGGCCAAAGGTGAAGCGGTGATCGTGCCTCCTGTGCCCCAAGCGCGCGGACTGGTCCCTTTTGAGGGACCAGCAGTCGCCACACAGAAAGGCATTGACGTGGATGTGATCTTCCCCGTGCTGCACGGCACGTTTGGTGAAGATGGAACAATCCAAGGGCTCTTTGAGCTGGCGGACATCCCTTACGTTGGGGCGGGCGTGCTGGGTTCCGCCGCGGGCATGGACAAGGACATCATGAAGCAGCTCTTTGCCTTTGCCGGACTGGAGATAGTGAAGCACGTGACTATCCTGCGCAGCCGGTGGGAAAAAGATCCAAAGAAAGTTACAAAGCTGGTGGAAAGCAAGTTGAAATACCCGGTGTTTGTGAAGCCGGCAAATCTTGGATCGTCGGTCGGCATTTCCAAGGCACATCACCGCAAAGAGCTGGGACCGGCGATTGAAGAGGCGGCCAAATACGACCGCAAGATCGTGATTGAGCAGGGTGTTGGCGGGAAGAAACATAAAGCGCGCGAGCTTGAATGCGCCGTGCTGGGCAATGATGAGCCGCAGGCGTCGACCGTAGGCGAAATTGTGCCGGCCGCCGAGTTTTACGATTACAACGCCAAATACATTGACGAGGGATCGCAACCGGTAATCCCGGCCAAAATCAGCAAGAAACAAATGAAGGAAGTGCAAGAAATGGCCATCAGGGCGTTCCAAGCAGTGGATTGCTCCGGACTGGCGCGAGTGGATTTCCTGATGGATCCCAAAAGCGGCAAGCTGTACCTGAATGAGATCAATACCATGCCGGGGTTTACGTCGATCAGCATGTATCCCAAGATGTGGGCGGCTTCTGGGCTTGAATATCCCAAGTTGATCGACAAGCTGATTCAGTTGGCGCTGGAACGCTATAAGGAAAAGAAGAAGAACCAATACAGCAGAAATTAACCGAAGTTTCACCTGGCGGGACCGTATTACGGGAAATGATCTTGTAATTGAAGTTGGTGGAGCAAGCAAGAATGGCAACTGCTTATAGGGCGATTTTGATAGCTTTGGGGCTGGCAGTCCCACTTGCAGCTCAGACCACCCCTGAAGACCCGCCGTCCGCGGTCATTGAAGGCAGCGTCATCAACATCCAAAACAGCCGGACAATACCACGCGCCAGTGTCACGCTGCTTGGCGTGAAAGGCGTGGGCAGCAAGTCCCAGCGTTGCGATTCCAGCGGTCATTTTATTTTCCAGCACGTTGAACCTGGGAGCTATCGTCTTACGGCGCAGCGCCAGGGATTTTTTTCTGACGCGAGCAAGCGTGAATACCAGCCCATTGTTGATGTCGCGGCCGGAGAGCATGTCAAGAACATGCCAGTGCGGCTGATGCCTGCGGCTGTGGTAAGCGGTGAAGTGCTGGATGAATACAACGATCCCGTGCCGGACGTGGAGATACGGCTGCTGGCGGTTCAGATGAAGCTCGGCCAGATGAATCTGAAGGTTGCGGGAAAAGCAATCACCGACGATCGCGGGCAATACCGCGTGCCGGGACTTCATCCGGGAAAATATTATGTGGTGGCGGAGTACAAGACGAACAATCGGACGTTGGAAACTCTGAAGTCCATGATCGCGGAAACATTGCTAGAGCGAAACCACGGTAACGCCACCTCGCAGAATGAAGTGCTCCATCTCGATGCCCCGCAGGACCCGGAGGAGCCGGCTTACACTTACGCTCCGCTGTTTTATCCTGCCACCAGCGATTTTCAACAGGCGCAGAGCCTGAAGCTTAATCCCGGGGATGAGACGGCCGCGAACTTTCTGATGGTCAGCGCTCCGGTGGTTTCCATACGCGGCAAGGTCATCAACGGATTGACGGGCGGACCACCGGCAGGCGCTTCCGTCGCCGCTTTCTGGACAACATATGTGCAGGGTGAAAGCATGCCCGCGCAAGTTTCATCGGCAGACGGCACATTTGAAATCCGGGGCCTTGCGCCGGGCACTTACACCGTGCGCGCCAACTTCACTCAAGACAAGCAGGATTTTGAAGGTGAGCAGACGGTTGAAGTGGGTAATGAAGGCGCGCAGAACGTGCAGATTGCCACGCTGCCGGATTTTTCTGCCGCCGGCCATGTCACGATCGCGGGAACACCTGACCATTCTCCGCGCAAAGTGCTGATTGAGTTTGCAGGAGAAGGCATGACGCAGCGCGTAAGGGCGTCTGCAATTTTTCCTGAATTCAAGTTTGAAGCGCAGCTGCGTCCGGACCACCATTACTACGCGCGGGCCCTCAACCTGCCGGACGATTACTACCTGAAGTCGGTGGCGATTGCCGGCCATGAAATGCCGCCCGATGACGTGCTGGTGAGCGGAACCCGTGGAGACCTGGAGATCACATTCAGCGCCGCGGGCGCACAGATTGATGGAGTTTTATATGACTCCAAAGGCGATCCCACGCGCGGCTCGGTCCTGCTAGTGCCTGATGTTCCTCAGCCGGGGCCACCCGATCTATATCGCAGAATTAGCGCGGATTCCACAGGTAAATTCACATTTCGCGGCGTGCCGCCCGGCAGCTACCGGCTGCTGGCGATGGAAAGCCTGGAACTGAACGATCAGGTGACCGATCCCGACTTTGCGCGGAAGATTGCGGGACGGGGCGACCTGATTTCGGTTACGGAAAGCGGCAAATACATCGTCTCGCTCCGGCTTGCGGTTGACGGGCGTTAGCTGTTACACAATCAAGCATGTTGCCGCGGCAAAAATGCCGGGTCCCGCTACTGATGTTTTTGGGCACGCTTGCCTGCATGCTTCCCATCTCAAGCGTTAGCGCCGGATTGCAGAACAACAGGAGCAAGCCAGGACAAGCACCGCGCATGGAGTTATGCGCGGTGCTGCGGGATTCTGAGTTTTACAACGGCAAGCAAGTCACGGTAAGAGCGACCTTCAGGCTGGGGAGAAATCAGAGCCAACTGTATTGCATGGCCTGCATGGAAGGGGGCCGCGTGTGGATGCGTGAACTGCTGCCTGCTCGCGGTGAGGTGGCGCCCGGCCTCAAAAAGCTGAACGATCTCATCCTGGAAAATGAGAAAGGCATCACCGTGAACGGAATATTTACCGGCACTTTTCGCGGCGCGGGCCAGTACGGGCGATTGGGCGCGTTTACCTATCAGATTGACGTGCAGGAAGTCAGCGAAATCGAGTTGGTATCCGCGACTGGAATCGATCCGGAGGACCTTTCAAAAGAAATGATGAAGAAGGTCTGCCACTGATCCTTGCCTCCGCTGGACGGTCTGAAAGAAAGCGGAAAGATCATTCTTTAACTTTCTTTAACTTTTTATCGCTTATTTCCCGGCAATATTTCGATTTGAGCAGTATTCATGCGGCTTTTCACAAATCTTCTAAAAGTATGAATTTTTTGAGGCGTTTTTCCAAATCGGCCTCAGATTGTGTCATATAGGACGGTATTTTGTTGGGCGTAGCAGGCTTGGTCTTCGCTTAGAATCCCGCCACCGCTATTTGCGGCTGGAGAGGCATATGAAAGCGAAGATCATGTTGGGTTTTTTGCTGGTGGTGCTGGGAACGGCGTTTGGCGTGGCAAGGCAATTCAGCGGTGAACCCATACCCCCGTGCAAGCCGGGCGTTAACTGCCCAATTCTGAAATAACTGCGGCCCGGCGCTTTAAGCCGCAGAAAGGATACGGCTTTTTTAGCGCGATGAAAAATTATCTCAGTAGTCTAGATCTGGCGATGTGGGCAGCCCTTTTCGTCGGCCAGGTTGTGCTGTGTCTCTGCATCTTAAAGAGGCTCTTCTTGCGAAGATTACGCTGGTTTTCGATCTTTATCTTTTTTGCAACTGGAAAAGACGCATTCCTCTTCGCACTTGCTTTTTGGAGCAGCTATCCAGCTTATTACTACGCCTTCTATACAGGCAGCTACATTGAATCAGTGCTCATATTTGTAACGCTCATTGAGTGTGGCCGCCAAGTGTTGCCTGGATTAAATTTGCCGCAGAAGGAACGAGCCTTTTCTTATCTGTTTGCTGCTCTGGCCGCTATTCTTGTCTTTGTTTATTACTGGCCGCTGAATTTCCTTGAAAACAGAATTGACGTTGGAGCTTATTTATTCATTGCCATAACATTTATCTTCATAGCCGCATATTCGAGGTATCTTGGTTTATATTGGTCGCGGCTGCTCGCTGGCATTACAGCCACTCTTGGATCGCTCTACCTTGTAGAAGGTGTAACTAGGGCAGTAGTGGGACACTATCCGCCTGCCATGGTCGTTCAGGTCCGAGAAATCAATCAAATCGCCAACGTTCTTGCCGTCATCGCCTGGATTGTCGTTGTGCTCTCGCCGTGGGGAGAAAGCGTGATGACCGAGGAAGATCTGCAAGTGCTGGAAGCGGCTTTCGCCAAGATTGAAGATAGCCTGGGCGCAGAACGGATCAAGGCCCTATGAAGCCACAGAAGATCGCCACGCAGACCCCACTGCGTGATCTGGTCCTGAAGGTCCATCACCTGGAACTGTCTGAATGCAACACCTTCGATGATTCCAAAGAAGTCATCCGGCTGATGGTCAAAAATGTTGAGGCGGTCTTGCAGGCCCTTGCCTGCTTCGCGCCTCCCAACCGGCGTATTGAAAGAGCGGCGGACCTATTGAAGCTCAAAGCCACGCGCCTGCTTAAGCTCTGCTCCGAGATGCCGGAAGCAGAAAACGGTTCTCAGGAATGGCGGCACATCGCAAGAGCAATCATCGTAAATTATGAGCAGTTCCGGATTGAAGCAGGCATGCTGTACGAGTTGGTTGTCCCCGGCGCTACTTTTAGCGTGTTACGTGCTGCTCTGTGAGGATGCATGGTTAGAGGCAGAAGGAAACTGCAAAAACTTAAGCAAACCAGAATTCAGGGCAAATCAGGGCAGCCGCTCGCCATCAGCGTAGGGCCGCTTCTGCTTGATCTGCACGATGCCCTTCACCGGGCCGAGCGCTGCCGTATGGCCTTGATTGGTCTGGGTTACTCGCACGAACATTGGCAAGAAATTGTCCGGGACGTGAATCCAGAGCTGCGCTTTGTTCTTAGCCCGCGTCTGCTGGATAGGATCATTGCTTATCTGGAAAGTGTTGGGCGGCCACTCAGTCGTAAATCGCTTACACACACTCTGCATTTACAAGGTGCGGGAACTCTGCAACGAATAAGGCAATCAATTACTTTGAACCTGCGCTCCGGCAATTTGGCGCACTTTCCTGCTTATAAAGTAGGATTGCCCGCCTGGAAGAAAAAGGAATAAACCATACGGATTCACTGGGCGTGCTGCCTTGTTCTGCGCACACATTCGAGGACAGTCCTAAGGCTCCATAGCAGCGATGATCGCTGACTTGATTTGAACGGCACACAGCGCTCATTTTAGTGTTGCCGAAGTAGCGGAAACCGCGTGGGCGCGTATCGCTTTGGCAGCCGCCGGTTCCTGGAGAGCGACCGGCCCCCCAAAGTAGAGCCGATACGATGCGTAGATGGAATACATGAGCGGCAGCAGGGCCAGCGCTTCACCCCATATGGCAAACTGCACAGCGGAGCATACTACTGCGGCAACTGCAGCGCTCAAGACATAATACGGCGCAGAGAGCCGGGCCATTCTCAGCCATGCGTTGAAAGGATTGTGTCCTTCCGCCAGCCAAAGAACCAGCGCGATCTGAACCGTATTGGCCAGAAAGAACGCCGCGCCTGCTGCGCTCACTGACAGTGGGCCGAGCACGCCGTGGATGGATGCAAGATTGAACGCAAATATTGCCGCCGCGACTGAATTCGTGATCGCCGCCGAACTGAAGATGGCCTGAATGACCGTAGCCCGGATCTTTAATAATGCTGGAATTGATTGAACAAGGCTGGCCAGCGCCGCGATCGCAAGCGCTTCACCGGCGCTGAGCCGAACCGCGACGACAAGCAGGTATGGCACATTGACTGACAGGCTGCCATTGATCCCAGGCAGTTTCACTTTGAGCCGCGAAGCGATCAAAGTCATGATCAGCAGCGCGAATACCTCAATGGGCTGACCTGATTTCCAATGAAGCAGGCCGTTCACGAGCATCGCGGCACCGGTCATAACGACTACTGCGATGAAAACCTTCGAAATCAGCGAAAACTTCTGCATAGTCCCTCGTTGCCCGCACCAGGCGGAAACAACTTGCGGTTTCTTAGTCTTGGTCTGAATTAGCTGCTTCAGTGAATGCCGTGGTCATGCTATCGCCCCAAACGATCGAGGTTCCCCAAACGATCGAGGTTCCCCAAACGATGCTGAATCCATTCAGCGTGCTGTTGCCCCAAACGATGGAGTTACCCCAGACGATCGAGTTGGAATTGACGGCATTGCCCCAGGTGATGGAATTTCCCCAGACGATTGAGTTGCTCCAGACTGAGGTCGGATCGGCTTTCAAGAGCACATTGCCGTTGAGATCGCGCATTGCGATCGGCGAGAGCGCTGTGCCTGAAGGTGTGTCATTGCTGGCAACAGCGCCGTAGGTGTTCAGAAATCCAGCGCCGACGGTAAAGATGTCATTCTGGATATTGACGGGCTTCCCATTGCTGTCAGTGGCTGTGCTGTAGGCCGGATAAGACTTGGTGGCCGTTTTCATGAGCCTGGCTTTTACCTGGTCCGGAGTGAGATTGGGTATTCTCTCCAGCATGAGAGCAACAGCCCCGCTCACCAGCGGCGCTGCCATGCTGGTTCCGCTCAGGCGGAGGTAATAGGCGGTGCTGGAACGGCTTCCGTAGAGCGCAGGCGAGACTCCGTTGGCGGGAAAACTCAGGT
>DASXKZ010000279.1:0-25334 GCA_036496525.1 Candidatus Angelobacter sp.
CTAAGTAGCAACACCGGCCAGCAGCGCTGCATCCATTTCCAGAGCAGCAGCTTGCGCCTTTCTGTTCCCCCGAGTTTTTCACTGCTGAATTCACACAGGAAGGTTCTATCTATGCGTTCGCATCATTTTATCCTTACGGCCCTTGCCATTATTTTTGGCCTTGGCACATTTGCATCGGCTCAATCCACCTTTGTCTATACCGCCAACACTTTGGCTGGCGGCGGTATTTCCATTTACAAGCTCAACACCACCACCGGCGCTTTGGCATCCACCGGCCCGCAATTCCAGAATGATTCTCCGGCCTATCTGGCTGCCAACGCGGGCGGAAAGTTTCTTGTCGTGAGTGGCGGCCAGTGCCCAGGATGCGGGCTGCAAACTTTTGCCATCAATCCCACAACCGGCGCGCTTACTCTTGCGCAAGCCTATGAACAGATAGGAACAGTCACATTCCTGGTCGGACAATTGGAATCTGACGCCGCCGGCGCCACAATCTATACGCAAGGCATGGTAGAAACCGCCGGAACCACAGCCCCCGGCGTGCTGGACGCGCTCCACGTAAATGCTGATGGATCGCTTACGCAGATTGGCACTCCTTTTACCTACAACCCAAACATAGGCGACGGAGGCGGCCCCATCGCAGTCGACCCTAAAGGGCGCTGGGTCTTTTCGCTCATTGGCGACGGCAGCACGCAAACCGAATCGCTCTTCTCCATCATTCGCAATGCCGATGGTTCCCTGGGAGCCCAGGCCGCCACACCCATAAATCTCGCTCAGCAAGGCTGCAATAGCAATATAGTCGCCTCGCATATCGCCATTGACCCTCAGGGCAAGAACCTATTCATCTCATGCAATGCCACTTCTACCGCAACGTTCAACGGAATCCAGGTGTACGGAATCAACCAGACCACCGGCGCTCTTTCTCGCATTGATTCTTTCACCACGCAGCACTCATTTGAAGCGCTCTCGTCTGATCGCCAGGGCTGGCGAGTATTTGCCGATACGGAAGAGTCAAACCTGGTTGAACCTTTTGACTTCAATCGCAACGTTAGCCAGATCAGCCTGCTCAACGGCGGAATTCTTTACCACACCGGCTCGCAGCCCAACGGAGTAGCTGTGGATCCCAGCAATAGTTTCGTTTATGTAACCAATGGCAGCTTCTGCTTCCCCAAAGAGCTGGCGAATGGCAATTGCACCAATACATCCTCCAGCAACATCAGCGGATATTCATTCAATTACACACAGGGAACTCTTACCGCCTTGCCCGGATCGCCTTTTGCCAGCGGGCCGGGTACTCGCTCCATGCTCTTTGTAACCATTCCGTAGAGCAAGAACTACAAAATGCATTTTGCAGGCCTCAGCGCTATAGGTGAATCTGGCGCTGAGGTTTTTCTGTATGCGGCCTGCGCAATGGGCCCGCGAATATAATTAAGAAGTCCAACCATGAGCAAAGCCCCAACTGAGCGGTTCACTGACCGTGTCGACAATTATGTTCGTTATCGTCCCGGCTATCCGCCTGAAGCGCTGGAAGCATTGCGCCATGAATGTGGCCTGCGGCTCGAGCACGTGGTGGCCGACGTTGCTTCTGGCACCGGAATCTTCACGCGACTTCTGCTGGAGAATGGCAACCGGGTGTTTGCCGTCGAGCCCAACGCAGAAATGCGCGCGGCCAGTGTTCTTTTGAAAGAATCATTTCCGAATCTCACGTTTGTCGCCGGCACGGCGGAAGAAACCACGTTGGCCACCGCGTCCGTTGATTTTGTTACTGCCGCACAGGCGGCGCACTGGTTCCATGCGCAGCAGGCCCGTGCGGAGTTCAAGCGCATTCTCAAGCCCGGCGGATGGTGTGTGCTGCTTTGGAATGAGCGCTCTGTCAGCGGCACTCCATTTTTAGAAGATTACGAAAAGCTCCTGCACACCTATTGCGCCGAATACAAAGAAAAACGCCATGGAAAAACCGCCGTGATTACCCATGAATTTTTCGGAGAAGGCCAATATCAGGCGAGGATTTTTAAACACCATCAGCAGTTTGACTTCAAAGGCCTGGCCGGACGCCTGCTCTCTTCTTCGTATTGCCCTCTAAGCGGCGATCCTGCTCATGCGCCCATGATGCAAGAGCTTGAACGCATCTTTCAAGCTCACGCCCGCCAAAATGCCGTGCAGATCGATTACGATACCCGCGTCTATTTCAGTCAGTTGAAATAGCGCAATGACATTCCTTACTTTCTACGCCTTACTGCTGATCTGCGTTCATCGGCGTTGATCCGGCGGTAAGTATTTCTTGTTTTTCCGCGCGTCGGCGGCGAAAAATATCTATGTCCATGGCAAAGCACTTTTCTTCCACATCATTCTGCGTTACAACATCAGCATGACCCATCAGCAGCTTGTCCGGCTCGCCGAGCAGTGGCTTCGCGGCAAATACCGTTGTGGCATCGTCCTCTCTGAGCAGTCGTGCGCCAGCGGTGAAACGCCGGACGTGATTGCCTGGAAAGGCGCATGCCGCTCCGTGGTGGTGGAGTGCAAAGTCTCGCGCTCAGATTTTCTTGCCGACCGCGAAAAGCCCTTCCGCAAAGATCCTGAGCTGGCCATGGGCTGTGAGCGCTTTTATCTTGCCCCGCAGGGCCTTATCACTGTGCAGGAGCTTCCCAAAAAATGGGGACTGCTGGAATACAAAGGGCGTGAAATTCGCATGGCGGTGAAGCCGTGCCGCCAGGCCCAGCGCAGCCAGACCGGCCTGATGCGGGAGATGAACCTGCTGCTTGCCAGCCTGCGCCGTGTTGAAGTGCGCATTGAGCCGCAAACGATTACTGATTTTCTGAAATGGAAAAACCGGCTTGCTGAATATAACGGCGGCCGTCTGCCGGAAGGAATCACAGCTCCTGAAGCAGAGCCGAACGTGCACCTGGTATAAGTCGTTGTGCTGGATTTTTCCAGAAGTCTCGAGCGCAGCGAGAGATCCCTATGGCAACCATGCATATATTGGCGCGGATATATGTTTTTCGCTGTTCAGTAGCTTCATCCGAGGCATGATCTGAATTTGGATTTATCAGAAAAAGCCGGGCTATGAACTTTGCCCCGCGCCACGCTTGCGCTGTTTGTCGCGTATCTTTTCATCACTCCCGCTCTGCTTGAGCAAGTGAAAGCGGACAGCTTCTCCGCAGCCGTTGCAGCGCGGAAATTTGTCATCCTTTTTTACTGAGAGACTATGCTGCGCTCGATGCGCCAGATGAGTGACTAGATAAACGCCGCTCTGGGTACACGTGTCCCCCGGTTGACGCTCTGTTTCCGGCTCGTCGCCTTCCATGAGGAATCCCTCGGCTTGGTTTTTGCGCCAGTCAGTAAGGGGAACTCTCTTATGGCGGCAAATGCTTAGATGGACGATGGAGGGTTTATGGTTGCGTGCCAATGCGGGTCAGTTTTTACTTAGTCGAAACCTGAGCTCAGAGCTTTGCTCTGTCAGAGAGCGCTGAATGTTCTTTAAAAGTCCTAAAGATCGCGGTTTCTACGGCAACTTCAGGCGGATAAAGACATCGCCATGGCGAACTCCTTCAAGACATTTCACCAATGACTGGTCAACAACCGAGTTCAGATTTTTTTGGTCTGTAAGCCGCAGCAAACCGCTTCAGGCTGAGAGAGGCGTGTTCCTTGGAGGTGTTTGCCCGAAAATTTTGTGCATTTTCTGCCGGACCTCAGGCTCGCTGGCTGCCTGCCTTCCAATCGCCACGCTGGGCTCCTCATAAAATGGATTCTCCAGCGCAATCGGCCCGTCAATGCGGATAAACCGGTGCGTGGCTATGCAGTGGTCAAGAAACCGGGGCGGAAGCGTCTTGCGGTTATATTGGCATAGGCCAAGCGCGCGATGGTTGGCATAGAACTCATTGAGCCGGGATTCATATTCCGTGAGATCCTCGGTCCCGGGAGCGCCGTCGGCGACCCATCCCATATCTCCAGCCGCAGCCAATCCCTGGAAGCCGGCATCCAGCGCATCCTTCACGGCTTGATGAAGGAATGAAATCATGTTGCCGGCGTTAAAGTGTCCGTCTTTCAAATGGGCTTCAGTCTTGGTCACAAGGCTCAGTGCGCCGCGGGCTTCCTCGTCTTTCACGCTGACTCCAGAGGCCTGCAAGGCCGCCCGCAATTCATCAGGCGTGTGTTCACCACAGATATATAAGCACTGCTCTTTACGGCCGAGTCCGGCCTTAATGTATTCCACAGCCGCCTGCAACTGCTCCTCAGGCGAGGTGTAGAGAGTGCAGATATGATCGCCTTGCTGATAAACGAGCCGACGTGATGACATGGGTTCTCCTTGCGGTCATAAACGTTGCCAGCCACAGGGGCACGCAACAATTCATAAGAGCTCCATTATAGATGCGATTTGGGCTGGCGAAAACCGCTAAAAATCCACTCTTTGCTATTGTTTGTCTCTGGTTGGGCGGCTGCGGAAAAATCAGGCTATGACGGTGAATGGGGCCTTGGCGGCGGTCGAGCACAAAACATAAAGCGTACTCCGTGCACCCCTCAGATGACATAAAATATTACAAATCATAGTGGTTCTTTAGGACAAAGGAATCGTGCTACTATTGGACGTTCGAGATCGCAATTTCTACTATGACGGCGGAGATCGCTATTCTAAACCGGCAGGCTGTAGCTCTCGCCGCCGATAGTGCTGTCACATTACAAACCGCAGTCGGCCCTCCAAAAATCTACAACACAAACAAGCTTTTTTCTTTATCAAAATATCAGCCTGTTGCTGCGATGGTTTACGGCAACGCCGAATTCATGGATGTACCGTGGGAAACTGCAATCAAGGCATATAGATCCGAACTGGCGACACGATCATTTGGTGCTCTTGAAAATTACGGTACGAATTTCTTACGTTTTATAGAGCGCACCGGACTATTCCCGAGGAGCCAACATGAAGTCCACATTGAGAAATTGACAGTGTCATGGCTACGCAGATTAAAGAAAGAAGTACGAGAAAACCTAGAACAAGAAATACTCAAAGGCAGCATAACGAAAAGAAAGCTACACAACGCCTTGGCTGGAGCGATCCAAGCAGAGGCAAGTTACCTAGCGCGTCGTAAGAAGCTCTTGCCTTTCGCTCGTTTATCAAATTCTGAGGTTTTGCGACAACATAGAGAGGCAATACGGAATGGAATCAGGGGTGAATTCGGGGAGTTTGCCGCGAGCCTAGAGCAGAAACTTGAAAGGTTGGCAGCACGCATGTTAGTGACCGATGCGTACTGGGGAAACTCAACAGGCCTTGTCATTTCTGGCTATGGAACGAAAGATTTCTTTCCTAGAATGCGGTGTTTTGACTTGGTATCAATAGTTGCGGGACGCCTTAGAGTTCGCGAGCAAATGGAAAGAAGGATTGATATCGGCTTCCAAACAACTGCATCTGTCAACGCATTTGCTCAAAGCGAAATGGTCCAGGAGTTCATGAATGGAATCGATTCCGATTATCTCGAATTCATCGTCAATTTCATTGGACAGACCCTTCTTGATAAATATCCCAATATCTTAGCCGCTGTGCTGCCTCCGCATATTCCTGCTAAAACAATCAAGCGTTTACAAAAAAGGTTTGTTAAAGGAGGAGAAGAAGTTATGAGGGTGCTGATTGAGGAAGCGAAAAGCTACTCCCGCGCAAAACATTCAGACCCGATTGTAAATATTGTAGATGCACTTCCGAAGGAAGAGCTCGCTGGGATGGCAGAGGCGTTGGTAAATCTCACCTCATTCAAACGCCACATTACGCATGACGCCGAGACCGTAGGCGGGCCAATAGATGTGGCGGTGGTTTCCCGCGGCGATGGTTTCGTTTGGATCAAGCGGAAGCACTATTTTAAAAAGGAATTGAATCCACAGTTCTTTGCAAACTATTATCGTTCATAACCGAGGGTTACTTATGTCTCCAAGAAAGAGAACTTCTCCGAAGAAGCGCCATGGCGAACGTTTACACACTTCAGCCACCGATGTCCTCCTAAGTCCGGAAGAAGTGGATATATTTCTTTTTCCGGAAAAAAGAAGAGCACGGGCGCACGATTTGTCAGGGAGGGAAAGCAGCGAGGAGGCGGTTAGACGGCGCTTCCCTGAATTAGAACGACACTTTCAGCGCGATTGATAGTGGCGGAAGCGTGTGAGAGTCGAATCCGCGCGAAAACATAATCACAACAACTTACAGCGCAGCAGATGGCATATAAAGCTTTATTTTAGATGTAACGCACCGCGAACGGCACGGAGACGGCACGGACTCTTCAGTTCCCGTTGCTTTTCTGTAGCATCGTTCGTATTTGAACAATTCCAATGAGCGCCGTGCTTGGAAGTGCGAGTCCGAAGGCAGCAACCGCACCCGCAATGACCGCTGAGAATCCCTGTAAAGGTAATGCGGAGTTGGTGGACATTACGCACCCGCTAATCAAAGCCAGTGCGGACAAGATGTAACCGACTATTGCCATAAATTTCATCTGAATTTTCCTCTCACTTTATAGCGAGCCTTCTTATCACTCGCTCATATACAACATGCGGTATGCGGATGCTCCGATGCTTTCGTTTATAGAGCGTTTCGGGGCGCTCAATGATGAGCACCCCTCTTTCGCCTTCAAACATTCGCGTTATTGTTTGCCTGGAGAAGCCGGTTAACTCGGCCACCTCCCTAATGCTGTAGGTTTGTTTTTCTCTCATTTCCAATACCTGCAATGAAGGACGTAAGGGCATCCGGTAATATCCACGGCTTTGAGGTATGTTGGGCCTATCAAGTGAAAAAGATTCTCGCTAGGAACGACGGTTTTTTGGCCTTTTAAGGCTTTCTGGACTTCTTCTTTTAAAGAAAATTTGACGTAACTCATAAAAGTGGCAAACCATCCTTGGTGAATTTTTGGGAGAGTGTGAGCACTCTAGCACAATTGCGATCAAAACAAAATAAATCTTTTATTATCAATGATATAAGTCCACCTTGTAAGTCCACTTCATGGCGACACCTAGCGAGTCCATTTAGTCTATCCAGTACGTTAAATCGGTTTATTTAAAAAACAGATTGACATCAAATCTGTTTTATTGCATAATCTGATTCGTCAATAAGGGGAGGGTCAACCACTGTGACGCCATATCGAACTAGAGCCGCAAAGAAGAACTTGCGTGAAGGAATAAAGAAAATGGAGAAGACGATGAGTCCAGCGGCTCAAGTGCGGCGTGATTTTAGGTTGGGACGGCCACCGCGCGCGGTTGACAATCCTGAGCCGCTCCATCCGGCGGTTGTGTGGCGGCGAGCACAAGAGGCGTTAGCCGATTTTCGCGGACGCATGAGCGCGGCAAGCTTAAATCCACGACACGCAGCGGCGGTAATCGTATTCATTGAAAAAGCGGACTCTGAGAAACCGTGCTTTACCTTTCTGGAAGAAAAGGGCAAGACATCAGAAGAGATGCAAAAAGCCGTGTTTGAGACCCTCAGTCGCGCCGATGTAATCGCGCTCGGCATGATCTTTGTGCAATTAGACGAACAAACGCAGCAAAAGGCCATCTTCCCTTATCTGTTTTTTGGATTGAATGAACGTGGTATGGCCGTATTGAAGAGAGCAGCGGAATTGGAATATGTGGTGGGAGAATCGCTCAACAACGTGAATTAGAGAAAACATAAAGGCTCCGAAGTGCGCTAACACTCCGAAGCCGGTTAGCCAAGATGGACACTCGCAAAAGTATCACACTAGGGCTTTGTCCATTCTAGGCGAAATGAGGATGAAGAAATGGACAAATTTGAGCAGCTCGTATCGGAAGCGCAATTCGCTGTAGCTATTCTGTGCAATCTGGGAACTTCAGACTTTGAACTTATTGACCTGGACAGCAAGCAAATACCCAACATCCTCTCCGCACGCGGCTTGCGTTTTGGTGGTGCCATGGGGCTGGTAAACGGTCTCCCGCGCGTGGCCCTTGCGGAGCCATTTGACGAAAAGATGTGCCGCGCTTTGATTGATGCTTTTCTCCGTCTTCAAAGAGCTGAAGTTTTGATTAGTGACTGTTTGCCAAAACGCGTTGAGTACCTCACGCGCGTCTACTCAATTCCCAAGATGATTTGCTGAAAACAAGTTTTGAATTGAGCTGCCTTGCTAGAAAGGGCAAGGTCACTCGCGTTAGCGAACCGCACAGCCGGAAAGAACGAGACGCGAACACGCAACAAACCGAGAGCCGAGCGCGTAGGAGAGCGCGAGCGGAAAACGGTATCTCAAAACAAAAGGACATTTTTATGCGGTTACTCGAATTAAGGCAGGAAAGAAAAGCGGCTTTGGACGCGGCGGATGCCGTTGTCAAGCGCGCTGAGGCAGCTGGCCGTGCTCTTACAACCCAAGAAACTACCTTGTTTGATAAGCATATGGCGGAAGTGGATAGGCTCCAGGCAAAGATTGAGCCAATCGAAGAAAGAAACTCTCTCGGTACGCCCCACAATGGGACGGTTAACCTACGCAATCCCGGTGGCGCGGCTCGCCCTGAGTCTTGGAAAGATGAGCGCGGACGTACCGTCCATGTCTTGACCAACAGTCAGAGCTTCGCGTCGGCGGTGGAAGATGACCCGCGACACACCTTCGGTTTTGGCGACTTCGTAAAGAGTCTCGTAGCGCCTAATCCTGAGATCCAAGCGGCATTAAGCGAGAGTGGCGGCGTGGCGAGCGGTGATGTCACGGTTCCAACTTTTCTGTTACCGGGTCTCATTGACTTGATGCGCGCCAAGACAGTTTGTATCCAGGCCGGCGCGCTGACAGTTCCGATTGAGACAGAAACCACAAACATTGCACGCATTTCAGCGGACCCAACACCTACATGGCGGAGCGAAGCGGGAGCGGTTGCGCTCGCGGACCCAACTTTTGAGCGTATCCAATTCAAGCCGCAATCACTCGCCGTCTTGGTGAAAGTGTCTCAAGAGTTGATAGACGATTCAGCCAACATTAACCAAGCCATTTTGCAGTGTTTCGCCGGAGCCTTCGCGGTTGAGTTGGATAGAGTCGGACTATTCGGAACAGGTGCAGCTCCGCAGCCGCATGGTATCAGCGGAACAACTAACGTTGGTTCCGTGGACATGGGAACAAATGGCGTGGCATTGACCGACTATGATCCATTCGTAGATGCTATTCAAACATTGCTAGCGGCCAATGCGCAGATGCCCACGGCGGCGGTGATGGCACCGAGAACGCTCACCAAGGCAGCAAAACTCAAAGACACATTGGGACAGCCAATGCGCAAACCGGACTTGATCCAGAACCTTCCATTCCTGCCGACAACGTCCGTTCCCATCAATCAGACTCACGGAACCTCAAGCGTTGCAAGCGAGATTGTCGTCGGCGATTTCACCCAAATGATGTTTGGCATCAGAACTCGGCTCCGGATTCGAGTTTTGCAAGAGAGGTATCTCGGTGACAACTTACAGTACGGCTTTCTGGCCGACTTACGGGCGGATGTTGCGCTCCGGCACCCGCAAAGCTTCTGTGAAGTCATCGGTGTGCTCTAACGGTCTCTGGCGGGAGAGTTGGACATAACCGAGTTAGCCGGTGCGCTCACGGTTCCCGCGAAGGTCAAGTGCTTGGCCTAATTCCTGCCGTGAGCGCAAAGCTGACACATTTCCTAAACCGGCTCCGATGTTTAGGAGAGAGAGCATCAGAGCCGGATTTTTCAAAAAAGGATTCGTGACGTATGAGCCAGCCAGTATGGGTATTATCCGTTGACCTTCAGACAAAGACCGCCACCTTTCAGAGTGGTATGGCGGACGCTGCGAAGTCCGCGCGCGGAGCGTTCAAGGACATAAAGCAAGGCGCGGATGACATGGAACAGAGCGTTGGTTACTCCATGTCCGAATCCCGCCACTCGGTAATGATCCTTGGTGAAGAGTTCGGCGTCCACCTTCCGCGCTCTCTTACAACCTTTGTATCTAGTCTCGGACCAATCGGACCGGCGTTGGAAGCGGCGTTCCCGTTCTTGGCTATCATTCTTGGCGCAACACTCTTCTTAGAGCATCTTGCAAAGGTCCGCGAAGAAGCTGAAAAGCTGGAGCAAGCACAAGGAAAATTTGAGACGGCCACTAACAACGCGTTCAACGCGCTACAAGGGAAGTTATTACAAGCGGAGATCCAGGCGGACGAGCTAAACAAGAACCATCTCGGCGCGCTGCATCATCAACTAGAGTTGATTGACCGGCAAAGCATGGATGAGTTAGTCCACTCATTTGACATCATATCCAAGGCGGCGGATGTGGTATTCGCACAGCTCAAGTCCCATTGGTACACCCAAGGCATCGGCGCGGACGGAGCCAAGCACGCGCTTGAGGGCTTCCAAACTCAATACGAATCGCTGTTAGCGCAAGGCAAGGATAAAGATGCACACGATCTTTTAGCCGGAACGCTCCAAACCGCCGAGCGCATTCGCGCTATGCAAGGACAGTTTCAGAGTAGTCAAGTGCAATATGGCAACGGTGTTTTGAGTGCACCAACATCCTATGGTGATACAAACAAATTTGAAGAAGCTAAGTTAGCGCTGCAAAAGGCCGGTGTCGGCACCAAAGAAAACGAAGTCGCGGCACAAGATCAATTGGTAAAGGCTCTCACCGAGCAAGTACGGATTGAGCAAGTAGTTTCCGACTTGAAGAAGGCACAGAGCGGCAACGCACAACATCGCACTAACAACGCGGTTACTGGAGATGCTTACCGCGCTCTGAAAGAGCAGATGGACGCGGACAAAGCCGCCGAAGCACAAGCGGACAAAGATTGGCAAGAAGGCCATAACAAAGCTATTGCGCGGCTGGAGTCTGGCGAGCGGGACAAGATAGCCGCAACTAAACAAGGGTCTCAAGCGCGTCTCCAGGTAATAGACGCGGCATTAAAAGACGAAGAGAAGTATGGTCTTCAGGAAACCACGTTTTATCACTCGCTCGGTGTACAGCGCGTCGAAACCGCAAGGCAGATGGCCGAAGAAGAAGCGCGCATTAAGGCGGAAGCCGGACACGAAGCCGCACAGTTTACGCAAAAAATGGCTGAGTTGGATCTAAACGATGAGAAAGAAGCGGTCAAACTAAAGAACAGTCAGCGCCGCGTTACCCAACAAGAGTTATTAGCGCAAGACATCCACTTTGCCAATGAAGAGTCCGACATTCAAAAGACCTCATTAGATAAACAAATAGCCGCGCTGGATAAAAGCGATAAGGATTACATAAACAAACTCCAGGCGCTCAAGGATAAAGAAAAAGAGCTGGAGCGCCAACACCAAACCCAAGTAACAGACCTTGTAACTAAGGCGGAGATTGAACGCAATGCGCGCATATTATCCGCCGAACAAAAGTTACAAGACGATGTGGCGCGAGGTCTGGCTAGCACGCTCATGCGGCACCAATCCTTTACCGCATTGATGGGAAGCCTTGGGGACCAACTCGCGGCGGGAATGATACAGAACGCGCTTAAGTCCATGATGGCGGACGATATGACGAAAGAAAAAGACGCAGCTCACGCGGCGCGTAAAGCGTTCAATGCCGGTATGGAGTTCCCATTTCCCGCCAACATTATCGCAGCTCCAGCAATGGGTGCGGCGGCATTTGCTTCCGTAATGGCCTTTGAGAAAGGCGGTCTTGTACCTGGAGTTGGGCGCGGCGATGTCGTTCCGGCCGTGTTGTCCCCGGGCGAGCACGTAGACGATAAGGAATTGACGGACGGACTTCGCGGGATGGTCCGCAATGGCGGTGCCGGTCCGCGCAACCATGTCCAGGTCCACTATCGTCCCACGTACCACGTAAGCACTATTGACGGTGACGGCATACGCGGCGTGCTTCAAGAACACTCGGAAGAGTTCCACCAACATTTCTCACAAACCGTTAGAAGGATGAACCAATGAGCTTACTTATTTGTGCGATAAATGCGAACAGCACCACGGTATGCACCGATGACCGCGCGGGTCTGTATGACTCAAGCGGCCAATTCACCGTAACGCGCGAAGGCGTATCAAAGATGATTCAGGTAAGCCCCACAACAATATTTGCGTTTGTAGGCGCAATTTCCATCGGTGAGCAGGTAAAGGCGCACGTCCAAAGTTTAGCTAATTACGGTTTTAATCTCATTGCCGAAAGCCTTCCGTCTATAGCTCGTGAATTGATGAGAGACGCCATAGCACCCGACAGCCACAATGAACCGCGCCTTGCCATGCTGCTTACGGGATGGGACGAGGCGGCGCAACGGTTGCGTGCCGTCTGCTGGCATTCGACCGACGATTTCACGCCACGAGAAGCACCGCCCAACATTGACGCGCGCCTAGTTATGGCGCATGGACCCCAAGCGCATGACCGGGCATTGGATTTATTGCAACAGGGTGTGACGATACAAGAAACCTTCACACAATTGGCCGCGAAATACCCACAGATCGGAAGCCGCACGGAAACGCGCACAGTTGCATTGATGGTTCGAGTAAACACGGACGGCGAGAGCGGAACGGTTGGAAGCGCCGCGCCGAGTTGGACACCCATAGCCGGTGTTACCCCTTTAATCGCTAATGATGCCGTGCATTCCGGCACAAAATCAATCAAGTTTGCAAATACAGCCGGAGCTAATTCGCTTTCTGTACAGAGCGTTTCTGTAACGGGCGGTCAAGTGTATGTTGTTGAGGGATGGATAAAAACCGATGCCATTACCGCTTTCACCACTCACGGAGCGTATCTTAACGTAGCTGTCGGAGGTGGCGTAACAGGATTTACGATTATCACAAAGTTTGGGGCGGCTGACGCGGGATCGTCAACCACGCCAACCATCGGTATCCGGGCCGACGGTGCTGCACATCCGTTCACACTCGTACAATGCTACTTCATCCCCAATACTTCCGGTTTTGTCACAGTCGGATTACAAGCCATATCACTCAATGCGGCAAATGTTTGGTTCGATGACGTGAAGGTTTATCCGCACGGCTTCGGTGGCGGCGCATATTCCGCGTTGACTGCGTCCACCGGATATTACATGTACATGAGGATCGACAACGCAACGGGTAAACTCCAGTTTGTTAACGGGAATCCTCCAGGCACTTCGCCGAGCGATTCTTTGGCACTGTCTTGCGGCTTTGATGGTTTTATATCTGTGCCGCCGAAGAAGATTACAACTCCGGCGAGCGGCGGAACCGGTTCCGATACAGGCGGTGGAAGCGGGACGTGTCCAGAGTTTGACGCGCTGGTAACTGTGCGGCGGTATTCGGACGCCGGTGTATTGATCTTTGAAGGTGACATAAGGGCCGGTGAAGTCTCCCACGGCAATGAATCCGACGAAGCCGGACCGGACGGCGAGACGTTCAAGCGCGGGGACTTCATGAAAGGGTACAGCTTCAAGCAACAAGCCGATGTGTACCGCGCCGTGCAACAAGTTCAACACGTTCCGTGTGCCGGTTGGATGAGGATTGACGGCATACGCTTTACCGCGTGTGAGATGGTTTTCGATTCCGGCGAGTGGCTTCCAGCGTGGAAGGTGCCTGGAGCGGTGCAAGACAGCTCCGTGGGTATAAAGGTGCTTATCCAGGTGGAAGCGGATTGGGACGATGAGCACAATTATTATGTCAATACAAACGCGGAAACGCCGCGCTTGATACACAATGCAATTATTCTGCCTTGCTAAGTAAAGGCAACCGCGTTTCGTTGGATACAGATACACCTAAAAACTGTATTAGTGTGGACGCCTTTAATGACGAACCAGAATGCACGGCAAACCGTCAGAAAGATGACAGCGGAAAGGTCATTTGCCATTATATTGCTGAAAACAAAGCAGTAATACGATGTTTGATGCTACTTGATGCTGTTTTGATGCTACTTTGAAGCTGTTTTAAGTCCTGTAATATCAACAACTTAAGCTCATTTTAGAGCGAGTAGCATCACGATTCGTGTCCCTTAGAGAGTGGGAAAAGTCTGTAAGTGTATGTAATTACTACTACTTATAAACTTATTTTTTATCTGCCTCTCTAGCGGGTGATTCTGATGCTGTTTTGAAGAAAGGTGTAAAACAAAATGCCGATGGGAAAGACCATTGTTAGCACGCCAGTGGATGAAGACACACTAAAACGCCTAGACGCATTATGCGCCGGTGTCCACCGCACGCGAGCCGAAGTATTGCGCGGCTTGCTCTACTCGCTGTTGATACCGGAGAAACATTTCATCATTGATGAGTGGCGGGAGATTGTAAAAAGCGATGCTGGTACTCCAGCGTGACTTTTCACACGCTCGCGTATCGGTCAGCAAACCTGATTGCGAATACTTCTAAGTGAAGGGAGTTTGGTATGGCAGTGTACAAGGGTAGAAAGGATCAAGCGCGAATCGTGGAAGCGCCATCGGCTGTTGTGCTGAGGCCAACGGGAAACGCTGCGCGAGTAGACAGCGGCGTGTCTTCGGTCATAAACCAAACGAAGCCGAAATGTTGAGAGTGCCTTACAAAAAGCCCTCCGTAGCCCATTTATATACATACACAACAAATAACAAAAAATGTCATTTTGGCGCATCTAGCGCCCTATTACGCAGTCTAAGGATTTTCCGCCGTGATAACCCAATGGCTTACCTCTAACGAAGCCGCCGCGTACCTTAACGTCAAACCACGCACCATTATGAAATGGGCAAAAGAGGGTCGCATTCCCGCCCATTCTCTTTCCGGCTCCAAGCGCGTGACCTGGAGATTCCTGAAGTCTGAATTGGATGCTATGCTTTCCCTGCCATCTGCTGCGCGAGATGGAGGACTCAATGCAACGCAGCAGAGTTAGAAATGGAAGTGTAGTACAGGATAAGCGCGATAAGGTTTGGCGCTTTTACTTTTGGAAAGACGGGAAACGGCACTCAACAAAATTGGGCAGGTTTTCCAGTAAGACGGCGGCAATTCAAGCATCCGAGAAGCTACGCGAAGAGTTACGCAACTCCGGTCCGGCTCAATCCGCCGCGCCGAGCGTGGCAAAACTGATAGAGGGATACCGAGCGGAAAAGATGCCCAAACGTTACAGCTCATGGAGGTCATACGATGTGTGGCTCCGTCTGTATATTGAGCCGTGTTGGGGTAACTCGCCAATCATGGACCTACAAGCGCGTCCGGTGGAGCTGTGGTTGCTCTCGCTGGATCTTTCACCGCGTAGCCGGTCATCTATCCGGTTCATCGTTGGCTTGCTGTGGGACTTCGCAATGTGGCGCGGCGACGTTCCAACAGCGCGAAACCCAATGAGTCTCGTAACGATTCCAGGCGCGTCAAAGCGCACGCGAAAGCCACGAAGTTTGACCGTGGAAGAGTTCCATAGATTGCTTCACCACATGGAAGACCCTTTCCGCACGATGGCTCTAACTTGCGTGTGCTTTGGGCTGAGGATATCGGAAGCACTCGGTTTGAAGTGGTCCGATATTGATTGGCTCAATAATGCGCTTCGTATTCAACGCGGCATAGTCCGGCAACGAGTGGACGAGACAAAAACCGAATACTCGGAACGTGCGATGCCGATTGACGCGGAGATGCTAGAGACGTTGAAGCGGTGGAGACAGTCAACGCAATTCCGAGCGGCGGAAGATTGGGTATTTGCGTCACCGGTCCAGGTTGGCCGGTTGCCGTACTCCGCCGACAGTCTCAACGATGCTTACAAGAAGGCTGGAGTAACATCCGGCGTGGGGCATGTCAGCACTCACACGATGCGCCACACATACCGAAGCTGGCTAGACGCTGTTGGAACGCCAATAGCAGTACAACAAAAGCTCATGCGTCACGCCGACATCAGAACAACAATGAACGTCTATGGCGATGTTGTCACGGACGAAATGTCCAGGGCGCATAGCAAGGTGGTTGCTTTAGCTTTGAACGGCACGGGTTCGGCACGGAAGCCAAGCTAAGTCATTTAGTTTGGCGGAAGCGTGTGAGAGTCGAACTCACCAGAGCCAGCAAAGCTAACTCTCGCCGGTTTTGAAGACCGGAAGGGTCACCGGACCCCATGCGCTTCCGCGTGAGCATTAGTTTACAAGAAATGCTGGATTTCAACCGCAGAGAGCGCATAGAACGGGGCTGTTAACCGCGAATGAACTATGCATTTCATTACGGATACCAATCTGCCGCTAGATCTGTCCAAGTCGGGTTCATGCTTACAATGAGCTCGATTTTTTTTAATCGACGCCATCCTTTGATCTGCTTTTCGCGGGCAATTGCGCTGTGAACGTTCTTGAATTGTTCCCAATACACTAAGCGGTCTATTTGATATTTTTTGGTAAAGCCCTCGTTCGCTCCTGTTTTATGCTCAAACACCCTTGCATGCAGCTTGCCGGTGATGCCGGTATAAAGCGTCTTTGATCGATTCGTCATAATGTAGACGTGATATGCCTTTTCGCGAGTGCGCATACAGTACCTTCAAAAAGTCAAGATTTTAAGAGCGAAATACATAGGTCCTTCGACTGCGTCGTCGCGTTGCTCCGCCTCCGCTCAGGATGACAGATTAAAACAATCTCGTAAAAGATCACAGCGATTTGAGGCTTGCAAAGTCGCAGACAATACAAAGGTAACCCTCATTGCAGATCAAACGGGCACAACGAATTTGCCCTGTCAGAAAAAACCGCTTGTCAGGCAAACAGAAGAGACGCAGAGGATTTGATATTTGCTTTAGATAAGAACCTTACTTGCGCGCCTTGTCTGGAACAATTGGGGTGAGGCGCGAAGGGCGTTCGGGGTTCCACTCGGTGAGGCCCCAGAAACCGCCTTCATTCACAACGTCCTTCTTATAGGCCTCGCGCTGACGCAAGATGGCATAGACGTTGTGATAATTGCTGGGCTTGAGGCCTCCGGCGCGCACGCCCTGCATGATTTCACGGGTGGTGAGCTTGCGCTGGATCATCTCCAGCAGGCGCTGCGAGGCAGCCGAGATGCTGAGGCCGTTGAAGGCGTCCGGTGGAACCTGGGAAAGATCAGCAATGCGGGGCACGGCAGCGCGGACCAGCGCGCCCGCCGGCCCCATGATGGCTCGGATGGAGGCAATGGCCGCGTCCAGTTGCGCGCGCTTGGCTTCAAGATCAGCGAGGACGGCTGGGTAATTGATGGGATCGGGCATGGTTGGATTTCTTGCAACGATTATAAAAAAAGTAGAGTAATGCAGTCTACTTTGTAGAGATAAAAAGTCTATTTGGCTTTTAGCCATTGGTCATTAGCCATTAGCCAAAGACAAACTGAGTAAGCGCAAAGGTTGAAAAGGATACAAAGATAAACCTCACCACAGATTCCACGGATATAACGGATTTGCACGGATCAGGGCAGAAACCAAATAGGGAATTCTTGGCTATAGGGATCCCTCGCTCCGCTCAGGATAAGAAACAAGGCTATAGGGTTCCCTCGCTGCGCTCGGGAGAGGAGGAAGGCGTAATCCGCAGAATGTCATACTTCACTTCAAAGCCCCGGCCGGGGAACTCGGCTTCAATGCGTTGCTTGAGTTCGGCCACGGTGGGCGAGCCATTGAGGCCGTTGAGGCCGCGAGCGTCGTCCATGAGGATGACGTGCTGCGAGATGGAATGGCTTGGCATTGAATGACTCAAGACGGCTTCAATCTCACTCGTCAGGCGCTTTTCATTGCCGTGGAGGCCGGCCCAGCCGTAATAGCCAGCGTCCAGCCAGAAGAGCGTTGGTTCCTTAAGCGACTTCAGCAGTTCCGGCACAACTTTCTGACTGTCACCTTCAAGAATATGGATGTGCGGCCAGCGGCCAAATTTTTTTGCGGCGCGCTGCGCCAGCTGCGAATCAAATTCCACGGAATAAATTTCCGCAAAGCGGCTTTTCATGGCTTCCACCATCTCGCCATAATAAGTGCCGGTTTCAACGAGCACGCGCAGGCCGTAACGCTGGGCGAAATCACGCACGGTGCGCTGCTTGAGCAGATGCGGAGAGCGGATGGGTTCGCCGCGCAGCTTCCAGTACCAATAATCAGGATAGTGGCCAAGGGATTTATAGACGCCATAAAATGGCGTGCGTTGCAGCATTTTGCGGAAAGCCTTCATAGGATCATTTAGCTTATCAAAAAAAGCAAAACCTTTTGCCGCTGATTCTCGCTGATGGGCGCTGATTTAAAAATGGGTGGCCGCGAATGAACGCGAATGGTTCAAACCTCTGAGTGCTTGTGGAATAGGTGCATTAGTATTTACCGCAGAGGACGCCAAGAGCGCAAAGGAATGTACCGCAGAGGCTAAAGCCAGGAACGAAAGAGCATCTTTACGCAGGCCTGAAGGCCTGCTCCACCCTCCTGCGCGACATGGACACCAAGAACCAAACGATCCAGATCGCGCGGCAGCGCGAAGCTTGCTCACCGTTGTTACACTTATCTTGCAGAAATAGGGTGCGGAGAAAACCATGTTAAACCAGAAACGCCGGTTCGAGTTTGTCCAGATGGATGTTTTTACCGCAGTTCCGCTGAAAGGGAACCAGTTGGCCGTGTTTACAGACGCACGCGGCTTGAGCGACGACGAGATGCAGGCGATTGCCCGCGAGACAAATCTTTCTGAAACCACCTTTATTCTGCCAGGTGACGCTGCAACGGAGCGCGAACGCGGCGTGCGTGTGCGCATTTTTACCACGACAGAAGAGATGCCGTTTGCGGGACATCCGACGCTGGGCACGTCGATGGTGCTGCATAACCACGCGGTGCAGACGGGCGGCAGCGCTGAAGAAATTGCGCTGGACTTGAACGTTGGCCGCATTCCCGTGCGCTTTTCCACGCGTGACGGCCTGCCGTTCGGCATGATGACGCAACGCGATCCTGAATTCCTGAAAAAGCATGCGCGTGAAGAGGTGGCCCGCGTGGCCGGGCTGGCGATTGACGATATTGCCGACGATCTGCCGATACAAACGGTGACCACGGGTAATGCTTTTGCGATTGTGCCGGTGAAATCGCTGGCAGTGTTGCAAAACCTCTCACCCACATGGGCTGTGATGAAAGTGTATCTGGAAAAGACGGAGGCCAAGTTTCTGTATTTTGTTTCGCGTGAAACTCTCAATCCGGAAGCCAGGCTGCAGGCGCGGATGATTTTTTATAACGGTGAAGATCCGGCAACGGGCTCCGCGGCGGGCCCATGTGCTGCATGGGCGGTGCAATATGGCGTGATTCCTGCCGATACGCAGGTGCTGCTGGAACAAGGCGTGGAGATGAAGCGACGCAGCCGGATTTTCTTTAGCGCGGGCCGCCAGGGCGACAAAATTGTGAACGTGCGTGTGGGCGGACACGCGGTGGAAGTGGTGCGCGGAGAATTATTTTTGTGACGTTAGAAAAAAATTTGTGTTGTGCGCCGTGCAGCAAGCGGTTTGTTTCTGGCGCTTTTCGGTCATGAATAAAGTTTGAATGAAGTCTTCCACAAAGATTTCCACGTATTGGCGTTTCAGCCACTTTACATCGCAACCTTCCGCGCCTAATATGCTTTTACCGTTTTGAAACCAGCAATACCAGCCCAAAGTAAAAATTTCCGTAACGCCCTGCGCCGGACAATTGCGGAGAAAAAGATTCCCGGGGGAAAGATGCGACCGAAAAGAACAATCCTGTGTGTTGACGATAATGAGCAGGCGCTCTCCATAAGAAAATTAATGCTGGAAACACGCGGCTATCGCGTATTGGCCTGTAACAACGGCCAGCAAGCGCTTGAGGCATTTAAACAAGGCGGCGTTGACCTGGTGCTGAGTGACTTGCAGATGCCCGGTCTTGACGGCGCCGAGCTGGTGGATAAGATCAAACAGATTTCCGCTTCTACGCCGGCGATCCTTTTTTCCGGCAAGATTCGCGCCTATGATCGCGACATGCGCGCCGACATCTTTTTACCCAAAGGCATGTATGCTCCGATTGAATTGCTGGAGCGCATCCGCCTGATGCTGGTGAAAAAACGCGGTCCTAAGCGTATGACGCCCGTTGAGCCAGTGCGGTTTCCGGTGGCGAGCTAGGTTGGCAGGAGAGATTCTTACTAAAAGCTGAAAGCTGAATGTCGTGCTTTGCCGCGCTTTGACCGCTGCTGCTTATTCAATGGTCTGGTAATATCGAACTAAGTGGCTTCCATTATTCAAGTTGAAAACGTTACCAAGGTCTACCGCATCGGCAAGGTCGATGTGCCTGCGCTGGGCGGTGTGAGCTTTTCCGTGGAGAAGGGCGAGTTTGTGAGCATTGTCGGCCCTTCAGGCAGCGGGAAGTCTACGCTGTTTTATATTCTGGGCGGACTCACGCGCGCGACTTCTGGCCGCGTGACAATCGATGGCGCGGATTTTGCCCAGATGTCTGACGCGCAACGCACGGAGATGCGCAAACAGAAGATTGGCTTCGTCTTCCAGAAATTTAACCTGCTGCCCACTCTCACAGCCCAGGGCAACATTGAGATTGCCCGCGAGATCGCCGGCGGTGCGGGGCTGGATAGAGCGCTGTTTGCGCAGGTGACGCAAATGCTGGGGATTACGGGGCGGCTGAATCATCGGCCGTCAGAGATGTCTGGCGGTGAGCAACAGCGGGTTGCGCTGGCGCGCGCGTTGGTGAATGGGCCGGCGCTGATCCTGGCCGACGAACCGACAGGGAACCTGGATTCAAAGAATTCGGAAATTGTGCTTAAAATGTTGCGCGATGCCAATAAACAATTCGGCCAGACCGTGCTGATGATTACCCATAATCCTGAGGCGGCGTCCGTGGGGGACCGGATCATCCACATGCGCGATGGTTCCATTGTGGCCCCGGAACAAGACCCGCAATGGGCTGTGCGCCATTAGAGCGTTTGTTACGTTTTTCGGTGCCCTCAATATGTTTAGATGGTTTTAGAGGTTATAGACACTCAGATTGACCGTGCATTTTCAGCACGTTATAATACGGTCATCCTCTGAGCGGGAGTAACTCAGTGGTAGAGTGCGACCTTGCCAAGGTCGAAGTCGCGGGTTCAACTCCCGTCTCCCGCTCCATATTTTGCTCGCTGTTGCTCCTCGCCCCTGCGAGGGTTTATGCTCTCAGAGCCAGCTCACACGGGCATCCAATTTGAGGCGCGGTACCCAAGTGGTAAGGGAGAGGTCTGCAAAACCTTTATGCGTCGGTTCGATTCCGACCCGCGCCTCCAAAAACTTCAAATCATTCCAGACGATGTTGAAAAAGCTGGCTGCCTCATGCAGCGGCCACGGGTACGGTCGGCAAGCCAAACGAAAAGACTGATTCCTTTCCCAGCTGGCTGGTGACCTCAATGCGTCCGCCGTGGGCTTCAACAATGGCTTTTACGATTGCCAGTCCCATGCCTGTTCCATGCACTCTGTGGCGTTGCCCTTGTCCGCGATAAAACTTATCGAAAATCATGGACCGTTCAAGGTCGTCAATGCCTTCACCGCGGTCGGCCACGCTCGTAATCAGTCTCCCATTGCGTACTTCGCTGCTGATAAAAATCGGCTCGCCCGCCGGAGAGTATTTCGCTGCGTTTTCCAGCAGATGTTGTAGCACTTTGCTGATCCACGTAACGTCCATAATGGCTGGGGGTAAGGCAGGCGCCAGCCGAACTTCCACCGGATGGCCCGCGATTGTGTTCTTGCATTCACTGAGCGTTACGTCAATGGCCTCACGGATGGGATGCGGTTCCAGTTCAAGTTTTACTTCGTGGGCGTCCAGCCGGGCCATCTCCACGGCTTCACCAATCAGGCGATTCAGTTTGTCGCTTTCTTCGTCAATCACTTCTACAAATTCGCGGCGCATTTCTTCATTCATGGCCGTTGCAGATTTCAGTGTTGTTACTGAGGCTTTGATCGAAGTCAGCGGCGTGCGAAATTCATGGGTAATGGAATCCAGCAGTGCTGAGCGCAGCCGCTCGCTCTCTCGCGACGCTTCATTCCGCATCATGGCTTCCAGCGCTGCTGCCCGCTCAATGGCAATGGCAACCAGGCCTCCCAGCGCTTCCAGGGTTTCTTGTGACATGGGACTGCCAAAGATTCCCGCACCTGCCGCCTTATGAAACATTACAGCTTTCTTTAGCCTTTCTTTATGCCTCTTCATGCGAAAGTTAAAGATGGCCTGAGAAAGGTGCCTGTGCCGGAAAGAACAAAAATTCTTGTTATGGATGATGAGCTTCAGATTACGCGGGTTCTTCGCGCAAGCCTGGCGATGCAATTGCGGAAGAAAATTGAGCTGGGTGCAACGCCGCTCTATATCCTCACAGAGCCCAGAATCGGCTATAGATTCCGTCCGGAAGCAAACTAAAGAATTTCACAAGTTGAATTTAATGAAAATATCCAGGTATTTTGCCCAGGGCAGGAACACGTCTGCTGTCATGTTTCTGGCAGCAATGGTCTTTGTAGCCCTGCAAGGAAGCAGCTTTGCGCAAGTCCAACGACCTGCTGAAAAAATCGCAGGGGATTCATCCGCCGGATCAACCAATACTGCCAACGCCAACTCTGCCGCCAATCCTGCCAATGCCAATGCGAATGCCGCAACTGCCAATATGAATTCCAATGCCGAACTCATTAAAGAACTCCAGCAGATGCAGGCCAGAATCCAGCAACTGGAAAATCAGCTCAAGAACCAATCGGACTCCAGCCAATCTGGTGCCAACCAACTTAGCGGAAGCCCTCAGTCGCAACCGGTTTCAGAGAAAGAACTTTTCGGCGTCTCATCTTCAACTTCCACCGCAGTGATGAACGCGGTCACGCAAACGCAGGAGTCGGCAAAAACTGAAAAGCCCGGGCCCACCGTGCCTTTCGCTTTTGCTGACTGGACCTGGCTCAACGGCAACGCGCGCAACAAGGACGCAGTATGGGACTCAAAGTTTTTCACCCCGGAAATCCGCTTTGATGCAAATTACATCAACAGCTTCAATCATCCTCAGGATGACACCCTCGGGGGATCGACAGAGACTTTTCGTTCTAACGAAGTCCAGATCGAGCAAATCAGCTTCGGCGGCGATCTCCACTGGCAGGATGTTCGAGCAAGAATCCTGACCATGGGAGGAATGTTCGGCGTCACCACACCACGCAATGATGCCAGCGCTGGGCGCGGGCAGTGGGACCTGCGCGGCGCGTACAAGTATTTTTCTGAAGCCAACGCCGGTTATCACTTCAACGTGAATCACGGGCTCAATTTTGACGCAGGAATTTTCGTCTCCTACATCGGCCTTTTCAGCTATTACAACTTTGACAACTGGGCCTACCAGCCGTCATATGTTTCATCCAACACGCCATGGTTCTTCAACGGTATCCGGATCCAGTGGTTCCCCACGGACAAATTGAAGATTGAGCCCTGGATCGTCAATGGCTGGCAATCCTATGGCAGGCTGGGCAGCAAGCCCGGCCTGGGCGGACAGGTCTTGTGGCGTCCAACGGGCTGGCTCTCCGTGGTCTCCAACAATTACGGCATGGGTGAAGATACGCTGGGCAACGGCAATGGCCAGTTTGGCCGTTCCCGCATCCACACGGACGATAGTGTTGAAGTCAAGTACTACGATCACCCGGAGAAATTCCTCGACAAGATGGCCTTCTCGCTTACCGGAGACCTGGGGTGCGAATACGGCGGCAAGGGCACAGCCATCGGCGCTCAAGGGCAGACTGTCATCCTGAACACCAATTGTTTTCACGATACTCCCACTAGCCGCAAGCAGACTTTTGCCGGCTGGATGGCGTATAACCGCTTCTGGTTCAAGAAAGATATATATGCCGTAACAATAGGCGGCGGCGCGATGGATAATCCCGGACGCTACCTTGCCTTGTTGCCGCCTATCAATGGGGCGGATGCTATCACCGGCTCGCCGTACTTCACTCAGAATCCCGGTGATCCATTCAAGGCCTGGGATACTTCGCTTACCTTTGACTGGATGCCGCGGCAGTACATCACGTTCCGCAGTGAGTACGGTTATCGCCATGCAAATGTCCCATACTTTTCCGGCCGTGGTGGGATTACTCCTGGCGATAACACTTTTACAAGCGTGGTTCCGAATCCCAATGCTGGCTCTATCATTCCGGGCACATTGTTCATACCAGGTCCGGCTCTCTCCGCGACGCCGGGCTTTATCTGTGTCGCGGGATCAGGTTTCTGTCCTGACCTCAGGAACAATGAAGCGGAGTTGAGGTTTGCTGTGATGGTGAAGTTCTAAGCGGATTCTGGATCATGCGTCTTTCTGGGCCGGCGAGGGCAAGAGGTATTTCAGAGGAGCAACTTCGCTCACTGATTAAACAGCGCACCCAGCCGAGGCAGTTCGGAATTCTTGGCGAAGAACGCGTTAACGTTCTGGAACTGAATCTTGCCCTGAATGAAAGTTACTCCAAAAAGGTTCCTTCGCTGGCTCAGAGATAGCTGAGCCATGCGTCTTTGCGGCGCTGTTTCAATCCGGCAAACCATACGCAAAGTGGGTACAGCGCAATTACCACAAAGATCCAGATGAGATAAACGACAGGCAGTGTGAAGCCCCATCCGGGCGGAGGTGTAACTGGAAACTGCCCGAGTCCGGGAGACTCATACATCCAATGCACCTGGCCATAGCGCAGATAGCAAATGATGATTGCAAGCACGTGAATGATTGGCACATGGAGCAGAAAATAAAACAGCGGGACCTTGCCGACGGTGTGTGCCGGACGCAACCATCCCGGCATGCCACTATCCACGGCCCAGAGAAAGACCAGCGCCGGGCCGAGCGTCATAAGCAGAAAGAGCAGTGATGGCGGATATTTGGTGGTGTTCAGGAATGAGAGCGCGGTGAATAGCGCTGATTTCTGATGGCTCCAGCGCGCGGGGTCGCCATAAATATTAATACCGCGCAGCAACAGAAACGCGGCTGTCAATATTGTTCCCATACGCAAAAGGAACGCTTTTCGGCGGTCCGGCGGCCAACTGTAAATTTGTCCCAGTCCATAGCCCGCGGCCGTAACTCCAACCCACGGGATAAGAGGATACGTAACAAAAACAACGTGCTGCGGCGTGTTCACCAGGAAATTAGGCGAATGCAGAATTGACCAAAAAGGATTCGCAGAGCGAATGGAATCCAGCAGGTTGTGTCCGGCAATCATCACAACGCCAATTGCGGTAACAACCGGGGTGGGAAGATAGACCAACGCAGAGAGAAAAATCATGGCCCAGGCCAGTGCCCACAGCACCACCAGCATACTCAAGTGATAGTCAAAGTTAAATTGCCAGCCGAACCCGCGCATCACTACCTGCTCCAGAAAGATCAGCCACAAGCCGCGCGTGAATAGAAATCGTGACAGCTCCTGTTTAGATTTTTTGCGCAGAGAAAGATATGCGCCCGTGCCGGTCAGCAAGAAAAAGACCGGAGCGCATATGTTTGTGATCCAGCGGGCAAAGAACAGCGCGGCGCTGGCCTGGGCAAGATTGGTGGGGCTGTCGCCGGGGAAACCAAAAAAGTCCCGCGTATG
>DASXKZ010000280.1:0-5611 GCA_036496525.1 Candidatus Angelobacter sp.
GTGCGACCTGACGCGGAGTCGCATGATGAGCTTCAGCGATTTCCTTGAGTACACGGCCGCCTCGCGTATTGGGACCGGGGAAGTGCCCATGACCAAGAGGACTATAAGCCACTACGGCGACCTTGTGTTCTTCACACCACGTTAGAACAGTGTGCTCGATTGCCCGCTCCTGCAGATGGTAGAGCACCTGGTTACATACCAGACCTCCTTCACCCGCAAGTTTCACTGCCTCTTCCAGATCCGGAACGTCAAAATTACTTACGCCCCAAGAAAGAATTTTCCCGGATTGCTTAAGTTTTTCAAAAGCTGAAAACGTTTCTTCCAGCGGATACTCTCCACGCCAGTGCAAAAGGTAGCAGTCCAGGTAGTCGGTTCTTAATCTTTGCAGTGACCTCTCACAAGCAGCTACTGTTCCACTTCGAGAGGCATTTTCCGGAAGGACTTTTGAGACCAGGAAAACTTTGTCACGTCGTCCAGCGACAGCTACGCCAACTATTTCTTCGGCTGCGCCTGAGCCATACATCTCTGCGGTATCGATATGCTGCATCCCCAGATCAATACCCCGGTCTAAAACGTCAATTGCGTCCGCTGGGTTTTTATCATCGATACCCCATGTACCTTGGCCAATCACCGGTACTTTATAGGGAGTAGTTCCAAATTCGCGCTCTTCCATTCGCGGAGTAGACTCAGCTTGCTCCATTTTTGCTTCTGTTGCAGTACGTTGAGCCATCTTAATGCCTCATGCGGCTTCTCGCTGCTGCGCAAGAGCGCGGCTAAAAAGACTGATCATTTCACGATTAAACGCAGGAATATCATCCGGCATGCGACTTGACACAAGATTTCCATCTACTACGACCTCCTGGTCTGTCCATTCAGCTCCGGCATTGCGAAGGTCGGTTTTTAACGAGGGCCAGGAAGCGATGTTCCTCCCCTTAGCCGCACCAGTCTCGATGACCGTCCACGGGCCATGACAGATTACGGCAACCGGTTTACCGGCGTCGAAAAAATCTTTGACGAAGGCAACAGCCTTAGGCTGCATACGTAAATTGTCAGGGTTCATTACTCCACCGGGCAGAAGAAGTGCATGAAAATCTTGCGGCTGCGCCTGCTCCAATTGAATATCAACCGCATATTCCGCGCCCCATTCCTTGAACTTCCAGGATCGCACGCGCCTGTCCTTCGGCGAAACAATACGCGTCTCCGCACCAGCTTCGTCGAGCGCTTTGCGAGGATCCACCATTTCTACTTCTTCGAAACCATCTGTGATCAAGATTGCGACTTTTAGTCCTTTTAAGTTTGCCATTTTTAAATCTCCGTTTCGTTTAGATGTTGAATGTCGCTTTAGCGTTTATGCTCGTGCGGACGGAGCAGGTCGCCAGGAGCCGCAGGCTCCTTGGGAGCTTCCCGTTCGAAAACTTCCTGACAATCGCGGCAATACTCTGCCCAAGGCATGGCTTCAAGACGTTTGACATTAATTTTTGCTCCGCAGCTCAAACACTCCCCAAAAGTTCCTTCTTGAATGCGTTGAAGCGCAGCCTCGATCTGCCGCAGAAGCGCACGTTGTTCGGTGCTCCGTTGGAACAGGAATTCCTTCGAAAAACTGCTTTCAGAACGTTCACCCGTATCTTGTGGGGTATCCTGTTTGATCCCGCGGCCTTCTTTTCGAGTGCGGGAGAGCGAATGGAGAGTTTCTTCCCGCATGCGTTCAAGAATTTCCTGGAATGACGCTGGCATTGTTGCCTTCCATTTCTATCTATGACTCATCAGCGATTCAGTACGAACGGAACTCAGGCGTGCTTTTCAATAGCAGAAGCTGGGTGTTGATGGCCGATACCAGGTCCTCAAATTCATAAGGGCCATCGTGCCTGATGTCGTTAATGAAAAATGTTGGCGTGCCGTTGACACCGCTGCGCGCTCCACTTAAAAAATCCTGGCGGATCCTCTCCCCAAACTCGTGATTTGCAATTGCATTACTCACGTCCACAATCGACAAGCCCAGCAGTTTGGCGAGTTCCATCAGGAGCGGAAGGCTGAGTTGGTCCTGATTCTCGAATATGCCGTCATGCATTTTCCAGAACAGTCCCTGCGTACCGGCATACTCCGCGGCCTCGGATGTGCTCTCAGCCAGAGGATGAATCTCCACTAAGGGAAAATGCCGGAAGGAAAATCTTAATTGCTTGCCATACTGCTTCTGCAGAGCTTTGACGATGGGATACGCACGCCCACAATGGGGGCACTGGTAGTCACCGTATTCCAGCAGTGTGATTGGTGCACTCTCATCCCCCTGAATATGATCCCGCGACGTGACTGGAACTTTTAACACCGCCATGATTGCTCCTTTTATTTTGAAGATCTTCCAGTGCCTGAAGAATGCCGTCTGCGCCAGGATTCACGGCGACAGGCGAACAGTAGCTCCAGAAGATAGTGCCTTGCTCATCCAGAACAAACAGTGCACGTTCACAGACTCCTTCGCCATCCCGGTAGGCCCCATATTTTCTCGCGGCTGCTCCTTTGGGTTCAAAATCCGCCAGCAACGGAAAATGAAAATGTTGCTGCTTTGCGTATGCTGCATGACACCAGGCTCCATCTACCGACACGCCCAGCAATGCGGCGCCATATTTCTGAAATTCGGGAAGAACTTCGTTGTAAAGGGTCATTTGGTCCCCGCATACCGGACTCCAGTCAGCAGGATAAAAAGCCAGAATGACTAGCTGTCCTCGCAATTCCTTCAAGGACAATTTTTGGTCGGGAGTTACTGGGAGGGTGAAATCTGGAGCCAACGCACCTGCGGCTAGGATTGGAGCCATGTGTCCTCTTAGCAATCATTGGGCGCCACCCGGAACATTGGTGAACAACAGTGTAGTGCCTCATTGATAGCTCAATGTCGAGATGCTAGTGACTGAGTAAACGCAGAACAATTCCTCATCAGCATGAAGTGCAGTTCAGCAGAGGAGTAGAGTTATGGGTTCAGCGGCGGTGAGGCGTGAAGATAAGGATTTCGTCATAGAGAAAATCCCTGACGAGCATTGCAGTGTGTGTTGTCACGGTTCAGATGCAAGACATCAGGCAATGTCACAAACACGGCCACATAAATTAAAGCCGGCATTGCGCAGCAGCGATGCAACGTCCTTATCAGTAAAACGGGAAGCGTCATACTCAACCCGAATCTGGCATATTTCTATGTCGAGAGAAAGATGCCAAATGCCGTACACGTCACGAATATCATTCAACGCCTTCAATTGAGCTGGGCCGGGCATCGAACCGTAGAGGAAAGTCGCGTCCAACAACGTCATATCAGATTTTTAACCAGCGCGTTATTTCTTGTCCACATCTACATATTCCGCATCCACGACATTTTCATCTTGCCGGGCTTGTCCGTCGCCACGTGGGGGTGGTCCTGCGTTTGCATTCGCACCTGCTCCACCCGCACTTTGTGGCTGGGCTGCCTTGTACATATGTTCGGCTAACTTGTGAGAAGCCTGGGTGAGCTGGTCGCGCGCCTGATCCATCTGGCGTTTATCGCCGGACTCCAGAGCTTTCTTCGCGTCAGCTATTGCATTTTCGACATCGCCACGTTCAGAGCCGGAAATCTTGTCACCCTGTTCGCGGAGCATTTTCTCTATGTTGTAGACCAGGGCATCGAGTTGGTTCCTGGACTCGATTTCTTCTCTTCGGGTTATGTCTTCGGCGGAGTGGGCCTCAGCTTCCTTCGCCATCCGTTCAACCTCTTCTTTATTCAGTCCGGAAGAGGATGTGATGGTGATCTTCTGGTCTTTGCCAGTAGCCATGTCCTTGGCCGTGACATTGAGGATGCCATTGGCGTCTATGTCGAAGGTGACTTCGATTTGCGGCACGCCGCGCGGCGCCGGAGGGATACCGGTCAATTGAAATTTTCCCAGGGTACGATTCTGTGCTGCCATTGGCCGTTCACCCTGCAGAACATGGACTTCCACTGCGGATTGATTGTCGGCCGCAGTTGAGAAAGTCTCAGTCTTCTTAGTAGGAATCGTGGTGTTGCGAGTAATCATCGGAGTAGCCACGCCGCCTTGAGTCTCTATGGATAGCGTCAGCGGAGTCACATCGAGCAGCAGCAGATCCTTTACATCGCCCTGAAGCACGCCACCCTGGATCGCAGCTCCAACCGCTACGACTTCGTCCGGATTTACACCTTTATTACCTTCTTTGCCGAACAGTTCTTTGACCAGCGCCTGAATACGTGGCATGCGGGTCTGGCCGCCGACCAGTACTACCTCATTGATCTTGCTGGCATCAACACCGGCATCTTTCATGCATTGTTTGGAGGGAGGAACAGATCGCTGGATCAGGTCTTCCGCTATACTCTCCAGTTTGGCTCGAGTTAATTTTTTCACCAAGTGCTTAGGGCCATTGCTGTCGGCGGTGATAAACGGCAAGTTAATCTCTGTTTCCATCGTGGTAGAAAGTTCAATTTTGGCCCGTTCCGCCGCATCGCGCAGCCGTTGCAGAGCCATTTCGTTACCTTTACCACGCAAGTCCAAGCCTTCTTCCTTCTTGAATTCGTCGATCAGCCAGTCAACCAGTTTCTGATCAATGTTGTCGCCGCCCAAGTGAGTATCACCATTCGTAGCTTTTACTTCGATTACGCCGTCCCCAACTTCAAGGATGGAAATGTCAAAAGTCCCGCCGCCGAAATCATAAACGGCAATTGTCTCGTCTTTTTTCTTGTCGAGGCCGTAAGCCAGAGCGGCGGCGGTAGGCTCGTTGATAATGCGCTTTACCTCGAGCCCGGCAATCTTTCCCGCATCTTTTGTCGCTTGCCGTTGTGCGTCATTGAAATATGCGGGAACTGTGATTACCGCTTCGTTTACCTTTTCGCCTAGATAATCTTCCGCGGCTTTCTTCAGTTTTTGCAAAATCATGGCGGAAATTTCCGGAGGCGTGTAGCGCTTGCCTTGTGCAACGATTGCGACGTGGTCGCCTTCGGGTTCCACTTTATAGGGAACCATTTTCAGTTCTTCTTTTATTTCGTCGTAGCGCCTGCCCATAAAGCGCTTGATGGAATAAACGGTGTTCTCGGGATTGGTGATTGCCTGGCGTTTGGCTACCTGACCGACCAGCCGCTCTCCGGTCTTGGTAAAACTAACCACTGAGGGCGTAGTGCGTCCCCCTTCTTCATTGGGAATGACCTTGGCCTCTCCGCCTTCCATGACTGCCACGACTGAGTTCGTAGTTCCGAGATCAATACCGATGATTTTCGCCATAAGGCCTCCCGACATTCCTAAGCCGTGAATGCTATGCGGACGGAGACCGCCGAACAATTCCTCATGAGAAGGAATCGAGGATGAGAAATCGCGAGTAATGCGGAGTTCTACTTCGCCTAGATAGACTGCTATGACCTTGGTTGTAGAACTGCAAAACTTCTCTAGAACAAAAGTCCTACGAAAGCCTTGCGCGCACGGCGCGCATTGTCCTACGCGCCGTGTCGGAATTCCATCTCCCGCTGATGAGGAATTGTTGCCGCAGTATGTAAAGCACTACGATCACGGCTGGCTAAGGAAACAGTCCGGCCTAAGGACACTTTATGAAATTTGCGATGGATGTGTTAATGCCTTTGACGATAATCTCACTTGGT
>DASXKZ010000281.1:0-9252 GCA_036496525.1 Candidatus Angelobacter sp.
CGAATTTCTGTTGACCTTGCGCAACGTTTGAGAAGCAGAAGACTGCAAGCAACGCTGAAAACAGCACTATCGATCCAAACACTCTCTTCGTCATGATTTTTCTCCTTGCGTCGGAGCTCTTGGCTCTTGTGGTAAGACAACCGTTCGCGATCAGCGCGAACGCTGCAAGCATTTGCGGACAAGATTCTGTCCGCTGCTTTTTTGAGGAGGGGCCCTTGCAGACTAGTAGCGCGGAATACTACATCCGTTTCACCGGGCAACTAAAAAAACTTTTTGTTAAAATAGTAGCGATAGGTTAATTAAAGGAACTTAATAATCTATTAAAAAGAGGGCTTTGCTAAGATCTATTTAATAGATCAGCTAGCTAGTTTCAAAATGGAATACTGCTTTAGTTGATTAATCTGAGATGAGTTTACCTAAGTGAGAAAACGTGCCGAGTAGACAACAATTGTTTTTAGGGATGGTTCATTAGAAAGTTGTTTAAAGATTAGAGCTTTTATTAGAGAAGTCAGGCTCAGAGGGCCATAACCGCATCGACGAGGGCCGCTGTTCATACTCTCCAAAGAAGGATTAAAATTCGGCGCTTACGCTGAGCCGATAGAATCCACGCCGTAGGAATCAAGCACATCGCGCAACGTAACTATGCCTTCAAGTTTATGAACGTCGGCCCGGTTGACCACCGGCAAAATATCGATCTGCGCGCTACTCATACGCTCCAGAGCCACATGGAGAGCATGGTCGGCATGCACGTGCGGAAATTCGAGCGTTTCCAGCAGGCTCAGCAATGTATCTTCCGCCTTGCCCTCGCTCATGGCGTTCGTTAGCCTTGTCCTGCTTAAGACTCCCACAATATTTCCTTCATCCATAAGCGGCCATGCGCGGAATTGACTGGGGCCAATCATTTCCACGGCCTCTTGCACTTTCGCCTGCGCCGTCAGGATTTCCATAGGATTTCGCATTGCCTGGAACACCTTGCGTTGCCCGAATCCTGACCGTGATTTTGCGTCCGGCAGGTGAATGCCATCCTGATGCGCCAGCGCTTCATAGATGGGCTGCTTTTGCAGTCGCGACGAAATAAAAAGGCTGGCCAGGTTGGCGATCATCAACGGCACGATAACCGCATAATCGTGAGTCATTTCAAAAATCATCAGTACAGAGGTCATCGGCGCGCGCACAATTCCGGCAAAGAGCGCGCCCATGCCAACCAATGCATATGCTCCCGGCAGAGCGGTGGAGGTAGGCAAGAAGTGGTGGGCCACGCTGCCGATTGTTCCGCCGAGCATTGCGCCAAGGAACAGAGCAGGACCAAAGATTCCACCGGCGTTGCCTGAAGCGTAGCTCACGGTTACCCCAAAAAGCTTGAGCACAACCAGGAGCGCCATCAATTTCAAGGCCATATGGCTATTTAAAGCATCGCCCACGTAGCTGTAACCAACTCCCAGCGCTTGCGGCACGAACCAGCCCATAAGCCCAACCAGCACGCCGCCCGCCACGGGGTGGCACCATCGAGTCTTTCTGGGCAACAGCAAAAAGCGCGTGCGCATGCTTAACAGAAGTTTGGTGAAGGCGGCGGACAAGAGTCCGCCTGCAACTCCCAACACCGCATAAATACCAAACTCAAGGGGATTGACCAACTCATATTGCGGCACGTGAAACAGCGGATTATTCCCCAGCAACATACGCAATATGGCCCATGAAGTCGCTGACGCCAGCACAACCGATCCCAGGATCGGCGCGTTCAGATCTCCCATTACTTCTTCCAGAGAAAACAGCACGGCAGCCATAGGTGTATTGAACGCCGCAGCAATGGCCGCCGCCGCTCCCACAGGCAAAAGCGCCTTTACTTTTTCAGGACGCAATCCCAGCCGCCGCCCCAGAACAGACGCGATTCCCGCGCCCACCTGCACCGATGGGCCTTCACGTCCCAGCGGAATCCCGCTGGCAAGCGTCGTCGCCGTGCAGGCAAACTTACCGATTACAGTGCGGAGTGAGATATACCCTTCGCGCGCAAACAAAGCTGCTTTCGTCTGCGGCACGCCGCTGCCCCGGGCATCGGGAAAATAGCGGGCCAGCAGATAGCCCATCGCGAGAGATCCGGTAATGGGAATCAGAACACGTCTCCACGCTTCGCTCCCCACGGGATACAGTCGCATCCCCAGGCGTTCCGTCAGCACGATAAAAGCAACCACGGCCAGGCCGACGAGCGCGCCAATCAGCAGCGTAAGGGCGAGAAATACCTGGTCTTCTCTCTGGGTAGCAAAAGAAACCCAGCGTCTGAGAAGTCCGTTTGTCTCTTTCGATTCAGAAGTTATTTCGGCGGGAGAAATACTCACTCCTCTAGATTACTAGAAATATCGCCTGGCGATGCATGCTATGCGCTAAGAAGTCGGCGGCAAAGCCAATGTTTTGGCCGATCATAGATTCTGGCCAAAAAATTCCAGCGTCCGCTGCCGTGCCAGCCTTGCCGACTCCGGCTCAAAGTCCTTGCGCTGATCGCAATTGAAACCATGGCCCGCGTCATAGAGAAACAGCGGCACATCAGGTTGAGCGGCCTTGATCTTTTCAATTTCTGCCGGACCAATGTGCTGGTCCTTGGCGCCAAAGTGCATCATTACAGGGCAGCGCGGCGTCTCCGTGGCGTTTGGCGCGATCTGTCCACCGTAATAGCAAACAGCAGCCGCCGGATCAAGCCGCGTGGCAGCCAGCCATGCCAGACTTCCACCATAGCAAAATCCCAGCACGCCAACTTTCAGTTGGGCCCATTCCGCTCTCGCCCGGCTGATAGAAGCCGCCACATCCAGCAAAGCCGCGTCCATGCCAATCTGCCTTGCAGCTTTCATTCCCTGCGCGACATCAGCCGGGTTGTAACTAAGTTCAAGGTTCGGCTGCACACGATCAAATAACGCCGGAGTAATCACGTGAAAGCCCTGGCTCGCGTAATCGTCGGCAACGGATCGAATATGGCTATTGACGCCAAAGATTTCCTGGATCAGAACAACAACTCCGCACGCTGGGCCGTTGCTTTCCGCGAGGTACGCGTCGAACTCATGACCATCGGCGGCCTTCAATCTTATTTTTGTACCCATCTTGTCCCTATGAATGCGAAGCAGGGAGTTTCCCCGTCGCGTCCAGCACCTGCGCCATAAAGTCCACGAGCTGCCATTGCTGCTGCCACGTAACCTTATTTCCCATATCCACGTGGACCAGCGCCGCGCTTACAAGTTGCGCCCTGAGTTCAGGCGCAGGCACATCTTTCGCCAGCCACAGCGTTTCCGATGAGGGAATGATCGTATCTCCAGCACCGTGCAGCAGAAAGACAGGCGTGTGTAGCTGCGCCAGATGCCCGTGCGGCGAAACCGCGTCCATCTCGTCTTTATGCAGCGTGATCTCTTTTAGCAGCGCATCCCGCAACTGGTCGCGATGGTGTAGAAGCAGTTCCAATTCGTGCTTTCCTTCCGGACTCAACGTGTCTGCTGTCTTCATTGCTTGCGGTTGCTCCCACAGCCATTGCCGCAGCGCTTCACGCGCCACGGGAACATCCTGGACAGAAAAGAAATCTTCCAGATGTGAATACGCCAGGACCAAAGCGCCATATTCATGCGCTTGAAACGACATTTCTACACCGTCGGGTGTGGTAATCACGTTGGCCGCAAAAAATCGTGCTACGCGGCCCATGTCATCATGAGATCCAATGGCCACCACAAAGCCGATATGGTCACCAAACTCCTTGCGATCTGCGGCCAGCAGCGCAAGTCCGCCGGCAAAGCTGAGTCCCATCACGCCTACCCTACGGCGCATGCGAGTGCTCAGCACTGTGGCCGAATCGCCAATTACATTGATGGTCCTGGCCGTTACGCGATAATCCGCCAAATCCTGCAGTTCCGGAGTCATCACCAGCACTCCTGCGCCTGCCAGCGCGCGCGCCAGATTCCACATGCGTGGATCCTCAATACCCAGATGATGGACGCCGTGCAGCAGCACTACGCCTCCAGGATCCTGAACATCCTGCGGCGTGTAGGTCCGATAGCGAACAGGGCCGTGCGGGGTGAGCGCATAGCCATCTTCTTCTTTAAAAGGATGGTCGGCGAAGCGGGTCGGCAATCCCTGTGCGTGCGCATCGGAAAATCGCAGCAGTAGTGACATGGCGCGCAGGTGTGCGCCCACAGGATGCAGCAGGACAGCTCCGGTCAGGACGACCGAAGCCAGCAGCACAAACAGGAAAATAAAAATTCTTTGCCTGCGTGTGAATCTTGCCACTTTAGATCTCCAGGATTACCGGCATGATCAGCGGCCGCCGCGCCGTCGTCTTTACGATAAATCGCTTCAGATCGGCCCGGATTTTTTCCTTGATCACACCGTAATCGGCCTTTTCTTCCGCTGTTGAGCCATCCAGCGTGGCGGAAACCACGCGCCGGGCCTCGCGCACAAAGCCTTCTTCTGATCCCGCTGCAAATCCGCGCATCACAATTTCCGGAATCGACTCCACCGTGCCCTTCAGCTTGTTAATGGCGATAATCGGCAGCACAAAACCGTCTTCGCTCAGGTGGCGGCGGTCTTTAATTACCAGGTCTTCCACCACATCCGTGCGTGAGCCGGAATCAATGCAGATGCGGCCCACGGTAACTTTATCCAGCTTGCGCGCTCCCAGTTCATCGAACTCAAGCACGTCGCCACTCTCAAGCATCATCACCTGGCCTACCGCTCCGTGCATTGACCGGGCCATATCGGCCTGAATCCGCATTTGCCGATACTCGCCGTGGATAGGAATGAAATATTTCGGCTTCACCAGGTTCATGATCAGTTTTTGTTCCTCCTGGCTGGCATGGCCGCTCACGTGGACCGGCGGATTGGAGCCGTCGTCGTAAATCACGTCAGCTTCGCGCCGGAAGAGGTGGTCGATCATCCGGTAAATGCCTTTTTCATTTCCGGGAATGATGCGCGATGAAAGCACCACGGTATCGCCCTTCTCGATTCGAGCATGCTTGTGGTTATCCACCGCCGCCCGCGAAAGAGCGGACATGGGCTCGCCTTGCGTGCCGCTGATCATCACGCAGACTTGCTGCGGCGCATAATCCTTGATCTGGCCGGGATGGATCAGCAGCCCTTCAGGCACATCAATGTAGCCCAGGTCCATGGCGATCTCGGAGGCTTCCGTCATGGAGCGGCCCACCAACGCGACTTTGCGTTTGTATTCACGCGCCATTTCCAGGGCCAGCTTGATGCGATGGATGGACGAGGAGAAGCAGGAGATGAACAGACGGCGCTCAGCGCGGGCAAAGATTTCATCGAATTTGCCGCGCACAGCGCGCTCGCTGGGGGTATAGCCGCGACGCTCCGCATTGGTGGAGTCTTGCAACAGCGCGAGCACATTGCCTTCTTTGCCATATTCGGCAAACGTGTGCAGGTCAAACAAGCGAGTGTCAGTCGGCGTGGGATCAACTTTGAAATCGCCGGTATGAATCACCACGCCAAGCGGTGTGTGAACCGCAAGCGCAACGCAGTCCACAAGGCTGTGTGTTACCTGTATGGGATTGATGGTGAACGGGCCCAGATTGAAGCGTGAACCGGCGCGGATCTCGCGCAGATCGGCATCGTCAAGCAGGCCGTGCTCTTCCAGCTTGTTTTCCACCAGCGCCAGCGTGAATTCCGTCCCGAAGACCGGCACCCTTAACTCAGTAAGCACCCAGGGCAGCGCTCCGATATGGTCTTCATGCCCGTGAGTCAGCACAATTCCGCGCACTTTGTCTCGGTTTTGCAGCAGATAAGTGATGTCTGGGACAACGATATCCACGCCTAGCAGCTCGGATTCCGGGAACATCAGGCCGGCATCGATGACGATAATGTCGTCACCATAGCGCACGGCCATGCAGTTCATTCCAAATTCGCCGAGACCGCCAAGGGGTACAAGATGGAGTTTATGGGAAGGCATGGTCAACAGATGATGCTAACAGAAAGACTGATAGGGAAAATGCTAGGAACACGAGCGAACTCGAGCTCTTTATTCGCAGCGTGACGCCATTGCCTATGAACGAACCGAAGCTGCCTGCCTGGCTTTCATGCGCTCCAGCGCCAGCCGTTCCTGTTTGCCCAGCGTCGACCCGGCCATCCAGCCCCATACGCCGTTGAGAGAAAACAACAGTCCGGACGTGCCGGCGTACTTTTCTGGGACCATGACTGCCACCACTGCTACGATGACTGCCACTCCTGCGAATCCACTAAAGTGGATTACAGCATTTCGGGTGGAGAGGGCTTCGTATTCATTGAGCTCCAGCTCCGCGCGTTTTTGATACGCGTAACGATAGAGCAGCGCGAACAGAGCAAACACCGCCATGACGCCTGCGCTGTAAATCACCATCAATACCGGGACTTGGTGCTGCGAAGTGATCATCCGGCTTAGCTGCTCCCGAGGAATCGTGAGGCCGGTGAGCCCGCCGACTACCAGAGTGAAAAGAAACTTGAGCGGATAAACGTAAAACAGGACCACGAACAGGAGTGTCGCATTCAGGACGATCGTATAAATGGTTTGCAGGCCGTACCGGCGCGAAAAAATGTAGTGGTAATACCAGACCTGTACCAGCGTGGCAAAGCAGATGGCAAAAGCGACAAAGCCTTTCATCGCAACCATCAGCTCATCAAACGTATGCGGCACCTCCAGTGATACCACCAATAGGGTAACGGCGAATGCGAAGACTGCGTCAGAAAAGGCTTCCAGCCGCGTGATCTCGCCGCCGCGCCAACGGAAGTGTGGCTCGGGTGGAAGCAGGTGAGCGCCAGAGCGTTCATGAAACATGGCCGCTATTGTGCCACAGCATCCAGTACCGCAGGCGAAGGAGTTTCGGCCCCCAACTCTCCTTCCCATCGCGCAACTACGGCGCTGGCAAGGCAGTTACCCAATACGTTGGTAGCCGTCCGCGCCATGTCCATAAACTGGTCAATGCCGAGAATCAGCAACACGGGCCAGGCCGGCAAGTGGAAAGAATCCAGTGTGCCCAGCAGGATCACCAGCACCGCACGCGGCACTCCGGCGACACCTTTGCTGGTAAGCATAAGGGTAATGACCATGACGAGTTGCTGGCCGAGCGATAAATGTATTCCTGCGGCTTGAGCAACAAAGATGGACGCTAAAGAAAGATAGAGCGTGCTTCCATCCAGGTTGAAGCTGTAGCCCGTGGGCAAAACGAACGCGACAACCTGCCGCGGCACCCCGAAGGCTTCCATGCACTCCATGGCTCGCGGCAGGGCCGACTCTGAACTGGCAGTAGCAAACGCGATGGTGACGGGCTCCGCCACAGCTTTGATAAAACGCTTGACCGGCAGCCGTGCAATCAGCACCACGGGCAGCAGCACGCAAAGCACAAATACAATCAGCGCGGCATAAAGCGTGACCACCAGCTTAGCCAGATTGGCCATCACGCCAAAGCCCATGGTGCCGACTGTATACGCCATGGCCCCGGCCACGCCGATGGGCGCAAGCAGCATAACGATGTTGGTGAACTTAAACATCGTTTCAGAAAGACTTTCAAGAAAGGCCAGCATGGTGCGACGTTTGTCATCGCCGATCAACGCCAGCGCAATCCCAAAAATAATGCTGAACACCACTACCTGCATCACCTGTCCTTCAGCCACTGACTTGGCAATATTTTCGGGAAAGATGTGCAGGACCACGTCGGTCCATTTTTGCGGAGGCGCGCCGGAAACCGTGGCTGCGGCAGCATTGGGCGGCGGAGTGAGCCCCACGCCGGCATTGGAAATGTGGATTGCGGCTAGCCCGATAAAAAGCGCCAATGTGGTGACAATTTCAAAATACACAAGCGCTTTTACGCCCATGCGGCCAACCTGCTTCAGGTTGGAATGTCCCGCAATGCCCACGACAAGCGTGCTAAAGATGAGCGGAGCGATGATTGTTTTGATCAGCTTGAGAAAAATCGTGCTCAGGACCTGCAGGTCGCCGGCGATCTTTAACCGTGTGGCATCACCAGCGAATGTGAGGTCTAAACCGATTTCCGCGCCCACCAGCATGCCGGCAAAGATCCACGGCGTAAGTGAGCGCCGGAAGAGCGCATAGCCGCAAAAGGCCAGAATCGCTGCCCAACGCAATCCTGCCAGCAGATACGGATGGGCCACGATACCGCTGTAATGGGTTATGGCCCACAGTACGGACGCGATGCCGGCCAACGCCAGGAATACAGCGAGAAATCGTCCTTGGTTTGGGGAATTCGTCTTCATCGGAGCAGGTCCTCCAATTCAATCGAGCCCTGGGTCTTGTCGTCACGGTACTTCACGATCACAGGAGTATAGAGTGAAAGTCCCCACTCTGCGGCTTTCCCTTTGGTGATTGTGCGCGACCCGGGCACAACCACCGCGTTTTCTGGGATGATGAGCGGCGCGTCGGTGGTTGAGCGATAAACCTGCTCGCGCACGATGTCATAAACTGGCGTGGCGCGAGTAAGAATTACGCCCGCGCCCAGCACAGCGCCGCTGCGCACCTGCGTTCCTTCATAAACGCCGCAATTTCCGCCAACCAGCACATCATCTTCAATGATCACTGGCGACGCGCCCACCGGCTCAAGCACGCCGCCAATCTGCGCCGCAGCGCTCAGGTGCACGCGCTTTCCAATCTGCGCACAGGAGCCAACCAGCGCGTGCGAGTCGATCAGCGTGGCTTCGTCCACATATGCGCCCACATTCACGTACATCGGAGGCATGCAGATTACGCCCGGAGCAATATAAGCGCCGCTGCGGATGGACGATCCACCCGGCACCACGCGAACACGATCAGAGACGCCAAAGTGTCGGGCAGGAAAGGTGTCTTTATCCACGAAACTTAATGCTCCGCTGTGGGACTCCTCTAACTCGCCCAGCCGGAAGCCCAGAAGAATACCCTGCTTCACCCATGCGTTCACGCGCCATAGGCCATCCTGCTTTTCCGCCGCGCGGATTTCGCCGCGGGTAAGCGCTTCGTGGAATTCCCTGAAAGCATGCCGTGCATGCACTGCCACTTCCGGAGGCAGCGCTCCTTTGGCATACAGCCGCTCGATTTCTGCGCGTAATACGTCCATGAGTTTTGGGCCCGCTGAACTCAGCTAGCGGCTGCCGACTCCCTGCAATGTAAGTTTAAAAGGGCAAGTGCGGAGTATAAACGTCGCATGATTGGTCAGCAAAGGCTTAACTTTGATTTTTGTCGCTAGCGCTCCGAACCGCTTTGAGAGTTGTGGTGTGGGAGCTTTCTTTCTGCCTTGCCGTAGGTGGCTC
>DASXKZ010000282.1:0-25088 GCA_036496525.1 Candidatus Angelobacter sp.
CGGATCACCACCGGCAAAAACTTTATCTATCACGGTGAAATATTGGACGGGCAGCTCTACATCACCAGTAATGAGGACGCGCCGCGTTTCCGAGTCTTTAAGGCCGCATGCGCTGCACCCGAGCGCTCCAACTGGAAAGAAATTATCCCGGAAAGCGACGCGGTGATTGAAGGCCACGCCGCCATCATCGCAAGAAAACTCTTTGTGCACTCCATCAGGAATGCCAGCTCGCAGCTCAGCCTGTTCGATCTTAATGGCCGCTTAGAGGCGAATGTCGCTATGCCCGCGCTGGGCAGCATCTTTGATCTGGGCGGAAACTGGAATAGCGATTCAGGCTTTTTCGGCTTTGTCTCCTACGCTGTTCCGCCCATGGTTTTTGAAGTCAGCCTCAACGGCAAAGTCACGGAGTGGGCGCGCGTGGAGTCGGGCATTGATGCCGCTCGCTATCGGGTGGAACAGCTGTGGTTCAACTCCAAAGATGGAACACGAGTGCCGATGTTCGCGGTGAGCAAGAAAGGCCTGGTAAAAAACGGCCGCAATCCTGCGCTGCTTTCCGGCTATGGTGGCTTCAATCTTGGCCGCACGCCGGTTTTCAATCGCAACGCGATGTTGCTGCTGCTGGAAGAAGGCGGCGTATATGTTGACGTGCAGTTGCGCGGCGGCAATGAGTTTGGCGAAGACTGGCATCGCAGCGGCATGCTGGAGAAGAAGCAAAACGTTTTTGACGATTTCATCGCTGCAGCAGAACATCTGATCGCAGAAAAATATACTGATGCCGAGCATCTGGCCATTCAGGGCGGCAGCAATGGCGGGCTGCTGATGGGCGCGGCGCTCACTCAGCGCCCAGATTTATTCCGCGCCGTAGTGTGCCAGGTCCCTCTGCTCGATATGCTGCGCTACCAGAATTTTCAGATCGCCAAGTTGTGGATCCCCGAATACGGATCGTCGGACGATCCTGAGCAATTTAAATATCTCTACGCCTACTCGCCTTATCATCGCGTGAAGACTGGCACGCAGTATCCGGCGGTTTTATTCATGACGGCGGAAAGCGATACGCGCGTTGATCCAATGCACGCGGTGAAGATGGCAGCGCTGCTTCAGGCTGAAGCGGCAAATGGTCCGGACCGGCCAATCCTGCTGCGCGTGGATTCCAAAGCCGGCCACGGAGTGGGCAAACCGATTATGAAATTAATCGACGATGCCGTGGATGTATGGAGTTTTTTATTCGGGCAGTTGGGCGTAAAGATTTAGTCAATTCGTCCGCAATATCGGCATTTTCTCGATCAGCAAAAAAGGAGCCACCAGCGGCTCCTTAAGACCTTAACCAACCAGAAAAATACTTAGCTTGCGTTGAGCGGCTGGGTTAGACGGAAGCCGAGACGGCGTTCCGCAATGAATCCTACTTCCTTTTTCCCTGTGGCATAAGCTGCGGTTGTGCCTCCGGCTGCGCCGACTGTCGATCCAATGGCTGCGCCTTTTCCGCCGCCTATCAATGCACCCAGCAGTGCGCCACCACCAGCCCCACCGCCGATGAAGGCCAGATTACGTTTCTTGTAACTGCCGCCGCTCACAAACACGCTGTTGGTTTGCAGCGGCACAGTCTTGCCGTTCAGCGTGATGGAGGAAAGAGTGATGCGCAGGTACCCGGCGTTGTGCAAGTGGCCGGACTCACGCGCGGCAACTACCTTGCCTGTAACAGGCGCGTCTTTGGGCGCCAGAGTTTGTCCTTCAACCACCAGAGGTTCGTCCAGCTCGGCAGAAAAATCTTGTCCGGGTTGCGCTGTTGCACTGGAAATGGATTGCTGCAGCCGGACGTAAATAGCAGTATTGGCCGGAACCACCAGCGCCTTGCCTTCAACAAAAGGCAACTGCTGCTGCGGTGCTGCGGGCGCATCGGTTGCAACGGTGGGTGGTTGCGCGCCCACACGGCAACCTGCTGCCAATCCTGCAAGGACCAGCAATATCACAAGGAATAGGTTTCGTTTCATACGTACCCCAGCGGTGTGGGGGGCACTGCCACCCATAGGTAAATGCACGGCGAGTGCCAAAAATGCGGCTTTATTTTCTTAGGTTTATAGGATGAATATTTTTAAAACTGTGTACTTTTTACCATAGGCAGAGTAGCTGTTTCTTTGCGACACACCACTAACGCATACCGCTGCCGGAAACATTTTCGGCTGTAGCGGTAACTTCAGGTTGGACCACCACGCCATCAAAGGCCGTGGTTCCCAGCAAGCGCCCGCGGGCCACGCGGAGATTTCGAATACGCCATCCCGTGCTGATCGCGTTCCACGTCCGGCCATTGTCAGCCGATTCAAAGATGTTGACGGAGAGGCCGCTTGTGACCAGCACACGATGATTGTCATTATCAAAGTGGACCGTCTGTATATCGGCAAGGTGCAGCGTGGAAACGTTCTTCCAGGAATCACCAGCATCGGTGCTGCGGAATAGTCCGGTTCGCGCCGCAAGCCAGACATCGCCAGTGCTATCAACAGCAACAGAGTTGATGGAAAAATCAGCATCCAGCGTTTTTGTGGGCAGCCAGCTTTCACCTCCGCTTACTGAGACAGCCACGGTGTTGCGCCCGGCAATCGCCACTACTCTGCCCGCCACGCTGATGCTCACAGGAACTCCAATACCGGGTAAAGATTCCGCCCGCCATGTAACGCCGGAATCCGAGCTGACAAATAACGCCGTTGAAGTGGCGGCAAACCATTTATCGGTCCCTAACTCCAGAACGGTCACGCGTGGAGCAAGCTCATTTGTCGCGGTCGCACGAGCTGAAGTTTTCTTGAGCACTGCAGCCTGGAGCTTTGCTGGAGGCAGATCACGCGGAATCCAGCGAGATGCATTTGGCGGCAGCGCGAAAAGACCATGGTCGGTAGCGGCCACCAGAGAGTTGTCTGCGGCCTGGCGAAGGACAAAAACATCACGGCCATCCAGCCCGTCACTGTTCTGCTTCCATGTTTGTCCCGCGTCGCGGGAAACAAACACGCCGCCGAACTCTTTGTCATTCAAGACTCCGGCATAAAGTACATTGCTGTTGCTGCGGTCCACCAGCAGCGCTGCCGCCTGCCGATGTGTGAATCCGCGATTTGAAGCCGTAAACGTTACACCGCCATCGTCGCTGGCCAGCACGCCGCTACGATCGGTAGCCAGCAGCACGCGCGAGGGCTGCCGGGGATCGATCAACACATCGTTGATGATGATGTTGGATCCCGTCATGTGCTTCCATGTCGTGCCCCCGTCAATGGTCTTCCACAGGCCTTCGGTGGTCCCGGCATAAACGATGTTGTGATCAACGGGATCTATTTGCAGCATGCGAGTACGCCGCGCGGAATAAGGAATGCCCTGGATCTTGCGGAAAAGTTCTCCGGCCGAGTCACTGCGGTAGATACCGGAGCAGGCGCTGATAAATATGTTTGCAGGCTGTGCGCGATCAATCACAATGGAAAAAACATCGGAGTCGTCAATCACGCCCTTCTTGATGTTGTGCCATGTTTTGCCGCCATCTTCAGTCTTCCAGGGAAGGTGCCAGGTGCCTGCATAGATCACGTCGGGATTCACCGGATCAATGGCAATGGATTCAACATTCTTGATTTCAGCATGGTTGGCGGGAGAGATTCTTTCAAAATCATGCCCGCCGTTGCGGCTGCGGTAGATTCCGTCCAGCGCTCCCACGACAAGAATTTTTGGATCGGAAGCCGCCATGCTCAGTGCACGCAGGGATTTTCCGTGCAGATCAGCCACAATTTCCCAGGTTTTTCCCGCATCATGGCTGCGATAGAGCTCGCCATCGCTGTTGGGAAGTTGTGCATTCCATGCGGCGGCAAAGATATTCCGTGGATCGGAGGGATCAATGACGATATGGTCCAGAACCATTTCCGCGGAGTTGCCGGGCCGGGCAAAGCGCGACCAACTCACTCCTCTATCGGTTGAGAGATAAAGATTGCCGGCGCTGGTGCCGAGAAAAATGCGGTCGGGATTTTTAGGATCAATGGCCAGGCTGCGAACGTTGCCGCCATCAGGGCCGACGGGCTGCCAAGACTGCTCCGCTGCAAGGGCTGCAGACATCCACAGTGTGAATACCAGAGCCGAAATGGTAGCGATGCGCATGGATTAAAACAGTATTTTCCCTGCAAGCTGAATGTAAGGAGATTGACATGATGATTTTGCTCCAACAAGTTACCGAAGGGCAATGGATTTAAGAAGTAACAGCCGCAGAGCAGGAGATCAACGCCTCCATTAAGGCTCTATCTTAGGGCCAACCAGATTCTCAGTCGGAGTGACCGCGCCGCTGTGGAGCAGCAATACCTACTTCGCTGGTTTGTTCTTCTTCAAGTCCGCTGGCAATTGAACCTTCACGACATGCAAAAGGAGCTGGGTGCCTTCATCAAGCTTCACATTGTCAGTGTTGGAGACGATCACGGGTCCAGGGGTACCGGCGCTTGGCTCCATGCTCAGGCTCAGGCCTTTCAATCCAAAAACGCCTTGCGGCATGCCAACACTCATTGGCTTACCGTTGGACGCAACAGCCAGCAGTGCGCCGGCACTTTCGGCGTGGGTTGACGGCGACTCTTTGACCGTTATAGGCGCCTGTAATTGGGTTAATGACGCGCCCGATGACGTTCCTGTGCTGGTGACAGTGCGGCCCGAGCTGCCGCGACCAGTAGGAGCGACGGTGTTATCACGCATTCCACCGCCAACCATCGAGGGCGGCAGCATCTGCGAAGGTTCGTCCACACGGGAATGTCTAATTACCGGCTGCGCCACGGCCTGGATCACGGCCTCAAAATCGATGTCACGGAAATGTTTCAGCAAAATGCGGTCAAACACAATTCCCAGTCGCGATTCAGGATGCGTGCTATCTCTGGGGCTTACTTCCGTGACGTGGCCAACCAACTTGGTTTCAACTGGGATGATTACCTTGCCATGAAAGACAATGTCCTGTGAAACTTCCGCCTTCACCTTGTCGCCAACTTTGAGTTTCTTGGCCTTTAGCCCATTGCTGAGTTCCACCAGCATGTATGAGCCTTTAGGCTGCGCCGGCGCTGCTGCAGGCGTAGTTGTGCCAATGGACGTTGCAGCTGTGGTGGACTTGACCGTTACCGATGTTTCCGCTGGATTTTTTAGACTGGCGGAAGCCTGAGACGATTGAGCTTGCTGGACCGGCTGGTTGCCTGCTGAAGTTTGTTGCGCGAACATCGCTTGCGTTTGCGATCCAGGCCAGACGGTTGCAAAAAAAACCGCGGCTACGATCCAGTAGCTCTTCATGCTGCACCTCGAAGGGGGACGAAGCACCGGAAGCTCATTTACGCTAGCCACCATTGTGCAACTAACTTCCTACAAAGTCCACCAAGTAAACAGATGGAAGAACTTTGAACCTGGTTATCTGCCCCGACCTGCAGATTTGCACCATATTTTTTTCAGCATCAATTTGTGGGGCGAGCGGCAACTCAGGAGTTCCAAAAAAGAAACAGCGGCCAAGTTTGGAACTTGACCGCTAAAACATCAGGTGAAACGGCTGGAGCCAGGAATTATCGTGCCGCAGCAGCACCGGTTACCTGCAAAATCATTTGCGTTCCGCTATCCAATTTCACGTTGCGGCTTGCAGAGCTGATAACTGAGCCTTGGGCGCTCCCGGTGGCTGCCGTGTTCAAGGCTACCCCCTGCATTCCCACAACCCCACGGGTTGCAGAGTTGATGGCGCCATTTGCTGCAACGCCGGTTGCCTGATTTACTGATCCATTCACTGCGCCGGTCGCCGAGTTGGTCACCGAACCGGTAGTGTTATTCACAGTGTTGGTTGCGGAACCGAGCGTTGAGTTGACTGGGCCGGAGCCTCCGCCACCCAACGGGGCAATTCCTCCTCCGCTGCGACCACCGCCCATGGCAGCACCGCCGCCACTGCCCATTCCAGATCCAAGATTACCGGCCTCATCACCACTGGCGGAAAGCGTGCCTTGTACGGGAGCTGCCATGGCCTGAATCACGCCGTTGAACGACATCTCCTCGCCGCCTTTTAAAACTGCCTTGTCAAAAACCACGCCCAGCTTGGATTCACTATTTTCTTTGGTCTTGGCTTGCGCTTCAGTCACGTGACCCACAAGCTTTGAGCCTTTGTGCAATACCACCTTGCCATCGGCTTTTACGTCTTGCGTCAGCTTGGCCGTAACTTCATCCCCTTGCTTTGCTTTCTTAGCATCGAGTGACTTGGTCAGCTCGGCTTGCAGGGTCGTCCCGCTGCTCAGGGCGGTGGAAGGGCCGTTCACCCCGGCTGCGCTGTTGCTGCCGGCAGCAGCAGAGCTCTTCTCGTCTTTCTTGTTGTCTTTGGACTGTGATGCTTGCGCATTCGCGCCGCCATTCACATTAGCTGCTGCGCCCGGAGCCTGCGCGCTCTGGCTGGCATTGGCTCCAACGCTCGCCTGACCGGGCGTAACCGAAGCGTTTCCGGTCGCTGATCCACCTGCCGAAGTCTGCGCCGCGGCGCTCATCGCGAATAAACCCGCAATCACAGCGGCAATACAAAAATTCCTCATATTCAATTTTTTCCTCTCATTGGTGTCTAAAATTTGAAATCCCTGGGATCGGACCAAACCTGAATTGAAAAATCGGGCTTGCAAGCCTGCATTGGAAATCTGGTGGCGACGAATGGCTTCCCTGCCTACATTGAGATGCAAACGGCATAAAAAGCGTCTACTCTGGATTTTAAGTCCAATATAGTCAAAGGGTTAGATGCCTGATAGACTTTTTTACACGGTTCATCATCTAAGCAGAGTAGCTGCCGGGGCCCGATGATAATCTTTTCAATAAGGGGAAGCGTTTGAGCACACAAGAAAAAGTCCTGATCGTGGAAGACGAAGAAAATGAACGCTCAGGGTTGGCTGAGCTAGTCTCAGCATGGGGCTATCGCACGGATACAGCCAAAGACGGTCTGGAAGGGTTGGAAAAAGTGGCCACGTGGTCCCCGGGCATCGTAGTCACCGATTTCAAAATGCCGCGGATGGATGGCATGGAGTTGTTGCAGCGTCTTGCTGACCAGCCGCAGCCGATCGCCGTGGTACTATTGACGGCTCAGGGCAGCATCGATGTCGCAGTTGACGCCATGAAGGCGGGCGCGTATGACTTTATCCAGAAGCCAGTAGACCCGGCGCGGCTCAGGCAGATTTTGCAGAATGCATCCCGCCAACGTGGAACAACGGTAGAGTTGGAAGTCACCAAGAAAAAGCTGCGCGATACCGGCGTTTTCGGCCAGATGGTGGGGTCGTCACGCGCGATGCAGGAGATTTTTCACCTGATTGAGATGGTAGCGCCAAGCACCGCGTCTGTGCTGATCACCGGAGAAAGCGGTACCGGCAAAGAAATGGTGGCGCGCACCATCCACGATTTGAGCCCGCGCAAAACCAAGCCGTTTGTCGCGATCAACTGCTCGGCCATTCCGGAAACGCTGATTGAAAGCGAGATCTTTGGCCATGAAAAGGGCGCGTTTACCGGGGCAATGGAACGTCGGGCAGGCTGCTTTGAACTGGCTGAAGAAGGCACGCTGCTGCTGGATGAAATCGGGGAAATGCCTGCCGCAACGCAAGCCAAACTGCTGCGCGTGCTGGAAGACCGTAAGCTTCGCCGGCTGGGCAGCAAGGTAGAAACGCCTGTGGATGTGCGGGTGCTGGCAGCCACCAACAAAGTTCCTGAAGAGGCCGTCGCCAAGGGCGAATTGCGCGGCGATCTTTATTATCGGCTCAACGTTTTCAACATCCACATGCCGCCGTTGCGAGACCACAAAGAAGATATTCCGCAACTGGTGGACGCTCTGCTGACCGACATGAACTCCAAGCATGGCCGTAAAGTGGCAGGCGTGGCTGACCACGTTCTGCAAATGTTCCAAAGCCATAACTGGCCCGGCAATGTGCGTGAGTTGCGCAATAGCATGGAACGCGGCGTGATCGTTTGTGACGGCTCGCTGCTGGACCAGCGCCATCTGCCGCCAAACTTTGGCAGCATGGGTGTGCGCGTCCCAGCCAGTGAGGGCGAGGGCATCCGGCTGGACGTGGGGACGACCGTAGGCGAAGCCGAAAAAATGTTGATCCTGAAAACGCTGGCAGCGAACAATAACAATAAAACCCGCGCTGCGGAAGTCCTGGGAATCAGCCTGAAGACCCTGCACAATAAATTAAAGGAATATGGAAGTGCTTCTGCCGTGGCCGGCGAGGGCGTTAACTAGGCGTTAACTAAAAGACCCTTTGCATTTGCCATTGCGATAGCTGAAGATGGCAAAAGAAATTTAGCAATTCGCGCGTTTCAGAAGTGAATGATGCCTGCCTTGAGCCTGAAAACCAAGCTGGTTCTCTCCCTCACCGCCATGGTGGTGGCGATTGTGGCCATGCTTGCGACCCTCTATATATCGGAAGTGGTGCAACAGCGTATCCATGAAGTCTCGTCCATCGCCGACGTAATCAAGTTCCACATTTTTGCAGTGGCCAAACCCGCATTAGGCGTTGACCTGAGCAGCACCAAGATCGACCTGAACGATCCCGAGAAGGTCGAGGCAGCGCTGCAGGATTTGCTGCAGTCCGATACTGTGGTCCTGTCCCTCCTGGATTCGGTGACCGGCGATTCGCAAAATATCCTTGATGCGAGCATCGTAGACGCCCATGGACTGGCGCTGCTGCACACGAATCCCGCATTGCAAAATACAATCGTGCCGCCGCGTGAGGACTTCGCCAACCTTGTCAATGGCGGTATTCGCCGATACTACAAACTGATTTACGGTCCGACAGAAACTTATGACTCCCGTTTGCAGCTGAATTATGCAAATGGCAAACCTTTTGGAGAGGTGCGTGTTGGAGTTAACACGACGCTCCTGAAGAATGCTTTGCAGCCGGCAATCAACAAGGCGCTGGCTGTCTCGGGCATGGCAATTCTGTTCAGTCTTATTCTTTCCGCAGGCCTCTCCAATCTGGCGCTGCGACCGCTGGCCGCCATCAGCCGCCGCCTGGATTTGATTAGCTCCGGCAAAGCTGACCTGGTGGCCACTCCGCAAAAGCGCTCCGACGAATACGGCAAAGTCTCCACTAAGATCGAACGACTGGGCCGGCAGATGCGCGACGTGCAAGAGGTCTTTTCTGCCCTGAAGGAAAACCTGGACCAGATGATGGCGAACCTTCAGGACGGCGTGATGCTGTTTACCAGCGATTCCAATGCGGTGTTGGTGAGCGCCTCTGCAGAGCGGTTCATCGGCAAGGCGCGAGGAGAGATGCTGGGCCGCCAGCCGGAAGAAATATTCTCCCGTGAATCGATTCTGGGCAGGAAAATTCTGGATGCATTTGCTTCGCGCGAGGCTGTGGGGCTGGAAGACATAGAAGACGCGCAGGGGAGGCACATACAGCTCTCATTGGATTTCATTGAGGAACATGGTGAGCGCATTGGCGCGCTGCTCACGCTGCGCGATGCCGAGTCAGTCCATCGAATTGAAGATGAGATCGAGCTTTCACGGCGACTCTCAGCCATTGGAAGGCTTACCTCAGGCGTGGCGCATGAAGTAAAAAATCCCATCAATGCGATTGTGGTCCACCTGGAAGTTTTGCGGCAGAAAATGAAAGAAATCGATCCGGACACGCGCCGCCATGTGGACGTGATCAGCAGTGAAATCCAGCGGCTGGACCGCGTGGTGCAAACGCTGGTGGACTTTACGCGTCCAGTGGAGTTGCGCCTGAATGACATGGATTTGCGCAAGCTGGTGGAAGATGTTGTGACCCTGGCTTCGCCTGCGGCGGAAAAGCATAACGTCGCGATAGAACGCGAGGCCGCTCCGGATACTCTATCTGTGCGCATTGATGGCGATCTGGTGAAGCAAGCGATCCTGAATATCGTCCTGAACGGAGTGCAGGCCATGCCGGAAGGAGGAACTCTGCGCCTGACGGTGAAACGTGATGGCGATAGCGGGCTGATCAGCGTTCGTGACCAGGGAGCGGGCATTCCGGAGAATATCCGCGACAAGATTTTTAATCTATACTTCACTACAAAGACGGGCGGAAGCGGCATAGGTCTGGCCATGGCATATCGCGTGGTGCAACTGCACCATGGATCGGTGGAATTTACGTCGATCATTGATCATGGGACCACGTTTTTCCTGCGCTTCCCGCTGGCAGAGGCCGCTGCCAACGGAGATCTTCCCGCAGTAGCAAAAGAGGATTCAGTCAGCAAGGCATGAAAACACTTCGTCTAAATCCGGTAGTCGCTGGCCTTCTATTGCTATTGATGATGGCAGCAGGCTGCGAGCACAAGAAACCAGTGCTGGTGATGCCGCAGCAGCCGCCTCCAACAGCAACTCCGCAGGCCACGCCCACGCCTGTAGAGGCCGAGGCGCAACCCGCGCAGCAGCCGCCAGAAGCCCAACCCTCGCCCACACCGAACGAGCAACCCAAAACAGCAGAAAAGACCAAACCCAAACATACGCGACATGCAGCGGCCAAGAAGCCGGGCGAAAAGTCAGAGGTCGCACACAACACGCCATCAAAGAGAGTCATTCCAGCGGAACCGACGCCGACGCCTCCGCAGACAAGCCAGATTTCGCCGGGACCAACCCCCGCTGATGGGGTAAACAACCAGGGTTCAACGGACCAGCTTCTTCAGGGAGCCGAAGCAAACCTGAACGGGATCACACGGCAATTATCGAAAGATGAAGAGGCAATGCGGACGCAGATTAGGGAGTTCATCAAGCAGAGCCGCACTGCTACTACGGAAAATGATCCGGCGCGCGCCCACACTCTTGCCGTGAAGGCGCGCCTGCTGTCAGACGAATTAATCAAGCAGCGATAGCCGTTAAGATCGCGGCCACCCGTGCCCGACATTTGACCTTATGCCCGCTGCAACTGGCTTGAAGCGCCGTATTTCTGTGTGGCGTAACCGACGATCAGGCCGACCATCGCACCGGGAAGCATGATCTGGAAATAATAGCCGTGCTGCATAAAGGCGATGATCCATGCCAGAAACGCACCCACGGCCAACCCAAAAATAATCCCCAGCGCGAGCGAGTGGACTTTGCGGGCAAAAACGCCGATCAGCACGCCCGCGATCAAGCCCTTGATCATTGATCCGAAAACAATGCCGACGATTCCCGCGCGCACCGCCGGAGTGAACCACGCCGTAAGTCCGTCCAGAATGCCCAGAATGCCGCCCAGCACCAGACCCAACACAATCTTGTTGCTCATGTTTGCTCACTCCTTGGAGAAGATGATGTCTCTACTCACCTATTACCCACTTTTCCCAGAACTTTTAAGTCGTTTTCATCAAAAATCAATGCCGCGAAAAAAGAATAAACAACAGGCGCATGAACAGATATGCCAGGACCAGAACCACCGCGACCCGGTTACGGCTCACGAGACGAGCGGTGCGCTCGAGAATATTCTCGCGGTAGGCACTGACCGGCAGGCCGTCAAGATATCTGCCGACATCGGCGGCCAGGTCCAGCACCGACCCATAGCGCGCGGACATTTGCGGCGACATGGCTTTGCCGCAGATGGCCCGCAACGGACGGGAATACGCTTCGGCATGCAGTGAGCCGGACGGTTCCTGCAATAAGTATTTGAGGATTGAGCCCAGGGCAAAAACGTCTGTCCGCTGGTCGATCAGATTCACTTCTCCGCGTTCTTGTTCCGGGGCCATGTATCCGGGCGTTCCAAGAACTGTGCCGTGCGCTGTGGCATTTTCAGGGGTTAACACTTGTTTCTCTGCTGAGGTTGCTCCGATATCGCCCACGACCTGCCTTAGGATTCGATTCGTTGCAGACGACGCGGCGCTTGAGTTCATGACCTTCGCCAATCCCCAATCCATGATCAACACTTCACCAAAAGCGCCGATCATGATGTTGGCAGGCTTGAGGTCGCGATGAATGATGCCGCGGGAATGCGCAAAGGCCAGAGGCTCAGTGATGCGCTGGAACAAGCGCAGTTTTTCCTGCAAAGGCAGCTTACCGGCGTAACGGTCAAGAGTCTGGCCTTCCACTTGTTTCATGCAATAGAACGTGCGGCCATCTGGCAGCGTGCCGGCATCATGCACAGGAACAATGCCGGGATGCTCCAGACGTGCCAGAATCACAGCTTCCTGCATGAGCCGCGCGGCCAGATCAGCCGAGCTGTTTTCAGCGGTGAGAATTTTTAGCGCGACGGGACGCTGCAAAACGGAATCCTGTGCCAGCCACACTGTTCCCATTCCACCGTGGCCAAGAAGACTGAGCGCGCGATAGCGTGTGCCGGAGAGGTCAGGCGTCTGCATTTCGCTTTGCAGGCGGGAAACGCGGAGCTGTGCCAGAACGCAGCGGCGAAACTCCCGCCGAGCAAAAGCCAAGTAGTTCGTTACATCAGTCGCGGCGATGCTGAATTCTTCAGCCAAAGCAGCGTAAGAGGGCCGAGTATCTTCATCGCCCAGATCATAGCGCTCGAACACAGCGAACTGCGTGGTCTTCCCTGCTGACTGGCATTGCGTTCGCAGCCGCTCAACGGCCAGGGCAAACAGGGTCCGCACCCATTCTTTTTCAAAATAATCTTCTGCCGAGCCGGTCTGGGTGGAAGCGGCAAGCTCGTGCTCAGCTTCTTCAAAATCGAGTGGAACATGGACAGCAGCGTCGCCGCGCTTTTGCCGGTGCGCATCGCGTAGCTGGTTCATAAAGAGGCGGTCGATGCAAGTGCGAAGAAATGTCCGCAGCTTGCCTTTCGCGGGATCGTAAGCGGCGAGAAAGTCTTTTTCCAGCAGGCGTGAGAAAAATTCCTGGGTAAAATCTTCAGCGTCTTCGCGCTCCAAATGCCAGCGCAAGCGCACGTACTTATAGACAGGACGCCAGTAAGAGCTGGTAATAGCGTCCATGGCGCGGCTACGGTCAGCAAGGTCGTGCCCCTGCGCGGCCGCCACCACGGAGTGGCGGGTCAGCGGAAATGCGTCGCCTTGTGGATTGGGGGACAAAGGGAACTCTTTTTACAGAAGTGCTTGGGCGAGTTTAGTGGCGAAGAAGGCAGATGACAAGTGTAGAGACAATGCGTGACCGGCGCTTTGTTCACCTGCTATCCTTCCGCGCATGAGTCTTTCTGTTTGCATCATCACGCTCAACGAAGAAGCGAACATCGGCCGCACGCTGAAGAGCGTGAAAGACATTGCCGACGAGATCATTGTGGTGGATTCAGGCAGCACGGACGCGACTGTGAGCCTGGCGCAGTCATTCGGGGCCAAGGTGTTCGTGGAGCCGTGGAAAGGCTTTGCGCGGCAGAAGAATTCGTCACTGGAAAAAGCAACGTGCGATTGGATTCTTTCGCTTGATGCCGATGAAGAGGTAAGCCCCGAGCTGGCGGCCAGCATCAAGACGCTGCTGGCGTCAGGCACGCCTCAATTTGCCGGATACACGATGAACCGCCGCAACCTGTATTTCGGAAAGTGGATCAAGCGAAGCGGTTACTATCCTGACCCCAAGATGCGGCTGATCAGGCGAGGCGCGGCAACATTTGAACTGCGCGACGTGCATGAAGACATGAAGATGCAAGGCCCGCTGGGGCATGTAAATGGCGACATGATTCATCATGCCTATCCGACGCTGGAAAGTTTTATCGAGCATGCGAACCGGTATTCGTCACTGGGCGCGAACATGGTGGCGCGGGAACGGAAGGTCGGGTTCAGCGTGACGAATATTGTTTTCCGCCCATTGATCCGGTTCATCTGGGCTTATTTTTTTCGCGGCGGCTTTCTGGATGGTCGCGAAGGCCTGCTGGTGCTGATGAACCATGCGGCGTATGTGAGCTGGAAGTATGCCAAGGCGTGGGAGAGCTCGAAGAAGATTGGGTAATTGTGGATTTGGTAATTGTGTAATTTGGTAATTGAAAACCAAAATCTCACCGCGGAGGCGCGGAGACGCGGAGGGGGAACGGGGATGGCGTCGCTGAGACCACGCCAAACCCTGGAACTTGAGCTTGAATTGGGTACGCGATTTTACTCGACAAAAAACTTCGGTGGAGGTTGTCTATGAACGATGAAATGAATCGGGAACAACTGCCCATGCGGCAATCTTCGGCCCGGTTTGGTTTAAGAACAATGAGGCCCCTGGGCCTGACGCTGATTGCAGTTGCGGTGAGCGGTCTGGCCATGGTCCGGCAGAGCCCGGAGACAAAGCCCACGCAGGCGCAAGAGGCAAAAGCAAAGCCAGGAGCGGCGGAGATGAAGCGGCTGGGTTTCTATGTCGGCAATTGGACTTACACTGAGACGTACCCCAAGTCAGCCATGGCACCCCAGGGTGCGACCAACACCGGCGTATACACCAGCAAATTTGGGCCGGGCGGCAACTCCCTGTTGAACACGTTCCATTCGAAAGGACCAGTTGGCGATTTTGAAGGCATGCTGGTGATGACCTGGGACCCGCTGGAGAAGAAATACAAGAGCTATATCTTTGGCAATTCATTCCCGGGCGCGGTCATTGAAACCGGGGCCTTTGAAGGAGAAAAGCTGGTGTTCCGGGGAGAATTTCCCACCAACGGCACGACTCTTGAGCTCCGTAACGCCACATGGCTGGAACCATCAGGAAAATTGATCAGTGAAGAATATGTGAGCAGCAACGGCGCACCGGAAACGTTACTGGTGAAGGTGGAAGCAAGCAGACAGTAGGGGGAAAATCGCCGTGATCGCCGGAATCGCCGACATCGCGCGGAATCGGAAAAGCAAAACCCACGACTTACTGGAAGACCGAATCGGCGAGGATTATGCAAGGGAGTTGTTGCAGAAGTTGGAGAGCGCATCAATCAGACCGCGGCCAATGGCCCGGCATAGACCATCATTCGACAGTGGCCTTATTGGTCAATGACTTAGCACTCCTGTAACTGTCATGTCGGAGGCCGGCTGGCCTATGCTTGAGGGCATGCGGCGAAGACTTCTGTATACAGGCATGTTGTTGGCAGCGGCAATGGCGATTTCCGGCGTGAAACTGGCCGCCCAGGACTCATTGGGCGACGTAGCGCGCAGGATTCGCGCGTCCAAGGGCGAGGATCCGTCCTCTCCGGCGGACAAGACGTCGGCAACGCCGCGAACCTTGCCGACTACGGCCGATTTGAATGCCATCACCGTGCTGTTAGAGGAAAAAGACGAGACAGCGTTCGGCACGCGAGTGCGGACGCAACTGGAGCAGGAAAACTTCCTGGTCCTGGATAGCGTTGCTGCAAATGCGCGACTCGGCAGAACAAGATTTCCCGGTGGCGGCTGGAAGCTTTATACGTTCTATTCCGCGGTTGAAACGCCCAAAGTCAAACCGCCCGCGTCGGAAGCAGAATGGGCTGACACACTCGACCGGCTGAAGAGATGGGCGGCGCAACGTCCTGATTCGGTCACAGCGCATATAGCGCTCGGTTATGCCTACCTGAATTATGCATGGCAGGCGCGCGGACACGGAGACGCAGCATCTGTCACCCCGGAAGGCGGCCGGTTGATGCATGAGCGCTTGAAGTTGGCGCAAACGGAGTTGCAACGGGCCGAGGGAAAGTGTCCGGAGTGGTACTACGTGATGCTGCAACTTGGACGGCTGGATGGCTGGGAAGCTGAAGACTTGACCGCCTTTCTGCAGAGAGCCATTACATATGAGCCGGAGTTCTATTACAGCTACCTGGAAGTGGCTCGAGGCCTGATGCCGAAATGGCGCGGCAAAGAAGGCGATGTAGAAAAGTTTGTCGAGGATTCGGCCAACAAAGTTGGCGGCAAGCCCGGCGACATTCTCTACTGGCAGATCACGCAATCGATCATCGGCGACCTGGGAAACGCTGTGCAGCATCTCTCATGGTCGAGAGCAATGGTTGGATACCAGGCATTGGTAGCGCAGTATGGCGTGACTTCCGCAGGGCAGAACCAGTTGGCGCAGATGGCGGCACGCTTTGGAGATTACATGGTGACGGACGAGACCATGACGCAGATTGGCGAACGCTGGGACCCCGGCACATGGGGAACAAAAGAATACTTTGACAAAGTAAAAATGTGGGCGCGGGATTCCGCGGTTCCCTTCCGCAAGATCATGGACGCATACAAGGCGGTGACTGCCAACGTAGCCACGCCGGAAGGCCAGAGATATGACAGCGTGATTGCGCAGGAGTTTTCGGGCCGTTACATGCGCGCCGTAAAAGATTGCAATGCTGGAGCCAATGGCCCTGCACCAACGCTGCTGATCCTGCAGGTGAGCAAAAGCGGATCTGTACAGCAGATGCTGGTGGTGCCGGAGACGGCAAGCGATGCGTGCCTGCGACCCAAGCTGGCGAAGGCCGCATTCACGCCTCCGCCCAAGCCGGACTATTGGGTTCGAGTAAGCCTCACGCCCAATAGCCAGCGTGCAGCCAATAAATAAAAAACCCGGGACACCTGAGGTCCCGGGGCAGATTTTGCTGCGATGCCGCGAATAGGTTTACCAGTAAGTGAGAGAGACCTTGTCCAGCCATGCGGAAAAAGCAGTTTGTTTGCTGTCTCCGTCCATCTGAAACGCCACATTGATTTCGCTCACGTTGTGAGTCCGCGCCGGGTACGTGCGATTCACGTAGTGCGTAACGCCGTCATAGGTAAGCGAAACATAGATGACCTGCGTGGCTGTGCGCTGAAACTGCCACGTGAGATGGTGCCAGGTGTAAGCCGAAGGAGCCGTGCAAGGGATACCGGTGTGAATCCAGTTGCCGGCAGCGTTGCCCCAAACGTCCCATTGAGCGCCGTCTTTGATGTTGCATTGCGTACCGAAGATGAATTTATAAGCGTTGTTGGACTGGTTAACGTCAAACTCCAATGCCTCTGGCGCGCTTGAATTTGTAATGTAGAAATTCAGGTCGTAGGTTAAATTCTTAATGGCATTGTTGCCGCCGAGCTGCTTCCACCAGAGCGCGTCAGAGTATGGCGTTTTACCGCCAAGATTGAACTGGGCTGATTTGCCATCGAGCGCGGGGGAGAGCACATTTTCCGCCATGGAATACACGGCTGAAGGACCGGAGGCGTTTGCGCCGGCGCAGACAGTGCAGTTCTCCCAGCCGGGCATCTGGTCAATGTCTTTTTTCACGATGGCTCCGGCGGCAGGCGTAGGAGTAGCTGACGGAGTTGGTGTAGCGGAAGGAGTTGGGGTCGGCGTGGGGGAAGGGGAACTACCGACCGTCAAAAACATTGTGTTCTTGAAGACCGCTCCGGTGGAGTCCCAGGCCTGCACCACTGTCGTATGCAGGCCCGCCGCGACCGCTACCGAAGTATTAAGGCTGGCGCTGTTCGTGAGATAGACGCTTATGCCGTCCACATAGATACGCATTGCGGTGATGGGGTGAGTGGAGGACGCCGTCGCGGCAAAATGGACAGGCGAACTGACGCTGGTATTGGATGGAGATTGAACGGCGACACCGGCAAAAGATGTTCCAACCAGCAGCAGCATGAAAGCACACATGCACACAGTCTTTTTCGACAAGTTTGTAATCTCTCTCTTTGTGGGGTAAGCAGCGAAATAGAGTGTAGGGACGCATCTACTCTGCTTCCACAGAAAAGGGCTTGTAACTCAAAGTGGACGGGGTTAAGTGGCCTGCACTTAGTACTAAAGACCCAATGGCCGCAAGGTGAGGCTTTGCCTTGCGTCTGGATGAATGGCGTGCATCAACCGCGTAAGAAAGCACCCGCGCGAAAAGAGAGTCAGCTGTGGTGCGCGAAGCGATAGAAGAGCATACGCGTCGAGCCGCAGGCATTAAGCGGAGAATCCATCGTCACAACGCAATTTCCGGCATGTGGAGCGACGCGACAAAAAAAGAAAAAGACCCGGTAGTGGGGTCGACCGGGTCCTCGCATTTAGTTCAGTTGTGGGACGGTCGATCAGGCAGTTTGCGCTGTAGTTTGCTTGGTCACGCTCTCTGCTTGAGGGCCTTTCTGTCCCTGAACAATTTCGAATTCAACGTCATCGCCCTCCTGGAGGCTCTTGTATCCCTCCGATTGGATGGCACTGTAGTGGACGAACACATCAGGGCCGTCATCCCGGCCGATAAAGCCGAAGCCCTTTGCGTTATTGAACCATTTCACTTTACCTTTAATTCGAGACACGTTCCTTACTCCGGGCTGTCCCTGGGGACACGGTAACCTGTGATCCCGAGGACCAGTTTCTTCTCTTGGGTTTGCCATTCTTTTTGGGAAGGGACGTAAAACACCGGAGATTAACCTTCTCCCAGTTCTCCACGTCTTATACCCATCACTTTGGCTTTGGGCTTATTTTGCCCTCATAAAGACGTGATGTCAACTGTCTGTATGTTCTAAAAAAACAATGAGTTAGCCACAACAAGACATCCTGCACCTGCACCTTAAATGTGTAACTTCTTATAAAGTGAAATCGAAAAAAGAAGTTCGATTATTTAATTTTGGTTAATTTTTTTTCCAGCCAAAAAAGCGATGCAATGGTCTTTGCATCAATGATCTTGCCCGATACGGCCATGCGAACCGCTTGTTGAAGAGAAAAAAAACGCACCGCGATTCGTTCATCCTCTTCCGGCTGCGCTCCGTGGTTGAGCACGAATCCATGACCCACTCCGCTCGTATCCGTGTAATCGCCGAAGACTGCACCGGCAGGGCTAACACCGGCGGTGTTGCTGCTGGTTGCGCCGGGCGGATCGAAACTTGTAAAGCCGCCGTTCTTGGACACCACAAAACTATGGAAGGTGCCATTCACGCATGAAGCCGCAACACAGGTAAACCCCGACATTTCACCCGTTGGGCTGATGGCAGTAAGAACGGTGCCTGCTGCGCCTGGGAAATCAACCGATGTGAAGTTGCCCCTTTGCAAAATGAAGCCGTGGCTAACGTTGTTCGCGTCGAGGTAACTCCCCACGATAGTTCCTTGCGGATCGATCAGGTTGGGAGTGGTTGCCGTAGAGCCTGGGACGTCAAGGGAAGTAAATATACCTTTCTTGGTTAACACGAAACCATGAGTAACACCCGATGTGTCGGTGTAAGTACCAACACTCGTGCCCTCCGGATTGGGCCCGCCACTTAGAGTTGTAGCCGTCGCGCCGGGAAAATCGACACTTAGATAGGTTTGGGCCGACGCGATCGACGATGTTGCAAACACAATACTGATCACACCAATTGCCAGGAGCTGAAATACGTTGCTCATCGAAGTCTCCGTTTCGACTGTCGAACCTATGTTTTCGTGTAATGCTGTGTGTGTTCCCTGAGCGTTCATTTCTCGCCTCCACACGGAGAAATTCTGTTTCGGTCAGCCCTCGTCACTTGAGTAGTGACTTTGAATGTGGAAGTGTTACAAAGAATTGGCTCTTGCAGGAATTTATTGACCGAAAAACCTATTACGCGCTTCGCTGACTCTGCATTGCCAATGGACGAATTGAAGGGCTTCTCCGCGGCGCTCCGGCTCCACGAAAAGGCGCAGTAATCCAGCATCTCACCTTCGCAAGAAACTTTTTTAGTTCGCTCTTGCTTTTTCTGGAACCTCCTTGCTTGCCCTAACGTATTTCCTTAAAGCAAGTCATACGTGTGCCCGCTCAATGGCCGATGGCAGAAGGAGCAATCGGAATGGGAAACTTCAGCTCGCAACTCAGGCAAGTGCTACGGCGGTTGGTCCGCACGCCCATGTTTACCGCAGTCACGCTGATTACACTGGCGGCGGGCGTGGGCGCAAACACGGTTGTGTTCAGCGTGCTTGAGGGCATTCTGCTCAAGCCGCTGCCGTATCCACAGTCCGAGCAGCTGGTGGTAATTACCCACGTAGCGCCGGGGATCAACTCCAAAGCAAATTTTCCGGGCGCACCTTCCAATTACTTTATCTATCGGGACCAGAACCAGAGCTTTCAGGACGTTGCGATGATGACTGCCGATTCGGTGAGCATCACCGGCGTTGGCGAACCGGAGCAGGTCCGCGCCCAACGTGTTACTGACGGCATGACTTCGATCCTGGGCGTGGTCCCGGTCCTGGGGCGCAGCTTTTCACGCCAGGATGACCTACCCAACAGCCCTCAGACGGCAATGCTGATGTATGGCTATTGGCAACACAAGTTCGGCGGCGATCGTGCAATTGTGGGACAAACCATTAAGGTGGATGGCAAGCAGACGCAGGTGATCGGCGTGATGCCTAAAGAGTTTCATTTTCTCGACCAGGATGACCCGGCGCTGCTGATTCCCTTCCAGTTTGATCGTGCCAAGACATTCCTGGGAAATTTCAGTTACTTCACCGTGACCCGGCTGAAGCCAGGAGTGACGATCGAACGCGCCTCCATGGATGTGGGCCGCATGCTCCCGATAGTGCTGTCGAGCTTTCCTGCGCCGCCGGGCTTTAGCCTGAAATTATTTCAGGACGCGCGTATCGGCCCCAGTATTACCCCTTTGAAAGACCGTGTGGTGGGCGATGTGGGAAAAATGCTGTGGGTCCTGATGGCGGCGATTGGGATGGTTTTGTTGATTGCCTGCGCTAACGTTGCCAACCTGGTGCTGGTGCGGGTGGAAGGCCGCCGGCAGGAATTGTCCATTCGGGCGGCGCTGGGCGCAGGCTGGAGCCGCATTGCTGCTGAGCTGCTGTTTGAAAGCGTTGTTCTGGGATTGCTGGGCAGCCTGCTGGGACTGGGCATGGCTTATGGCGCACTTCGCGTGCTCGTGGCGATGGCACCTCGGGGACTGCCGCGCGTACATGAGATTGGCATTGATGGAACGGTGCTGCTATTCACACTTGGACTGGCGATTCTGGCGAGCCTGCTCTTTGGCAGCATTCCGATCTTCAAATATGCCGGCGCGCGCCTTGCCACTGGATTGCGTGAAGGGGCGCGTGGCATGAGCCAGAGCCGTGAGCAACATCGCGCGCGTAACGTGCTGGTGGTGGTGCAGGTAGCTTTGGCCTTGTTGTTGCTGATCTGCTCCGGGCTGATGACCCGCACTTTTATTGCGCTCACCAAAGTGCAACCCGGCTTCAGCACGCCGGAAGAGATCCAGACGTTCTGGGTTACCTTTCCCAAGAGCGAGGTAGCAGACGACCAGAACGTGCCGCGCAAGTTTGAAGAGATTCTGCGCAAGCTGGAGGCCGTCCCGGGCATCTCTTCGGTCGCGCTGTCAAGCAGTATTCCGCTGGATGGAAATGGGAGCTTCGATCCTGTTTTTGCCGAAGATCATACTTACAGGCCGGGAGAGCTGGCGGCGTTGCGCAGATTCAAGTGGATTTCACCCGGCTTTCTTAAGACCATGGGCACGCCGCTGGTAGCCGGACGCGACCTGACCTGGTCTGAGTTGTACAACCTGACTCCAGTGGCGCTGGTTTCAGAAAATGCAGCCCGCGAATTGTGGCATGACCCAGCTTTGGCGTTAGGTAAGCGGATTCGCGTAGGCACAACCGACGACTGGCGTGAAGTAGTTGGCGTGGTACCCAATGTTTACGATGATGGCGTGAATCAGGAACCTTCCAGCGTCGCGTATTGGCCACTGATGATGCGCAACTTTGAAGGCGATGGCATCACCGCCCGCCGCGAGCTGTCCTTTGTGTTGCGCACGCAGCGCGCCGGAACTGAAAGCCTGATGAAAGAAGTGCGGCAGGCCGTGTGGTCTGTTGATGCGAACTTGCCGCTGGCCCAGGTGCATACCGTGGACTATTACTATCGCACCTCAATGGCGCGGACTTCATTCACGCTGCTGATGCTGGGCGTAGCCGGAGTCATGGCGCTTCTGCTGGGGACCGTGGGCATCTATGGCGTGATTGCGTATTCTGTTTCGCAACGCACGCGTGAAATCGGCATCCGCATGGCGCTGGGCGCGCAGCGGCAAGAGCTGACTGGGATGTTCGTTCGCCATGGGCTGGTGCTGAGCGGGATCGGCGTTGCTTTTGGACTGGTGGCTGCGCTGCTCTGCATGCGCTTCCTTTCTACTTTGCTCTTCGGCGTGAAGCCTGTTGATCTGCTGACGTATAGCGCGGTATCAGTTGGGTTGGTGTTCACGGCGCTGCTGGCAAGCTATCTACCTTCACGTCGCGCAGCGACGGTTGATCCCGTGGAGGCCCTGCGCGGGGAATAACAAGGAACATTAGAAACTAGCCGAAAATGCCAGTGTCTGCGCCAACCACACTTACATAGAATGTGTATGCCGGCGGTGCGTGGACACAGTTCCTTCGCAGCTTCCCCCATCGATGAAACAGGCGTCTACCTTCTGCCTTGCGTTATTATGGGCATGAACGCTGATCTTCCCCGGACTTCTACAGTCGGGCGGCGTTGCCGTGGTTGATGCAGGTTGAGCTACCCCGCTTGCAATGGAGAAAGTAGTCATGAAAAAGTTTTTGATGAGCTTCCTTCGCGCCGCAATCTTTCTTGGCCTTATTTTTCTGATCACCGGATGCTCCGACGGCAAACTCGTAGCAGGCGGACCCACTCCAACGCCATCGCCGGGCAACGCGTTTGTCTATACGGCAAATGCCGGGGGCAATAGTGTTTCCGCTTTTGCCAATGACGGCACCGGAGCGCTTACGCCGGTTCCCGGATCGCCTTTTGCTGTGGCCGGCCAGCCTTTTGGAATCGCGGCCACGCCGAACCACCAATTTCTGTACGTTGCGGCATTTCAGAATAACCAGGTGGACGAATTCCTGATCAGCGCTGCAAGCGGAGCGATTACGCCGCTGACCTGCCCAGCCGTTGCCACGACTGACGTGCAGCCGTTGAAGATCGCTATCAATCCGGCGGGCACGCTTCTTTACACGATCAACCAGATTGGAAGCATCAGCGGCTTCACCATTAATGCAACCACAGGATGCCTGACCGCTATCTCAACCACGCCAACCGACGCCACAGGGCGCGGGATCACTATCGACCAAAGCGGCCAATTCGTTTATGTGGTAACAGGCAGCGGAGGCATTGACGCGTTCCAGATTGGAGCCACCGGTACGCTCACGCGGCTGGCAATTGCCGGTTTTGATTCCGGAACTACCACCATGCTGGCCGTTAAGGCTGTCCCGACATTTGAAGTGCTGATGGCCACCGATGGAGGCAGCACCAATAATCTGCACACTTTCAATATCAACACCGGCAGCGGTGTGCTTACACCCATTGTTACGACACCGTCGGGATCGTCGCCGGCGAATCCCAGCGCGATTGCGTTTAACACGCCGCTGAATGCCACCACGCCGCTGTTTTACATCGCTAACACCGCTTCAAACAATCTCACCGTAAACACCGTGGACGCAACCGGCGCCATTGGCGCAGCACCCCTGACAGTTCCTGTTGCCACCGGTCCCATTGATCTGGCCGTAGACCCTTTAGGCAAATTTCTTTACGTGGCCAACAATGGATCAAGCACTGTCTCAGTCTTGAACGCGAACATTACCGCTGCCAATGCCACGACTGCATTGATTTCTACTTCGCCGACCGGCGGAAGCCCGGAATCGATTGTGGTGGTGGGGCATCCATGAGGGGCGGGAGCAAACCTACCACGGAGACACTGAGACACGGAGAAGAGCGGAAAATCTGACCGCTGATTACGCTGATGACACTGATCAGGAGGGAGATCGGGTGATCTGGTGATCGCGCGTGATCGGGTGATCTAAAAAACTGGAGACTCTACCGCGGATCAACGCCGATGAGCGCGGATTAGAACCATAACAAAGTTTCACAGTCGAGGACTTTCTTGATCAGTGTGACCCATGATCATCAGTGGCAAGTCTTCTTTTACAGGCCCGCATCCTTGGCGGAAAGTTTTGAAATCGCCGACCAGTCAAGTTCTCCCATACCCTGGGCCAGCGCGGCGAGAAAGCGGTCGCGGACCAGGCTTGCCATGGGCATTGGGACGGCGTTTTCTTCCGCGGCGGCCAGCAGCAGTCGATTGTCTTTGAGACCCAGCGGCAGCTTGAATCCCGCGGGCTCAAACTTCTGTGAGTTAATCAGCGCGCCATAGGTCTTATAAATAGGTGCGTTGAAGAGCGAGTTGGTCAAAATCTCATGGAACAAGTTGGCGTCGAGACCTGCTTTGCGCACCAGGGCAAAGCTTTCCGCCAGGCTTTCAATCACGGTGGTGATCAGGAAATTTCCGGCGAGCTTCATCAGGTTCGCGCCGGAAGCGTCGTCTCCGGCGACAAAAGTTTTCTGGCCGATGGCGTCAAACAGCGGGCGGCAACGCTCGATCTGCGCCGCTGGGCCTGCAGCGACGATGAATAGCTTTGCGGCGGCCGCGGCTTCGGGGCGTCCAAAAACCGGAGCAGAAACGTAATGCTGCTTGTGCTCAGCGTGCGCTGCGGCAAGTCGTCGCGAGAGGGCAACGCTGATGGTGCTCATGGAAACGTGGATCGCGTTAGGCGGAAGCGAGTCAAGAATCCCGCCTTTGCCCGACGTCCCTTGCCCAAAGACGACGGCTTCAAGTGCGTGATCGTCCGCCAGCATGGTGATGGCGATTTCTGCTCTGGAAGCGGCCTCGCCCGGGGTGTTGGCGACACGCACACCTTCCGATTGCAATTCTTCCGCTCGGCTGCGAGTGCGGTTGTAAACGGTGAGCTTGTGTCCGGCTTTGATCAGGTTGCGCGCAATGCCGGAACCCATGTTGCCCAAGCCGATGAATGCGATGTTCATGGGAGTAATTGATGCGGGTAAGCAGCACGAGGATACAAGATTGGATGAGGTCAGCCCGCGTTGCTGTGCTCCGCGATGGCGTGCGGCGCAAGGAAGGTGGCTTTGCTGTGCTTTTCGGCACGACTTCGCAGCCCTTGATTCGCTCCGCTCATCCCGGGCAAAACGCTCTAGTCATGCCCTGTTACGTGTGGAATGTGGAGCCCGGTATTGCGGTGCGGGTGAAACGACGGAAGTGTTCATTCCCATCCTTCGCAAAAAGCGCGAAGGATGGGACCCACAATTTATCCATGTTTATTCACTCAATTCATCTGCCAGGCGCCACACTCTACTCCGTCAACACCTCTGCCGCAAACTTCAGGTCTGCCGTCGCCGCTCACATCGGCCAATCGAATTGAACCGTAGTAGGGAACCTGGTTCCACCCCTGGTCATCTCTGAACTGGCCGACGGCTAAGAATGCTGTACCGAAACCTGTTCCTGTCGATAACGCGCATATGATCCCGGATTGCCCACGGCCACAAACATCCATTTTGCCATCA
>DASXKZ010000283.1:0-3419 GCA_036496525.1 Candidatus Angelobacter sp.
CCAACAATGCCAGGCACACCAGCACAGGGCCGATGAGATCAAGAAAAAGCTGCTGCGAAAGATCCATCAGTTTTGCGAGTTCGTTTTGTGAACCCTGATCATAGAAGCGACTAAGCCTGGGCAGCAGCATCGCGTAAGAAACGGTGCCCACCGAGTGCAAATAGGTCGCCAGCGCCGCGGCAAAAGCGTAAACGCCGAGAGCCTGCGGTTCTAGGAAATGGCCAAGGATGAGGCGATCTTCCTGGTACAAGAGTGCGAGCAAAATAGCGGCGGGTAACAGCGGCAGCCCGATGTGAAGCATATTGCGTCGGGTGGTTGCATCGGGTGTTTGTGCGCCGTGACCTATTCCAAGCAGAAGTAATGGATAGATGACAGCTTTTGCGATTGCGGCGATTGCCACATACGCCAGTACGGCGGAGATGTGGTCGTCCCGAGGTTCCGGCGAAATTCCGCTGAAGACAGCCACGATGACGACGACGTCGACCGCGGTGCGCAGGAACTGGAAAAGCGCCTGTCTAACAACCAGCTCTCTTGCTTTGAAGTAGGCATCGAGCAAACTCTCGGCGATCTGCGCCAGCACCAACAGCAACCCGCATCCGATCAGGCTCGCGGCCGCGGAAGAGAGTCCGAACATCGCTGCCAAGCTGTGCCTGAATCCCAGGATGGGGATAGCGAGCGCGGCCAGCATGCTGAAACAACCGGTCAGCGCAAAGATCAGCATTCCCAATGCACTCTTTGGCGTGGCGCCTGCCGCATAGCGTGATAGCGCCGATGACAGGCCGACGGACGCCAGATTGAAAACGATGGCCTGAAAGGCAAGGACAACCGTCCATTGGCCGTAGTCGAGGCTGCCCAGACGCCGCGCCAAAAATCCGGTGGCAAACACCAGCGGAATGCGCATGAGCGCCTCAATCCCGCCCAGCGCTACGCTGCGTCGCAAAAGAAAGTTCACCTAAGCGCTACCGCGCGGCGGCAACCGATGTGCCAGTGGTTTGCCAAGGGTGTAATGGAAAAAATTTAAAGGATACCCGACGCACGGAGGCCGTTAAGGTCTCTGTCTGCCCTGACGCGCCATCTCGATATCCCTTTCGTCGGCTCTCGATGTTCGCGTCAAAACTGATAATAGAGAAATTCGCTAACTCGTCCGAGCGACAGCAAGCAAACCGCAACCGCGACGCCACCAAGCACGGCCCAGCGTACGTTGGGAACCCACGTCAGCAAGCGCGGCGCGGCCATGATCGACTGGGCGTTCAATGAAGGACGTGCGAGCCGCATGCATTGCAGACTATTGGGCAGAAACCAAACGGCAAGCAATAGAGGTGAGATCGTGACCAAAGCCTGGGGAGCATGCGGGATAAGGAGAGGACTGAAATTCAATCCCCAACTTTGCAGGCGCTCCGCCCATCCGCCTAGTGGCGCCACCCAGGTTACGGGCAGGTACACACCGTTGAGCCCCGTCATCCCGCTGAGAATTCGAGTAGCCGTACCGAGATCGGCCGCCCGAAAAAAGACCCAAGCCACACAAACCGCCAAAAAGGTCAGCAAGAGGGAGAGCACGCGGCCCACGCCATTCGATTGCGTCATTCCGAGTCTGTCACGCAGCGCCCTCCAGAAATGATTGATCACCAAATAGATGCCATGTAATCCGCCCCAGATTACGAACGTCCAGCCGGCGCCGTGCCACAGCCCACCAAGCAACATGGTGACAATAAGGTTCAGATAGCGGCGCGCCTTGCCGTGGCGATTTCCGCCGAGAGGAATGTATAAGTAATCGCGCAGGAAGCGCGATAACGTCAGGTGCCAACGGCGCCAGAATTCAATAATGCTGGTGGCCTTGTAGGGAGAATAAAAATTCATTGGCAGGCGGATGCCGAATAAAAGTGACAACCCCAAAGCCATGTCTGAATAGCCGGAAAAGTCGAAGTAAAGTTGCAGGGTGTAGGCCAGAACTCCTGACCACGCCTCGAGCAGGGTCACCGCATAGCCTTGGGCGGCGCCGTCAAAAACACTACCCACATCGGCCGCCAGGCCGTCCGCAATGAGAACTTTCTTTCCCAGCCCAATCGTAAACAGGGCAAGTCCCGCGGCCAGATTGAAGCTGCGCAGCGGTTGATCCAATTGCCGTGCAAACTGAGGCATCATTTCACTGTGATGGAAAATAGGCCCGGCAATCAGATGCGGAAAATAAGTTACGAACACCAGGTAGTGTATGAAATTATATTCGCGGACTTTTCCTTGGTAGACGTCCACCAGAAAGGCGATTTGGGTGAAAGTGAAAAAGGAGATCCCAAGTGGAAGTACGATATCCAGCGCATGGTCTCGAGCAAGGCCGCCACTGGCCAGGATATCCAAAAAGAAATTTGCGTATTTGTAATAGCCAAGCAGTAACAGATCCCCGGACACGCCAAGAAGGATCAGCACTCGGGCTTTTTTCGGATGAGCTTTGCGTATGCGGGACAGGGTTGACCCGGCTGCGTAGTTGAACACCACCGAGGCAAGCAGCAAACCGACGTAGCGGGGATTCCACCAGCCGTAAAAGAACAATGACGCTGCCGCCAGCCATGGCAGTCCCAATGCTGGCTGATTACGGATGAGCCAGACGTAGCCGACAATCACGGCCGGCAGGAACAGAAACAAGAACTCGGGGGAATTAAACAGCATGACGAACTATCGCCCGCGACCGTAGGGAAAGCGCACGTTCGGATTGATCACGTTTCAAATCGTCAATAACCAAAGAAAGGGGGAAGACGCTGATTAATGACATCCGTCAACCGGCGAATGTCCGATGCTTCGAGATAATCGCGAAAGCCGCCCACTTTGCCGCGTCGCACGTGAAAAGCGTCAGGATTGTCCATATTGCCGGTTGCAAAAATTTTGAGGCCTGAGGAACGGTACTTGGGCGCTGCGCCTGCCAATTCAATCTTCTTCATGTTCTCGAAATTGGCGTCGGTCACCGCGTCGAGCACCCGCCCCTCTTGCGTGGGGATATTCAAATAGTCGAGCAGGCGGGCGAAGACCAGTTGCGGTCCCGCGCGCAGGTCCTCGTAGCGCAAAAGCAAGAAGTCTCTCACACGCTCGCGATCTTGAAACCACAATGAGTAAAACCGGAGATACTTTTCGAGGCCCCAGACGGGATCACCTAAAAACTCTAATAGCCCGCCGTCGTATCCTTTTTTTCTTTGATATCTTCGTTGCATCCAATGTGACACGAGCGTGTCAAGCGGATGACGAATGAGAAGGACAACCCGCTTCTTCATAAATGGGCGGATTACATTTCTATCGGTAAGGTCGGATGGAAGTTGATTGTGCCAGAGCAAAGGCCGGTGCGTGAATTGCATCGCCGGACCGACGCAAAATGTTTCGCAACGTCCCATAACGTCTGTCGCATCGAAGAGCGGCAGATCAGTCAGATTACATGT
>DASXKZ010000284.1:0-24721 GCA_036496525.1 Candidatus Angelobacter sp.
GTCCGGCATGTGCCTCTGGAGCTGCGCATTGTGGATGAAGAAATGAAAGACGTGGAGCCGGGCAAGCCGGGAGAGATTGTTTTGCGTGGGCCGTGTATTTCACCCGGATATTTTGAAGACCCGGAGGCTAATGCGGCGACCTTCCGCGGCGGCTGGCACCACACCGGCGACGTAGCACGTGTTGACGAGCACGGCTGGCTCTACTTTCTGGATCGCAAGAAAGACATGATCAAAAGCGGCGGAGAAAATGTTTCTAGCCAGGAAGTGGAGGAAGCCATTGCGGCGCATCCCAGCGTGGCTGAGGTGGCAGTGGTGGGACTGCACGATCCTTACTGGATTGAAAAAGTTGTGGCCTGCGTGGTGCCAATGCCCGGGCAGCAGCTGAATGAAGAAGAGCTGATGGCGCACGCGCGGTCCAAGCTGGCCAGCTTTAAAGTGCCCAAAGAAATTCACGTGATGAGCGAATTTCCCAAAAATCCTACGGGCAAGGTGCTGAAGCGCGTGCTGCGCGAACGGCTGAACAGTGAAGCGGCCGGGGCCGGTCAATGATCAGGATCGCAAACGGCTCAGCTTTCTGGGGAGACTCCGCAGAAGCGCCACTTGAGCTTTTGCGCGGCGGCCCGCTCGACTATCTCACGCTCGACTACCTGGCCGAAATCACGATGTCAATTTTGCAGAAGCTGAAAGCGCGCGACCCTGGCGCGGGCTATGCGCATGATTTTGTTGGAGTGATCAAGCGCGGAGTAAAAGATATCGTGGAGCGCGGCGTGAAAGTTGTAACCAACGCCGGGGGCATGAATCCTGTGGGCTGCAAGGATGCGGTGACGGCGGCGCTGCAGGCAGCGGGCTACGGCGGAAGAATAAAGATCGGCGTAGTAACAGGTGACGACATCATGCTGCAGCTCGACCAGATGCTGGAGCGCGGAATCGCTTTCACCAACATGGATACCGGCGAGCCGCTCAGTTCCATCCGGTCGCGGGTGCAGAGCGCCAACGTCTATTTTGGTGCATTCCCAATTGCCGATGCGCTGTGCCGCGGTGCGGGGATCGTGATCACGGGACGCTGTAATGACGCCGCGCTGGCGCTGGGTCCTATGGTATGTGAGTTCGGCTGGCAAGCCGACGACTGGGACCGCATTGCGGCTGGGACGATTGCGGGACACGTGATTGAATGCGGCGCCCAGTGCACAGGCGGCAACTGCCAGGCGGATTGGGAAAACATTTCGGACTTTGACAACATTGGATACCCAATCATTGAAGCAGAAGCTGATGGAAGGTTTGTAGTGACCAAGCATCCGGGCACGGGTGGTCGCGTAAACGTGGCCGGCGTTACGGAGCAATTACTGTATGAGATCGGCGATCCAAAAAGTTACATTACGCCCGATGGAATCGCCGATTTCACGACGATCCAATTGGAACAGTACGGCCCTCACCACGTGCGAGCGTCCGGCATCAAGGGACGGGCGGCGACAGATCAATATAAGGTTTCAATCAGTTATTCTGCCGGCTTCAAGGCCGTAGCAACGCTGGCATATTCCTGGCCTGATGCATACAAGAAAGCTCGCGCGTCCGACAAGGTATTGCGCCAGCGGATGGAGCGCTTGGGGCTGAAGCTGAATGCGATTCATTCAGAATTTGTGGGCGTGAATGGCTGCCATGGAGAGATTTCCGGCGAGCCGGATGCAGATATTGCCGAGGTGGCGCTGCGCATCGGAGCGCGCGCCATGGAGAAAGCGCCAGTAGAGCGCTTTCTGAAAGAAATTATTCCTATCGCACTGAATGGCCCACCTTCGGTGACAGGGCTGAACGCGGGACGCAGCAAAGTCGATGAGATTATTGCGTACTGGCCGGCGCTGATTCCCAAGACAGCGGTAGCGCCACAAGTCGAGGTGGTGGAGGCGTGATCGGAAAAGCAAAACCATACCGCTGGTGAACGCAGGTTACACTGATTTGCACGGATAAGAAGGAGAGATCATGCGGGCATTGTTGTTGCTGCTTGTTTTGTGCGCAAAACCTGTTCTGGCGCAGCATGCGCCTGAAGGCATCTGGGAGGGTTATGACGGCGAGTGGAAACACGTTACCAGCCAGCTCATCGCGCTGGCAGAGGCGACGCCGGAAGATAAATTTGCGTGGCGTCCGGCGAAAGGAGTGCGCTCCACCAGCGAAGTTTACATGCACATTGCGGTTGCGAACTTCTATCTGCTGAGCGTCACAGGCCCGAAGATGCCAGAAGGACTTACCATGGAAACAGAAAAATCCGTAACTTCCAAGGCCGAGGTGATCAAGTGGCTAAAGCAGTCACTTGAGGCGGTAAGAGCCGCACACGCTGCAGTGAAACCAGCCGATCTGCAACGCAAAGTACATATCTCGGACCGGGACGCGACGGTGGATGGAATGTATCTGCGCATTATTGTTCATGCCAACGAACATATGGGACAGCTAGTGGCATACGCGCGGATGACAGGCGTGGTGCCCCCGTGGTCACAATGAGGCAGGGCGCTTCTTACGGGTCAGATTGATTGTTTCGGCTTTCTTTCTGCAGTGCTGAAGGTTTTACCGCAGCGGCTAAAGCCGGGTACTTTTCGGATTTACCGCAGGATGAATGCCTGCTCCAAACCCGTGACAAGGGAGAAAGATGAAGATCCAACTTCGGCAAATTGCGCATGCGCGTTCGGGCGATAAGGGTGATGATGCCAATATCGGGCTCATTGCTCTCAAGCCGGAGGACTATCCTGTGCTGGTGCGCGAGGTGACGGCGGAGCGCGTAAAGGAGCACTTTGCGGGAATCTGCCAGGGCGAAGTAGAGCGATATGAATTGCCCAACCTGAATGCGCTGAACTTTGTATTGCATCACGCGTTGGACGGCGGCGGGCTGGTGTCACTACGCATGGATAACCAGGGTAAAACGTATGGTGCGGCCCTGCTGCGAATGGAGATTAACGGCAATCCGAGTAGCCAGGATCGGTGAGGTTCAACGAGTGAAATGCTTTTTTGATCAGAAACAGTTCCTTCCTGGTCAGGAGTCACGCCATCAGTAGCGCGACGAGATCTCGTGTTGGAACCACCTGGATCGTAGCAGTTGCTTGCGCTCTGGCCATCCTTGGGCCGCTTTTGGCGGGAGCATTATGTTTTTTTTCTCTTTTTTCCGGTGTGTTTACCGTCGAAATTGAAGGGCGACCAGTGAGGAGGCAGACCAGTTGGTATTTTCACCAGATCGGTCCTATTCCTTACCCCTTCGCCAGGATGGGGATTTGCTACGCGTATTGGAACCAGCAACACCACAAGGTATTCCATGGGCCTTGTGACAGTTTCGACGAGAAGGGCCGTCTTGGTCGGAGATCACACTATGTGGACGGCAAACTTACAGGTCCCGAAATTGTGTTTGATGAAAACGGACTACAACCGACATCAGCCACGTACTGGAAAAACGATGTGCGAGTAGGGGACGCGTCATACCGGGGTGGGGAACTCTACTCGGAGCGAGAGATCATTTCTGATACGCATGGTGAAGCCACGATGGAGAAGTTTTTTTACGACGGCAAGTGGTCATTGCGTTTCAAATGCGGTACACCCCGTGACCGGGATATTGATGAACAGAGCGGTCAAATCCGGCAACTGTCGGAGGCTCTTCCTCCGGCCAGCAATTGTCTCAAGGAAGTGAAACTCGACTACTAACGCAACCGTATCTGCATTGATTTTGAAGGAGTGCGGATTGATGTACGACAAGATACTTTACGAAATGCGGGATGGGGCTGCTCGGATCACTCTGAACCGTCCGGACAAGCGCAATGCGCTGGATGGCGAGATGGTTGCGGAGTTGAAGGCGGCATTCACCGCGTCGGCGACTGACAGCGCATGCCGCGTTGTGCTGCTGGCCGGAGCTGGAACGGATTTCTGTTCCGGCGCCGATCTTGCTGCGCTGGAGAAGAGCGCCCAGAGCAGCGTGTTGGACAACATGGCAGATGCGCGCGCGACGGCTGACTTGTTTCTGATGATGCGTAACCATCCCCGGCCGGTGATTGCTGCGGTGCACGGACGAGCTTTGGCCGGCGGATGTGGCATCGCCACAGCTTGCGACATTATCCTTGCTTCGCAATCGGCGCAGTTTGGCTATCCAGAAGTAAATATCGGTTTTGTTCCGGCTATGGTGATGGCAATTTTGCGACGCTCGGTCTCAGAGAAAGCGGCGTTTGAGCTGGTGGTTACGGGCGAGACGGTTTCCGCAGCGCGGGCGCACGAACTGGGGTTGGTACATCGAGTGTTTGCCGATGAGAAGTTTTCTTCGGAAGTGGAAGGTTACGTTGCGAAGCTGGCGGCCAAATCTGCTTCCGCCATCATGCTCTCCAAGCGGCTGCTGTACAACATGGACTCGATGTCCTTTGAAGCAGCGCTGCAGGCAGGCGTTGAGATCAACGCGATTGCAAGGCAGACAGAGGATTGCAGAAAAGGTGTGGAGAAGTTTTTGAAGAAGAGCAAGGGCTAAAATGCCGAATTATTCTGAACGACATACAGTATGATCAAAATCGTGTTGCCTGCGGATCTGTTGCGCGCTCCTAGCGGTATTCTCTCTCCTGGGATGCAGGCACTATGCCATGGATGATCCAATTTTAGCGCCTTTTAAAGATATGTATGAGGTCAACCGCGGCCAATACGGACTCGGGCCTTTGCCGAAGAATGCGAAAGTCTTTATCGATAGAGCGGACTGGTCCGAAAGCGGTTACGACGCGATGTTAAAGCTCTACGCGAAGTCGAATCACTGGGTGGCGTTTCGGTTGGAAGGCGGCCGCTATAAATGGATAGGCGAACTGGAACAGTGTTCCGGCCCTCAAAAATATCGCAGCGCAGACGGGCTTCTCAACGAACAGGTCGATATCAGCTATTTTCAGCATGTACCCCTTCACTATGATGGCCTCCGCATAACGTATGTCGGACCTGATTCGCATACTGACTTGGACATACCTCTTGCAAAGGCCAAACAGCTGCTGAAAACATGGGGCTGCAGCTGACCGTACATGCGCCACGAGTCTCGATTGGAAGTGCCACCGCTGAAGCACGCTTGTTATTTAGGGGCCATACGGATTGCGCCATCCAAGCGGATGGTCTCGCCGTTGAGCATGTTGTTTTCAATGATGTGCTGCACCAGCGCCGCGAACTCAGGCGGCTTGCCCAAGCGAACGGGGAATGGCACCTGCTGAGCAAGGGAAGCCTGCGCAGCTTCCGGCAAGCCAGCGAGCAATGGCGTGTGAAAGATACCCGGGGCAATAGTGCATACGCGAATGCCGGAGCGCGCCAGCTCACGCGCAAGAGGCAACGTCATGCCGACGATCCCACCTTTTGATGCGGAGTAAGCAACCTGGCCGATCTGCCCTTCATAAGCAGCAACGGATGCAGTGGTAATGATGACGCCGCGACCGTTGTCTTCGTCTGGCTGGTTGGCGGACATCGCGTTGGCCGCGTGGCGAATCGCATCGAATGTGCCGATCAGGTTGATCTGGATTGTTCGCACGAACTTTCCCAGATCATGCATGCCGCTCTTGCCGAGGACCTTTTCCGCAATCCCAATTCCAGCGGTGGTGATTAAAAAATGCAGGGCGCCCTGCTGCTTTGCGGCGCTTGCAACGGCGGCAGCAACCTGCGCATCGTCGGTCACGTCTGTCTTAATAAAGCTGACATTAGCGCCCAATTCCTGCGCCAGAGCTTGTCCGCCATTTTCATTGATGTCGGCAATTGTGACCTTAGCGCCATTGGCGGCCAGCATGCGAACAGTTGCTGCGCCCAAACCTGATGCGCCTCCGGTAACGAGTGCGCTTGAACCTTTGATTTTCATGAATTCTCCAAAACTCTTACCACTGATTTCCACTGATCATACTGATCAAAAATTTGGTAATTGGGGAATTTAGTAATTTGATAAATGAGGATGCTAAACCCCCAGAGTTTGCGATCCTGAGATCAAACCAGTTACCACATTACCCAACTTCCAAATCACTCAATTGCCAAATGATCCAAATCCGATCAGTGTGATCAGTCAGAATTTCGTTAGTTTACCCGTTCGATGATCGTGGCGTTGGCCATGCCGCCGCCTTCGCACATGGTCTGCATTCCGTAGCGACCGCCGCTGCGCTCGAGTTCGTGCACCAGCGTTGTCATGAGTCGAGCGCCGCTTGCGCCGAGCGGATGCCCAAGAGCGATTGCGCCACCGTTGACATTGGCTTTAGCTAGATCGGCTTTGGTTTCGCGCTGCCAGGCGAGCACCACGCTGGCGAAGGCTTCATTGATTTCGATACGGTCCATGTCATCAAGCTTGAGGCCGGAGCGTTCCATGATTTTACGAGTAGCCGGGATAGGCGCTCCAAGCATCAGGACGGGATCTTCCGCAGCGAGAGCGAACTCAACAAAGCGAGCCATCGGACGGTAGCCCAGCTTTTCCGCGACGCCGCGTTCCATGATTAGCACGGCAGCAGCGCCGTCAGTGATTTGCGATGAATTTGCGGCCGTTACGACGCCATCGGCCTTGAAGACGGTCTTGAGCGTGGCCATTTTCTCCAGCGTAGTATCGGCGCGGATGCCTTCATCGCGGCTGACGTTCACTGTGCCCTGCTCAGTTTCAATCGGCAGCGGCAGAATCTCACGGCAGAACCAGCCTTCCTGGGTAGCGCGTGCAGCGCGGCGATGACTCTCAAGGCTGTATTGATCCAGACATTCGCGAGTGAGTTTGTAACGCTCAGCCAGCATTTCCGCGCTAATGCCCTGATTGAAATGGACGCCGTTATAGCGCTTCATCATCGCCGGGCCAAACGGCTTGCCGGGACCGTTGGCGGCGGAAGCGCCCATGGGAACTCGCGTCATGCTTTCCACGCCGCAGCCTATGGCGATGTCATAGCTGCCGGCGATCACGCCCTGCGCGGCAAAATGAATGGCCTGCTGGCTGGAGCCGCACTGGCGATCGACGGTGGTGCCGGGAACGGACTCAGGAAAGCCTGCGGCGAGAACAGCGTTGCGCCCGACGTTGGCTGTCTGTTCGCCGACTTGCATCACGCAGCCTGCGATTACATCGTCGATACGCGCGGGATCAAGCTTATTGCGCGCGACGAGGCCGTTGAGCGTGAAGCCCAGGAGATCGACAGGATGCCAGGCTTTCAGCATGCCGTCGCGCCGGCCCAGCGGTGTACGGACGGCGTCAACGATAACTGCCTGCCTTGTCATTTTGTCGCTTTCGCTCCAACCCGCTTTTGCAGCGTAGCCAGAGCTTGAATTTTTCTGCCCTGTAACGGGTGCCTCAGCACGTGGTCGGCCTCGCCACTGACGAAGCTAATCATGCCGCGACACTCGCTTTCTGGTCAAAGTCGGCGAACCCTTTGCCTTCTTCCGCCAGACGCTTGAGCAACGGCGCAGGTTCCCAAAGTTCACCGTGCTGCTTGTGAAATTCGCAAATGCGATCGTAAACTTTTTTCAAGCCGACCGTGTCCGCATACCACATTGGACCTCCGCGATGCGCAGGGAAGCCGTAGCCGGTGAGATAAATGATGTCGATATCGACGGCGCGCAGCGCGTAGCCTTCTTCAAGAATGCGCGCGCCTTCATTGACCAACGCATAGATCAGGCGGTCGACAATTTCTTCTTTCGAAATCGCGTGCTGCTTCACGCCTGCTTCAGCCGCCCACTTGCGGACATTCTCTTCTACCGTGGGATCAAAAATAGCGCGACGGTTTTCGTCGTATTTGTACCAGCCAGCGCCGGTCTTCTGGCCGTAACGTCCCATCTCGCAGAGACGGTCCTCAGCAAGCGGCTGCCGCACGCCAGGTTTTTCCAGGTGCTTAAATTCTTTGCGAATACGCCAGCCCACGTCCAATCCAGCTAGATCGCCGACAGCTAAAGGGCCCATGGCTAATCCGAAATCGTACATCGCACGGTCTACGGCTTCGATGCCCGCTCCTTCTTCAACGAGAAATTGCGCTTCACGGCGGTAAGGGCCAAACATGCGGTTGCCGACGAACCCTCTGCAATTCCCCACCAGCACGCCCACCTTGCCCAGCTTTTTGGATAGTTGCATGCACGTGGCGATTACTTCTTTGCTCGTGGCCTTACCACGCACGATTTCCAGCAGCCGCATCACGTTTGCGGGCGAGAAAAAATGCGTGCCAATCACCGACTCAGGCCGCGACGTTGCCGACGCAATCTCATCAATGCTGAGTGTCGATGTATTACTCGCCAAAATCGCGCCTTTTTTGCAAATCTTATCCAGGTCGCCGAAGACTTGTTTCTTCAGCGCCATGCCTTCAAACACGGCTTCCACCACCATGTCGGCAGACTCAAACCCGTCATAGGTCAGCGTGGGCTTGATCAGCTTCATGCGATCGTCCATCTGCTGCTGCGTGAAGCGTCCTTTGGCCACAGAGTTGGCGTAGTTTTTGCGGATCGTATTCACGCCGCGATCCAGCGCCGCCTGGTCAGTCTCTTTCAGCAGCACCGGGATACCGGCATTGGCAAAGTTCATAGCAATGCCGCCGCCCATTGTCCCCGCGCCGATCACCGCTGCCGTATTCACCGGAATCGTCGGCGTCTCTTTCGGGACATCGGGGATCTTCGCCACCTCGCGCTCGCCAAAGAAGACATGAATCATCGCCTTTGATTGATCAGAGAACAGGCACTCGGTAAACAGCTTGCGCTCTGCTTCCACGCCTTGATCGAAAGGAAGCTTTGTCGCGGCTTCAACCGCATCAATCGCCGCCAGCGGAGCCATCAGCCCACGAGCTTTTTTGCGCGCAGCATCGCGCGCCGCGGCAAAGATCGCGGCATTTTGCTCCGCCGATCCCAGCTTTTCATTGCGTTCACGCGTTTTGCGCGCAGGCTTGCCGGAAATCTCGCGAGCAAACGCCACCGCGCCGGTCAGCAGGTCGCCATCAATCAGCTTGTCAATAATGCCAAGAGAAAGAGCGTCTTTCGCTTTAATCGGATTGCCGTCCGCACACATCTCCACGGCTTTGGCCACGCCTGCAAGCCTGGGCAAGCGCTGGGTTCCTGCCGCGCCGGGAATAATTCCCAGCTTCACTTCCGGCTGACCTACCTGCGCGCTGGGCGCCGCAACGCGATAATGCCCCGCCATCGCCAGCTCCAGCCCGCCGCCAAAAGCCGTGCCATGGATCGCCATCACAACTGGCTTGCTGCAATCTTCAATGCGCGTCAGCAGCGGCAAAAACGGAATCCCGCCGCGCGTCTTGCCAGACGTCATCTTGCCAAATTCTTTAATGTCCGCGCCGGCCACAAACGTTTTGCCTGCGCCAATCATCACCGCCGCTTTCACCGTTGGGTCTTTGTCAATCTGCTCAATCGCTTCAGAAATGCCTTCCGGCACTCCCGGGCTCAGCGCATTGACCGGCGGATTGTTGATCATAATGATGGCAATATCGTTGTCTTTTGAAAGCTGGACCAGATCACTCATGGGATTCTCTCTTTGATCTTTGATTGATTTAGCTGAAAGTTTTGCTCGATCGCAGGTTTCAAGCACCGCCTGCCGCGATTTTTGAAGACGCGTAAAGTTTATTGAATGGCCATTCAGTCCGTCAAACGATAGACGAATCGCCGTGATCGCCGAGATCGCGCGTCATCGCCGGAATCGGGAAAAATCAAAACCTTACCGCTGATTAACGCGGATAAGCGCGGATCAGAAAAAATCAAAACCCACCACGGAGGCACTGAGGCACGGAGAACAACAAAAAGGGAACAAACCTGTTTCTCCCGTTACCTCCGTTCCTCCGCGTTTCAAAGATGTTGCTCGGAAAGAGCAAAGACAAAAACTTATCGCAGATGAACGCGCGTCATCGCCGAAATCGGCAAAAGTTTTTCTTCTTCTCCGTGTCTCAGTGCCTCCGTGGTGGGTTTTGCTCTTCCCCGATGCCCTGATCACCGTTATCCGTTCATCCCTGGCAAGAGTTTTCCCACCAGCTTGCTCAGTTCCAGCACTTCCAGCGGACACTCCGGCCAATTATGTTTCCAGCAGACAATCATGTCGCAATCTTCCACGCGGTGCCCGTGTTTCAAGAAGTTGCGGCTTTCAAATTCAAACTCAATTCGCAAACGCTGCCATTTGTTCGGCATCACCTGGCGAAGGGCTTCGCAGTCAGGAAACTCGGATTGCAGCAGCGTCACTATATAGCCCAGGTCGCGCACCATCGCGCCGAACAGAAACACTACTCCCATTTCATTAGTGGGCGCATGCGCCAGCGGACACATGTTCATCGGCGTGCCGTAGATAGGACGGTTGGTAAAAACATTGCCAGCAGGGCCAGCAGGCAGCGGAAATATACTTTCGGTGGCCGGCCAGTTTAGTTCTTTATCCTCCCTGGCCAGGGCCATCACGTCCGGCCACTGCTGCTCCAGGCCATGCTCCTGGGCGTGCCGCAGCATTAAATGGGGAACGCGCCGCCATCTTCCGCAGCGCGCCTGCAATGCTTTTGCGCCGAAGCGACCGTTTTGCGCGTATTGCACGTAAGTGGGGAGCTTTTGCAGCTTGCGAGCAACGGCCGCCCAATCCTGAAACAGGGCTTCAATAGGAATCCGATGGTTCCTGCCGGTTTCCATGCCCAACTCAGCCAACGCATTTGTGTACATCGTAAAATGCGTGCGCACACTCCTGCGGCTTACCGCAGTTTTGGTATGCAATTCCTCCAGGCTTGGGACGCGTCCCAGTTTTTCCGCCAATCCCTTGATCGCCGTTAGTATTTCTCTCTGGTCATAAGCCATGTCTCCAGCAAAGCCGCCACGATTGGGCGGGCGATTGATTCATAGATCCTGCATACTTATAGGCTTGGGCGGTGGGCCCGAAGCTTTGGCTAGCAGCTAGAGATAGCGGCTAGAAGCTCCTGGACACACATATCCCTGTTTGTTTTATTTGCTGATTGCTGAATGCAAACTGCTGATTTTGGCTCGACACAATCTGTGACCCTAACGGTGGGCCGGCTATGATCGCGTGGGTGCAGGCCTTTTTGGGCTTCCCGCCTCCATCTGGGATACCCTCAATCGCTAACAGGCTTCGCTCTTGCTGCCCGTTTAGTGACGGTTCGCCGCTGCCGCTCCCGGCGAGAACCAGTGCGTATATTAAGCGAAAGCTAGGAATGGAGTCAATAGTTTATGGAAATTTTCAGTTATCAGACCTTGTTAAATCGCGTTCAGGCTAAGTGCTAGTCGCCAAGTGCGAGCGTACTAAGCATTTAGTTAAACGGGCACGGGCTCGGGCTCGGGCACGCGGTCATAAAAAAGATCGAGCGAACTTTCAAACAAGTCCTGGATTCGTTTGACATCGTCTGCGAACCCGAGAAGGCGCAATTGTTCATCGATCATCTTGCTGACCCTTTCTTGAACATGTTTAAATCGCGTCGCCGTTTCCTCGCTCGAGAGATCCAATCTCCACGCATGGATATTTCGGATGCGGTCTTTGAATTGGAACAACCGAGCGCGATCCAAAATGCCAAGGCCTTCAACATTGTCCAGTACTTCTTTCACGTTGCGTAAGTATTCGCAAAACCTCATGTATCCTGCCAGAACCATCGCGGCCGGAGAGGCCTCGTCCGACTCAATTGTGTTGAATAAATCTTCCGCCGTACAATGTTCACGCCACACCTTGTCCCAATCTTCAGGCCGCTGAAAACCAATCCCGTATAGAAATTGTCGAACAGCCATATCTCGACACAGCAGTGAATAGAGAATTAACAAGGACTGAAACGGGACAACTAGGGGTGGCCTTTCGCCGACTCCGGATGGCTGATCGTCAAGAGGCCGGCCTCCCTCGATGCCCTTCCGAACCAGGACTTGGGCAAATTTCGGAAGACCCAGGTAACGGGGGTTATCCTGGAATGGTGACTGCCCCTGGCCGTGCTGTCTGGGGCCAACGTAGGACTTGAGCCATCGAAAAAATGAATCGTAGTAGAACGAATATACATCTCCACTGACTTCGCGAGGAAAAGCTCCCAACTCAAATCCCAGGTGCAGCCATAGAAAGCTTTCGATCAGCAACAAAGCTGTCATGGGGAGTTCACTTTCATCCTGCAGCTTCCGATTTACTAATACCTTCTCCCATTCGGGAAGTATTGTGCCGACCGTAAATTGCTGAAGCCTGTGCATTCTTTCTCCTCTCGTTTCAGCTCTTCGTGACAAAGGTGATGGGAGGATCGTACTTACTTTTCGGTTTGCAAATCGAAAGGTGATCTTGGCCTACCTCTTCCGGCATTTTGTTATCGCCGGACCATTTGACAGGTGCAACGACGTCCTCTTTCGTTCCAAAAATCACCTTCGCCCAGAGCGCAGTGTGATCCTCGCGAAGGTCGCGTGCCCGCAACGTATCTGCGATAACATCGTTGCGGAAATCAACCGAATTCATATCACCATAGGCCCGCGATCCGTGCAGAAACGGGAGCGCTATCCATTTTGCCGGCCCCAAATGCAGAAGCATACCTTTGAATCCCGCAGGCCTCAAGCCGGATATGGCCGGTGCGAACAATACCAATTTTGCCTTTGAGATGGGATTCGGCTTATTCTCCGCCATGACCACCGCCTTGCGAATGACCAAGCCCCCCTCCGAATGTCCCACCACCACAAGTCGCTTATACGCCCGTGGCGGCGAATTCAATGACGCCAAACTTTGGGGCACACGCACATAACGTAAAATGGAAAGAATGTCGGGTGGCGGACTCGGAAAAATCAGACTCAAGAAATTCAGAAGGCTCTGAGCGCTTGTCTCAATACCGTCCCGAAAACTTCTGTAGGTGAAGAAAAACAGATCCTGCTTGTTCCAATATGTCTGCGCAGTGGAATGCGAAGTGACCATATCTTGAAATGCATACCAGGTCTCATGCGGATCGCCCAGAAAACCGTGCACGAAAACAACTGCACCATTGACTTCAGAATCATCAGACAGCAAGGCAAAAGAATTAACGTATGGAGCGTCAAACCAACTGTAGTGACAAGAGTGGGCCAATAGTCCCCCAGTCCAAGCTATTCATGCTCCATCAATTCATAGCACAATCAACAATCCACTGCTATCACTGGCTTGGCCCGCTTTCCCCCTTTTTTCTTTAACTCACCATACTGGGTGGCCCAACCTTTCCAGGCCTTCATTCTATGACTCATGGCGTCGTGGGTGCCGGAAAACCAGCAGTTAGCGTTCAGCACCTAGCAATCAGCATGCAGCACGTAGTCAAAGCGGAAGTTCCAAGCAGCGGGGAGCTCCTAAAAAGCAGCGGAGCCGATCACCTCACCGCTTTGGCTCACCAAGGCTCGCCGTCGGGATTCGGGATAGCAAGTCGATGGGGATAGGCTTTCGATTCAGGACGGCACGTCGATATAGAAGATTAAAACCCCTTATGCAAACGGAGTTGAACTGCCTTCAATGAGCACCACGAACCGTGCTGGCCGTCCCAGATACATGGTTTCGCGGTAATTGAGTTTTACGAACAGGATTTTGCCGTCTTTGGTCACGCAACGCCATTGTGTTTCGCCTTCAGGGGGCGGCTCATCGGCAGACTGCTCCACCGCGGCAATATCATCTAAAGGAACGAATTTGGTGACCGGTTGTCCCACTATTTCAGCTTCAGAATATCCCAGGAACTTGAGTGCGGCTGTATTCACCACCGCAACTGAAAACGTGGTCATGTCGATCAGAATTGTTGGAACCGGATTTATCTTGACCAGTTCCGCGATTGCGTCCGGTATCTCGCTGTAATTCGATTTGTTCGTCATAAGGCAGTGCAGCTCTCAATCGAACAATCTGACTCGTCAATCTTTTAAGCTTCAGCGCAAGGCAGGCAGCAACGAACCTGAATTATAGCCATTAAGGGCGCGGGCACTTATGCGCCTTTTCCGCAATACGCAGCACTTTTGGCCTGTGGCTGGCCGCAACAAATTCCTTACATGCAACGCAGCATGAAGTCACCAGCCCAGGGGTCTTCTTTACAGGGACGTGCTCGAATCGCGGTTTGGGCGATTTCCGGGGCATGAGATTTCAAGAAAGTCTGGCGGATTGTACAACAGGAAAGCACGGAATGAGTCCGGTTAAATCCCTTACGCGCCGTGAGCGGGTACTTCTTCTCGCTCGTGCCAGTCTATTTTCGGCGCTGGGACAGGAGCATTTGCAGGGTATCCAACACAGCGTCATACGATGTGACCACTGCGTCCACACCGGGAGGAAGGGTTCCAGTGTGTTTTTTGTCCAGGAGCAGAATGGGAAGGTGAGCGTTAACGCTTCTTAACGATTGCGGGGCCGACGAGCCGCCATCTGACACGAACTCTGAGTCCAGCACCACGGCGGCCAGTTGGTTGCTCACACACACTGCCACAGCCTGTTCCGGAGTGGAAGCCGAAAGCACTTGATAGGTCCTCAGCGGAAACAGCTCACGCATCGCCTTTAGTTGAAAAGATGAATGTGAGACGCAAAGAATACGGACTTTTGCCGGTCCAAACATTGCCCGATACTCCTTCCGGGCTTGAGCGGCAAAGTGGGTCTGGGGTAGCCCCGTGACTAGAGCAGGCGGACCGGGCAGCAAAAGCTGCATAAATGGTAGCACAGTTATGTCTGGGATCGAACATAACTAAGGCCCGATTGTCCGGCGCCGAACATACGGAGCATTGTGTATGCAATCGGACATAAAGAGCGTATCCTTGAAATGACATCTCAAATACGCACTCTGTTCAATCAGCCATTTGCTAAGCGGCTACTCTTTGCGCATCCAGATGCAGGCTTTACCTTGCGAAGGAGTAAGCAAATGGTAGCGACATACCAGAATCGCATTTTATCTTCTCTTCCTCGGGCTGAAATTGCGCGTATTCAATCAAAGCTTGAACCCGTGCTTCTTCCCCAGAATAGAGTCCTTTCAACGCCAGATACGAAAGTCCTTTACGGCTATTTCCTTGAGGACGGCATGGCATCGATTGTGGTCACCATGCGCAACGGCACCTCGGTAGAGGTTGGCATTGTGGGGCGTGAAGGGCTGGTCGGCCTGCCTGTCATTTTCGGCACCGGGCAAATCCCCACCCATACCTTCATGCAAATTGGTGGTTCCGGTTTTCGTATTAAGTCAGAACATTTGAAAGCAGCGTTCGACCGCCCAGGGCGTCTTCGTGAGATATGCGGGCGATATTTTCAAAGCCACCTGGTCCAGGTTTCAAGCACCGCAGCTTGTAACCGCGTTCACAATATTGACGCGCGGCTGGCTCGCTGGCTGCTGCTGTGCCAGGACAGGACCACCCTCGACCGTCTTCCTTTGACGCATGAGTTTCTGGCGCAAATGCTGGGCACTGGCCGTACTACCGTTTCGCTGGCTGCCGAAATTCTGCAACGGTCCAAACTGATTGTGTATGCCCGCGGCAAGGTTGACATCATGGATCGCAAGGGCCTGGAAGGCGCGGCTTGCGAATGCTACCAGATCATCCGCCGGGAAGATGCTCGGCTGGAAGTTTTGTGAGCCAGAGCAGTCCGCGCTCTTCCCGGATATCCTATTGAAAAACCAAAGAAATTAAGAAGCATCACCTAGTACTCCGACATTTCTTTACAAAGTCGCGCCCAGGGGTTGACCTCTGCGAATCGATTGCGACTTTGCGTTGTTTGTTACCGGCATCCAATATAATGTCAAAGCGCTGAAGGATTTCTGGGCAACATTTGACCTGGCCGGTCTGAGGTGGCGGAGCGTGATTAGCGCGAGAATGAAGAACTGGACTGCCGCTCTGCTTTTCCTGGCCGCGACTTGTATTGGCGGTGCAGGCAGGCAGGCTGAAGGGCAACTCCGTTGGGACTATCCTCCCAGGAGAACGCCCATCCGGTTGCGTCTGGTTGCCATTGCGTTTGCTGACCACCCTCGCTCTTCTTTCTTCGCCAGCCAGGAAGTATTCGTTGCGGAAACCGAGATTGGCCAGGAGGAGTCGAGCCTCATCAAGCTTGTCTTCACCTTCCTTCCCTATGAGCCGCGGCTCTCGGAATCCGGCTTTGATTACTCAGTGGTTCACGAGGTTTCCGCCTCGCGAGATGAGAAATGCGACCAGACCATTGCGCAGTTAACAGCGCGAAGCCAGCCTGATCGCCATGAGCCGTTGATTTATTCTCGGAATGTGCCCCAGGTGGACCTGAATCGCAGGCGCAGCCCTCTGCCTTGCTACGAAACCAGTGCAAATGAATACATAAAATCCAGCTTTGAGCCTATAACCCAGCCCACAAAGCCGCATGGGCCTGTCCTTGAAGTGCCTCCAGATAAGAAATAATGCACCGATTTTAGGTCTTCTTCCGGCCTTTGCGGCCAACTGCCCATCTCAACTACCGCTGAAAACAAAAGACTTACACATTTAGCTCTTCTTTCCTAGCTGGGGATGAAACGCTGAGGCTCTGTTTATCACTAGTTAAATGTAGGGCGGCAAGTTGCAGGTAGGCCAGCCGCGGTTCCCCCAAATTGGAGTGAACGTGACTGATCAACAATCGGAACTGGATCATCGGACCAGCCAGCCTTCGCGCGACGCCGCCGAGCCTCGACCATCTGGGCCTGGCGCTGAAGCCATTGCCGCCGGTTTGAAATTCGTCTTTGCCCAACGCCATGAGGCGGCCTGGAGCCTTGGCAGTTCGTTCAGCCCGGAATCCGCGGCCTGGGTAACAGCCTATGTGCTTGCCCGGCTGGGAGAAATTCCGTCGCATTACCTGTGTTTTACTCAACGCCAAAAGATTGAAGAATCCTTGGACTGGCTCGCGCAAGCACGGACACCGCAAGGCGGATGGTTCTTTGGTGCACCTGGTTCGCCCGATGATGCTGATTCCACTGCCTGGGCCGTTACCGCGCTGCGGCAACATGGCCGTCCGGTGCAGCAGGGAGCTTTGCAGCTGATTCACCGCTGCCGTCGGCCAGACGGAGGCTATACCACTCGCCCTGAGACACCTGAAAACATCACCAGATCAAGCGCCGCTGACGTGACCGCCATCGCCGTCAGGGCGCTTTGCGCTATAGACGCTGCTTCGTCGGAGTTTCTTGCTGCGCATCTCCAAACCAACGCTGAAGCAGGGCATGGCCGCGTGCGCTCCGCACTTTTTGTGTCGTCCACACTCATGGACTGGGAGCCGTGCATGGCGCCGTGGTTTGTGGTGAATGCGGTCCGCCAGTTAGTACAGCAGGAAGCTGAAGGAACATGGGAACAGGCGCTGCTTCTGCGCTGTCGCATGCGATTGCGCCTGCAAAGCGCGTGGCCGCTGGCGGTGGCGCTGCGTCGGCTGCAGCGGACCAACGGCTCATGGCCGGGATCGGCCTGCCTAGCCTCGCTTAACACGTCGGGCAATGGCTCCGCCGGGCGTCCGGACGAATATTTTGATGAAGATGGCGTCCTGGCCACCGTGACGGCGTTGTCTGCTTTGGCCATAGGCGACCAGCAACCAGGCTTGTATTTTGGCTCCGACCTGCCCTTTCGCAGGCTTTGATCGTAAGACGAGATATTAGAGATTTCTAAGTGAAAAGCGCGTTTCCATCCCGGACTGGCAGAAAGAAGACAACCGGCGCTTCCTTGCGTCAACTCTCCTTCGCCGCCCCCGTGCGCGCCAGAAAACGCCAACCAGCAGCAAAGGCTGAAGTATACTGGGATGAAAGACCACCCGTGGACTTCTACACTTTTGATGATGAATATCTTCGTCGGCTTGGCGCGGGCGATCCAGTAACTGAAGCACATTTTGTCGCGTACTTCGGTGAACGCCTCAGAATCACTCTGCGCTCTCGCGGTATTGACTCTCACACAATTGAGGATGTGCGGCAGGAAACCTTCTGTCGCGTGCTTGTGGCTGTACGGGCTGGCAACGTGAATAATGCCGGCGGTTTCGGTGCTTACGTATACTCCGTTTGCAGGCACGTTCTATCGGAAAGCCGCCGCAATGAGGTCCGCTACCAGCATGACTCTTTGGAATTTACTGACATCCCCGATGAACATCTGGGACTGGAAGAGCTGATGCAGCGCCAGGAGGATGGCAAACAGGTCCGCGCGATTCTGGCCGCCCTTCCGGAAAGAGACCGCCATCTTTTGCTGGCCCGTTTTTTTGAGGATCGCGATAACGATGAAGTTTGTGGCGACTTCGGTGTAGACCGCGATTATCTTCGCGTTCTGATTCACCGGGCTCTTCATAAGTTTGGCGAGCTTTATAAAAAAAAGATCAACTAACCGGCGATAACAACCGTATCCAGGAAGAAGAAAATGAACACAAGAATAATCAACCACGATGAAGCCGTTAAAGATCTCATGGCGGAGCGCTACCTTTTGGGCGAGCTCAACGCCGTCGACCGTGAAGCCTATGAGCTGCACCTTTTCTCTTGTGACGCCTGTTTTGAGCAAGTCAAGGTGGGAACAGAGTTTGTCACTCACTTGCGTCATATCGGCACAGAAGATCCTAAGGCCCCGCTGGCTCCGGGTTTCATGGGCCGCCTTATGGCCAATGCTCGCCAGCCGATTCCCATTACCATGTTCGGACTTCTGCTTATGGTCGGCGGCTTCTCTATCCACCAAAATTCAGAAATCTCTTATTTGAAGGAACCTCGCGCTGAAGTACGTTCTGTATTAACGGGGATTGCTCATGGTTCCAGCGAAATCAAACTGGTCACGGCTCCCAGGAACTCCGCCCTGAGTCTGGGTGTGGATTACATGCCGAAGGGTGAGTTTATCTCGTATAAGGCGCAGGTCTTGTCGAGTTCCGGAAAAGTGCTCCATGTAGTTGCGCTGCCGGAAACGCAGGTTGGAACCACAGCTTCAATAGCTATTCCGGCCGATGCATTACGGCCTGGACAGTATTCACTTGTAGTTTTCGGGCGCAGGAGTGACAGCACGCAGGAGGAAGTAGGTCGCGGCGTTTTCAAATTACAGTTCACTGATAACTAGGTTTCCGGGTTCTTCGACGCGGTAAGTTTCTCTACTTCTCTTCTGGCGGCGCCACTCTTCGCCATTCATTGGCCGTAGTACAATCGCCGTATTCGGGCCAATAGACACCTTGCATCTATGAGGGTCTAAGTGTGCCCCATATGCTCAGTGGTTCATCGTGTAGTTCAGGGAGAAAAAAATGAAGTGCTCGCGCCACCACTCACAACATATGTATCAGGCCTCGGCCTATTCAGTTTCGGCCGAATTTGAAAGACCCAAAAAACATAGCATGGCCCCGCAAGCTTCGGTTGTTCTTGCCGGCCACGGAGGTCATGGATCAAGTCGCGCCTCAGCCTACAACGCTGATGGCCTCATTTCGTTTAAAAGCGCTTACTCTGAAGTCGGCGGCAGTTTTGATGACTGTCACGAGCTCTATACCACGCATGCATGGTCGGTTGTTGAAGGATTAAATGTGGCGGACATGCTCACGGCAGACCGCGTTGTTGCCCGCATGGCTGTCTACCATTCACCAACTGATGGCAGCGAACCCACTTATGACATTACGGGAAGCTATTTTGAAAATCTGCGGATTGCCGGCCATCCAATCGAGGTAGAATTGGCCACTCACGTTTTCCACGACGATACATATTCGAAGTTGGCCAAAGCGCACCAAGCTGGCACGACCGATGAATGGTTGGTGGGTAGCAAGCTAAAGAAACTTGAGGATGATAAGCTGTCGAAACTGGAAGATGACTATCATGCCCTGATCGGCATGTCCAAATTGGTAAATGAATGGAAGAAAACCGAGCGGCCAGAAGACCGGGGAAGCTATTGGTTCTCGCCGGCAAACCATCTCGATTGGAATGGCTCGTCCGAAATTCAGGGTTTCGGCTCCATTATTTGTATTCCCAAATTCGGCGTAATTCGTCTGGCGGAAATGGTAGTGCATCATCATTCGCGAACGCTACGGATGTTCCGGGTGCAGATGTGCTCGTCAGGACACGGCACCACAGATGGCGGAACAAGTGGTACTGGATCAGCTCCCCCGCACTAACCACAATTGCCGTCCTGCTTTTCTTTAGCATCACGGGATGCGAATCTAAGCGGGTTTCTCTGGAAAAACAATATGCAGAGGCCCGCCTTTTATTTCAACAGGGTTATATCGAGGAGCCCCTTCCGCTCGCTGAATCTGGTTACAGAGAATCGGCAAGCTACCCAGACATCAATTGGAAGTTTCGCATTCTCGTTGCGGAAGTACGCAACCGTAAGCAACAATACGATGCGGCGCTCGAGATTCTGGATCCTGACCCTCCGTCCAACCTCCCTTCTGAAATATTCTGGCGGCGACGGATCACTCAGGCTGGTTCCCTTTGTCAGTCAGGCGCATATCCAAAGGCAGAGGAACTCTTCGCGCAAGCCGCGGCGCTGCATGCGGAGCCTGGTGCGTTGAATTATGCTCTGGGTCGATGTGCGATGGACAGGAACGAATTGAAGACAGCAAAAAACTACCTGCTTTTGGTTACCACGCAAACCCCAAACCAAGACCCCTATTTGAAGGCTTACACGCTGTCAACCCTTGGTTGGCTGGCCAGACAGGATCTAAATTATGAAGAGGCGATCGATTTAGATCAGCAATGCCTGACTATCGTTCGTCTTCTCCATGCCGATCCTCTGGAAGAAGTAGTGTTAGGCAATTTGGACGATGTGTACGTAGACTTGGCAGATTTCAAGCATGTTCTGGAAAATGCTGAAGCAGGAGAAAAAATAGCTTCGCAGTTGAAAGATTCCAACCAGCCTAAGTTTCTCGTCAACATAGGCCTCGCCAGGGCCAACGAAGGGCAATTCGGGTTGGCGGAAAAGTCCTACCGCGATGCCCTCGGCATCGCGTCAAAGCGAAGAGATTCAAATACCGCCGCCATATGTTTGCACAATTTGACGCTCCTCAAACTCGACCAGCATCAGATTGATGTCGCGGAAAACTACCATTTACAAGGAGCGGAACTCAAACCCAAAGATGGCCGGTTGGCTGATTGGCAATTGGATGATGCCGATATCGCGACGGCCTACGGCAATTATGCTAAAGCCATTTCCGAACTGCGCGAACTGCTGCAAAAAGTGGAAGCCGAGGATTCACGTCGGCATCTGTTTCATTTCAGGCAGATTCGAGCATTGCAATCTCGTCTGGCCCGAAATTATGTCTTACAAGATGATTCAGTCGAAGCAGAAAAATGGTTTAAACGCAGCATTGCTACCATCGACGCTGCTGTAAAGGGGATGAAGCGCCAGGAACTCCGCACTTCTTTGCGCGGCAACATCCCAATTTATGACGGATATGTAGCTTTCTTGATTGGTCAAAAGCGGTTTGCAGAAGCGCTGCACGTCGCGCAATTAGGACGCGCCCAAACATTATTGATTGATGAAAAAGAAGCTAATCCCAAGAAATCGGTTGCTGAGGATGCCAAAGCCTGGCTCTCAAAAATTCAACATTATCTTGCTCACGACAAGTCAGTACTGCTCTCTTACTTCGAAACCGCTGATGAATGTTACTTATGGACTGTCACCCCCACGCAGTTCCGTTTTTCCCCATTGGGCATAAAGCAGCCGGACTTAGACAACCTTATTGATTCCTACAAAGAAGAAATCCGGGAGCACTTGCCGTTAAGCGACAGCCGGACTGCAAAAAAGCTTTATCAAACCATGGTGCAACCAGCGAAAGATCTCGTGCCCAAAGGCTCGCATGTCATCGTGGTTGCAGACAGCAAAAGCTACAGCATCAACTTTGAGACATTGGTTTCATCCGAGGGAAGCGACCACTACTGGATTGAAGATGTGGAATTGGAGAATGCGCGCTCTGTTGATTTGCTTATTGCATCTCATCCACCGCGTATTCCAGCGAAAGGCCTGTTATTAATTGGTGCTCCAGCTCAAGCCGACTCGCATTTTCCAGTACTGCCACATGCTCCGCAGGAGATGGCAAACGTGGAAAAACATTTTCCATCCGGAAGGATAACCAGGTTCGCTGGACCCGACGCCACGCCTGATTCGTATTTGAAAAGCTCCCCCGGCATGTACAAGCTTATTCACATGGCTACGCACGGCACTCCCAACGCTATTGACCCTTTGCAGTCTGCAATCATTCTATCCGCCGGCAAAAATCGCAATTTCAAGCTTCTGGCTCGGGACATTATCGATGACAAAGTGCGGCTGAATGCGGAGCTCGTGACCATCTCCGCCTGTGAGGGAGTAGGAACAGATTTACAGTCGCTGGAAGGCCTGCTTGGCCTGGAGTGGGCGTTTATGCGGGCCGGGGCGCATCAGGTAGTCGCAGCTGCATGGGACCAGGATGACGCAGTGACCCCGGCATTAATGGACGACTTCTATGACCAGCTGTCGCAGGGCAAGAGTGCGATAGATGCTCTTCATCATGCAAAATTATCCATACTGCACGCTGGCGGTCCCAACGCCTTGCCTTATTACTGGGCATCGCTGCAGCTCTACACCCGCTCATAAAAAAACCGGCGTTTGTCAGGCGCCGGCCGTCTTGCTGGTTGCCTCATCCAAACTCGTTAGCAGCAACGTGGAAAAGTCGTAGAAGCCGCCGATCGCAGGCTTTGCGATTGTCCCGCGGCCTTGCGTTGTGTCCTGATCAATGTCACTTTGTTCCTTGGTGTTGTGCCCAGATGCTTATACTCTGCCTCAAATTGCCGTTTGGCGCGATGCAGAAGCACGCGCAGATATTCTCTGCTTACGCCCAATTGCATGCACACTTCGTTCTTGTCTCTTTGCTCAAAGAAAACCGCCCGCAGGATCTTCCGGTCCTTCTCTGGAAGCTTTGCCAGTACGCGCCGCACCTGCATTTTTGTCTCTTCCGCCAGCAGCATCCCGTCGGGTGCAAGCGATTGGTCCGTCGGATCGCGCTGCAGATCTTCCAGCGGCTTTGTTCGCGCGCGGGAGCGATACGATTCCCGCAGGATGTTGTTGCAGACCGCACTCACAAACGCGCCAAACCGTTCCGGCTGGCGGATACCGCCTTGCGCCCTCACCGCTGCCCACGCCCGCAACAGCGTTTCCTGCTGCACGTCCTTTATATGCTCCGGACACATCAGCCGGCGGCGTAGCTTGTTATGCAGTATTTTGCTGAAATATGTAACAAAATGGGCCTCGGTTGTTTCGTCTTGCGTCCTGAGCTCGTGCAGGTAGGTTGCGTCGAACTGATGAAAATCCAGGCAGGTTGCTGTAGCCATTCCCTCTCCTCATTACAGCGCTCGTTCCGCTCGACTCGCGCTGCCACGGCAACGGCTTTACCGGCGGGCCGCTTCGGGTTCACACCCGATTCCCGCCGGGCACATCACATAAATGAGTGCATATCGTTGCTTGTTTCATAAGACGCCGGTGTACCGGATTTCCCTGTACCGATTTAGGTTTTGTTTTTAAAGTTTTTCCGGATGGAGGCCGGGGACCGGCGAATCCGGTGCCGACCAGAAAGGGGGCAATTTTAAGCTGAATTCGTAAAAACGGGCCGATGCGCCGATTGCCACCAGCCCCGCTTCCGGAGGTGTCCGCTTTCTTGGAAAATTCTTAGGGATGGGTCACGATCACGCCGCCCGTTTGACAATCCAATATCGCAGAAGTGTTCAGGACGTGCGCAACGGAAAAGCGGATTGCCCCTAACCTTTTAAGGCAATCCGCATTGAATCATTCGGTTGAAAATTAGCGCGTTGGGCCTGTCTTCGTGCCAACTAATATCCCGCCTACCTGGCAGTCCACCAGCGATGCCACCGGAAGCAGCCGTGCTGCCTTGCTATTGGAGAGAACCGCTGGAATCGTAACCGGCGATGTCCCTTCACTTGCGTTGAACGCTACTGGGCGCAACCCGCCACTCACACTAGGCTCTGGATAATCGGAGGGTTCAATAGAGACGATTTCATATTTCTCCTGCAATTCGGGAAATGCCTTCTTCAGGATAACGTTATTGAAGAACTCGACTGCATGCTCTTCCCGTTTTTGGGGATCGTGGTTAAACGGCCCGACGCCAAAGAAGTAGCGGAGAACTCCCGGAGGACAATGCGGCGAGGGCGAACATTGCATTTCACCCTGGTTACATTTCAGTTTTACTTTTTGCTGGTCATCGACGCGGTATTCCAGAATGTAATTTGTTGGCATTTTGCCGAACGGCTTCAGCGCCTTCTTGCCGAACTTTACATCGAGAGGCCGGCCACTGAAATTAAGACTTCTGGGGAATGGTAGATCCAGAACCACCAAACTGGGAGGCAGAAACCATTTGTCGACCTCTGCGCTAAAGTCCCCGAACCCGGGATTTACATATGGATTAATGTTTTTCCGCTGGTCCTGGCTGTAGTAGGTATGCAGCCCCTCTGCTGGAAGTTCAAAGTGAAATTCCTTCGTCTTCTCACTCAATTTTTTCGGATCCTCAGGATCATTGAAACAGAAATAATGCTCCAGATCCTTTCTATCAGGATCAGGGAGAGGGACAAATGCGGTCAGTCTTTGTGCCTGTTCCTGCAGCACCATCGCGAAGGCCCCTTCGAGGAGTATCTGCAGAGTATGAATTTTTGTTTCTTTGGAAGGGGGTTCGTTATCACGGTCCCCAGGCTTGCACCCCTGCAAAACTCCCACCAGAGGCAGAGACCCCAGAGCTTTCAAAAGTTCTCGTCGATTCATATTTTCCCGTTCTCCTGACATTTTGGCCATCTGGCTTATTTTTAGTGCGCCGATTAGGAAGCTTTTTAACACCAACCGTAATATGTCTCCTGTGTCCGGTTGGCGGGATTAGCTTAGTCTTCCCGTAAGGCTGAAACTGGCCCAGTAATATGGGTGCGGCCGGTCAATCAAAATCTCCTTCCGT
>DASXKZ010000285.1:0-10278 GCA_036496525.1 Candidatus Angelobacter sp.
CATCATGCCCGAGCCAGGTGAGCAGACCTGCCCTATGTGCTCGAAGACCCATCGCTACAGTGTTGGTGACTATACAGAAGTCCCAGCATAGTCCACATGACATCTGCGACGTACGCTTTCCAAGAAAGCATGGTTCCAGAGGACGGCCATATCATCCGCGACATAACCTATGATGTTGAAAACTGAGGCCACGCCGGCGCGCACTACTCGTCCGAAGTGTTACGGTAACTTTCAGCGCGGTTGGCAACTCTAAAGCATTCCGGCCACTACCTGTATTTCGGCAAGACCCTTTAACCGCAGAGGACACGAAAAAACACAGAGGAATTGGGTGATTTCCTCCGATTTTCGGCGATCGTTGGCAATTTTGGCATTTCTGGCAATTCAAATCGTGACCTTGTCTCACAGACCCGCATGATGTGAGGGAAATAAACTTTCGTAACACAAGGGAAATATCGTCCGCTGCGCACTACTCGTCCGAAGTGTTACGGTAACTTTCTGCGTGGTTGGCAACTCTAAAGCATTTGGAGTATAAAGAAATGTTGCGCACAGAGCCGCTTCCAACACTAGAGAAGCCAGAAATCAGCGTCAGGAAAACCATGTCTACCAGCACAATTACGAAAGGCCTTGAAGGCGTAGTCGCGGCCAGTTCCGGGGTCTGCTATATCGATGGCGATGCCGGAGTGCTCGCATATCGCGGCATCGATATCCACGAACTGGCGGAAAAATCCACGTTTGAAGAAACATGCTATCTGCTGTGGTTTGGCCGGCTACCCAAGGCGGCTGAACTGGCTGATTTGAAGCAAAAACTAGGCGCCGAGCGCAAAGTGGATCCCGCTATTTACGACATGATGCGGAGCGTTCCCAAGACCGCGACGCCCATGGAAGTGTTGCGGACGGCGGTTTCCGCTCTTTCTTTTTACGATCCCGAGGCTGAGAAAATTGATCATGACGCGAATGTTCGCAAGTCGATTCGCTTGACCTCGCAGATTGCCATGATCGTTGCCGGATATGATCGCATCCGCAAAGGCAAGAACGTTGTCGATCCCGATCCAACAATCTCACACGCAGCCAATTTCCTGCTGCAATTGAATGGCGAAAAGCCTTCTACGACCGCCGAAAAGGCGCTGGACGTTGCGCTGATTTTGCACGCCGACCACGAGCTAAACGCTTCGACGTTTGCCGCACGAGTGACCGCAGCCACACTCTCAGACATGCATTCCGCGATTACAAGCGCCATTGGCGCGCTCAAAGGCCCGCTGCACGGCGGAGCCAATGAGGCGGTGATGCGCATGCTGTTTGAGATCGACAAAAAGGGCGAGGACCCAGTTGAGCATGTGAAGAACATGCTGGCCAACAAGAAAAAGATTTCCGGTTTTGGCCATCGCGTCTATCACACGGAAGACCCGCGAGCCACGCACCTGCGCGCGATGTCGCGCGACCTGGGCCGCTCCGCCAATCCCAAGTGGTATGAAATGTCTGCCCAGATTGAGCAGTACATCAAGAAAGAAAAACAGCTCAATGCCAACGTGGATTTCTACTCTGCCTCAACCTACACAACGCTCGGCCTTGACGTTGATTTGTTCACGCCGGTGTTTGCTCTATCCCGCATCAGCGGCTGGGCCGCGCACGTGATTGAACAGCTTGACGACAACCGGCTGATTCGTCCGCGCGCCGACTACATTGGCCCCGCGTACCCGAATAAGTACGTTCCCATCGCACAGCGCTAGGAACAGAGAACCACAAAGGACACAAAGGAACACGAAGGTTGCGAGTTGCCTCTTCTTCGTGATCCTTCGTGTCCTTTGTGGTTTAAAGCGGAATACAAGTGATGACGAGCGGTTTAAGTGCCCAGATACAGCACGTGGACGTAAGTTCCCAGCCGCACGTTATAAGCCAGATAGTAACCGGGGTGGTCAGGATCGTCATAGATCACGATGTCATCGTTGTCCCAGAGCCAGTCTCTGGCGTAGTCATAATCGTAAGGCGCCACCTGGAAGAAGAAGCCGCCAACGTCGAATCGATCAAGTCCACCGCCGCGCAAGCGCCAGACGTGCCGCGGGCCAAAGCCTACGGTAAAGTGTCCGTGCTCCCAGGGATGGTCAAGGTGGTAGTGCTCGTCATTGCGGCCCGTATCGTGGCCAATCCAGCGATCATTTTCAGCGTGGACGTGCGGGGCCTCAGGGTGGCCTTCTTGGTCGTTATACCTGGGGTGGTTTTGCTCTGGCGGACGCCCTTGCTGCGGCGGCTGTGAAGAACGATCGTGATTCTGCTGCTGGCGAGTTGACGCTGGACGGCCCTTTGCTGGCGCTGGCGCGGGACCACGAGCAGGAATGTGTCCATTGCCGACGCCGTGTTCGCTTCCGCCGTGCTGAACGCCCTGGGCCGGTTGATTGTGCCCTTGTGGTTGACCATGCTGCTCTCCTCTTGCCTGGGCAAAAGCGCAACAAGCAAATGCCGCACAGAGTACAAAAAGTCCAATGAATTTTTTCATGCGTTATCTCTCCAATGATGAAAACGGTTGATGTAGATTTTGCGGTTTACAGAGACGAAGGGCCCGCTGCCTAAGATGCACAGAGATGAGGATTTTATCGTTGAACGAGGCTTTTTCATCGAGAACAAGCGCAACTTAACAATGGTTTACAAAAGTGCGATTGGGCAGTGCTCAGTAAGCGGCTTTGTAAACAGTGTCGCCTACATTGGCCCGGCATATCCTAATAAGCACGTGGCGATGGAGAAGCGGTAGGTTTTCCGAGCCGATACTTGTTGCGCAGCTACGCAATGCTTGATCTGGCCCAAATCAGCCATTTCATCTGGCTGAAAACCACCAGTGGGCTTCGCACAAAAAAGAATGGGCATGCAAAATCTGCACATATTCAGCGATATCGCTGCTGAAAGTTGGCCCGTAAAATGCATTTGTGTACTGTCCAAAATCATTTAAGTTTTGATTGTTGGGACTGGCAAGAACTATCTTGTTCGGAGGCGAACTTTCAAATGAAGTTTTTTGCGGTTTTCATATTCATTGGCGCGGCTGTGCTTTCAGCCGGCGCCCAGCGTAGGATAGCGAGTCCTTACCAGGGAGAAGCTGATGGCGTCAGCGCGGGCGGCAATTGGGTAGAGTTTCGCTCTGAAGACAAAATGACTGCCGCAAATAAAGTCCGTTTTGAGCTCCAGGCGGACAATTACCTGAGCCTGAGTCCGGACTATAAGCCGCGCGTTGAAATGGTCTGCACCAATCGCAAATACACTTCCTCCGACTTTAATCCCGGCATGCGTCTCGGCCCGCCCAATCGTCCGGGCTTCTGGGGACAGCCCCAGGTTGAAGTAATGGTCCGCGTGGATGACACGCATCATTATCACGGCTGGAACTGGCTTGATGGCCGATCCCTCTCCATGGATAAAGGCACAATGCGCGAGCTGATGGGAGCGCACATCTTCAAGGTGCAAATCCCAGGACCGCGAGGTCCGGAAATAGCGGAGTTCTCACCCGCAGGTCTTGATCTGGCGCGAGTGAAGCAGGCTTGCGACTTGAAACCCAAAAAGCCAAGCAAGGACTGATCGCAGGCCAGAGGTATCGCGGTTACCGAAAAGCGGATTGGCGGTGAAGTCGCCTGATTACAACGGTTGAGATCCCTAGAACAGTGGGCTAAGAAATCCACGCCATTCTGATCAAAAGGTAGTGCCAGTCAGTTCCGTCTTTGCGCAGCACAACATAATACCCACTTCCGCAAAGCCTACCGCAAAGATAAGACACTTCGAGCAGGATGCGGTCCCGCATTTTGCTGCGGACGATCACCTCAACTTTGCTGTCTTTGCGGTATTTCTGGGGCAAGAAGAAAGCGGAAGCACGAATCGTGCGTTCCAATCTCTCGGGTTCAACCCGCAGGTTGTGCCCAACTTTTCTCGCAGCCACGATGAGCGATTGCGCTTGTTCCAGGATGTCTCCGAGTATGGTCGGTCCAGTGGCGCAGGCTTTTTGAAATGCAAGCATATTATCTAGCACAGATCGTGAACGAGATGACCCTTCAATAATCAGCGCATACACGAGGGAGTCATCCATCGGCGTAAGTGGCTCATAATCCTCACCGCATTCATATCCGTTCACGGTGCGCTTCTTCGCCAACCACAGCTCGATACGCTGGAAATCGGTTTCGCTGATGTTCGCTCCACATGCCATAGCAAGGCCGTGACGCATCTCCGATACCGAATCCGCGCAAGTCCTGCATTCAGACTTTCCAAGCAACTGAAGGGTAAGGAAGGCTGCTCCTGCAATGTCGTCCTCGGAGCTGTGACAGGCTGCCACCAAGTCACTGGCTCTCACCTCACCGATCCTCAACAGGCGAGCTAGGTCGTCGTTTTCTTCCGAATCAACCCATGTCCTGATTGTCCGCAGAGTGTCGCTGTAAGTCTCCGAAGTCGCAGCGGATTCTTGAGTAGGAGCGCCGTTATTTGACGAGTTTCGGATCGTTTGAGAAGGGGCGATGTACACGTACGCCAGCAGAGTCAGGACCAAGAAATGCTTTTGCATGAGCAAAGAATAAATCTCCGACGCTCCGTCAAACAACAAGCATCAGTCGTCCTCACCTGACTGTCGTAAAATCGCTCTTTCACTCAGAACCTGTCCGTGGATATAGTAATGCCCGGAGTAGCACGTTTTGGACGATCCCGACAGTCCCGTAACTCTTGCGGCTGTAGTAGTGCTTATTTTTATCGTGATGTGGGTTCTGCTCTCGAATCTTCGCTGGATACGATGACTGGCGTTAAATCGCCATTTCACCAGTAATCGGGCTTGTGAGTGAAATCGCCTTGTCGTCAGTTACTCCATCACATTACCGTTCCGTCCCTGCATCGCTCTACCCACTGTATCCCTTCGGGCGTGAAATCCTCCCGGTGCTCATCCAGAAAGTCCTGGACGAGATCGCGCACTCCTGGATGGTGCAGGTGGCCGAGGCCGTGGAGTGCGAATCCCTGCGTCCGTGGGTCGGGCAGGGCCAGAATATTCGACAGCGTTTCAAACATGGCATCCAGAAGTGCTCTATGTTCTGCCTTAAGAGAAAGTGCCTCACCCTCATCTATTTTTAACTCGAAGTCCATTTGCTCCCAAAAGCTGCTCGCCACTGCGTCCCACCACATGCTGAAGCAGTTTTCCATTACTTCAACCGTTGATTTTGCAACATATTCTGAATACACAAAGCACATGGAGCGGATACAGCTGAGTCGTTCTTCCAGAGGCGCAGCAGGAAGCCACAGGTGCTTCTCGAGCCGGAATCCGCCGTAGCTGAACATGGCCCAAATCCCTGCATTTATCTGTGAGAGAGAATACCTTGATGCAACTGCAGAGAATTCAGTGAACAAACGGGTCATGTGTTCGATAATTATTGCTGGTGATGATACGTCTTTGTCATTGAAGTCGTTGAAATTCTGAAGGGCTGGTTCCTGATACCAATATTCCTCTTTCTCCATATCATGGTTGAAGAAAAAGGACACGAACTCCTCGAAGTTCAGTTGCGACAGATCGAAAAGAGGCATGGCATCGGTCATTCAGGCAGTATACGGATGCCCAGCTCCGTCATTTATCATATTCGGCTGCTTCCCAGCATAGTCCTTTCAGGAGTTGCCGCCATGTTGAAACGGTTTGCCCTCTGTCTTTGTTTGCTCGCACTATTATCTGGAGTTGCGCTCGCTCAAAATATTGCCGAAGACACCGCCAACGCTCCACGTCCGGTAAAGCTCGTGCCTCCGCCACCTGCAGGGCCGGTCTACATCCGTTGCGGTGCGCTGTTCGATGGCAAATCCGACAAGCTCGAGCCGAGCATGGTCATCACTGTCGAGCGCGACCGGATTAAGCAGGTGGGCAAGGTTTCGCTGCCGGCAGGCGCACAGGGCGTTAATCCCACAATTCTGGATCTCTCAAACCTGACGTGTCTGCCCGGCATGGTGGAATCGCACACGCACGTTTTTCTTCAGGGTGACCGCAAGCCCGGCCAGTATGATGCGCAACTGCTGAAGCAGTCGGTTGCATATCGCGCCATAGAAGCAACCACCGCTGCGCATGCAGCCCTGGATTGGGGCTTCACCACCATCCGAGATCTTGAGACCGAGGGCGCAGGCTACGCCGATGTTGATATACGCAATGCCATTAACCGCAGCCTGATCTGGGGACCTCGCATGCAGGTGGTGGGTCGAGCCATGGACGTAACTGGCTCTTATCCGCTGCAACCGGCTTATGCGTGGGACGTCCCAGTGCCGATTGGAGTGGAGACTGTGGATGGCGTCGAAGGTGCGCGCAAAGCGGTGCGCGAACAGCTTTCCCACGGCACTGATTGGGTCAAGATTTATGCCGACCGTGGCGGCAGGATTCATGACAATATTCTCGATACGGTTCCAACGTTTACTCTCGACGAGCTCCGCGCCATCGTTGACGAAACCCACCGTGAACGCCATCGCGTGGCGGCGCATGCCACCGGGCTAATGGGTGTACACAACGCTGTGGAAGCCGGCGTTGACACGGTTGAGCACGGCAACTACATTGCGCCGGAAGACATGAAGACGATGGTCGCCAAGGGCATCTGGTTCGTCCCTACACCGTACGTCGCGGAATATGACGTCCAATGGCGGGCCGAACGCGCGGGCACTCAGCCGCAGGAATCGCCCGGCCTGAAGATTGAAGAGGACACCTTCCGCCGTGCGCTGCAGGCGGGCGTGAAGATCGCATTTGGCACTGACGTGGGCGCATTTGAGTGGGATATGAGCCCTGCGCGGCAACTCGTCACCATGGTCAAGTGGGGAATGACGCCGGCGCAAGCCCTGCGTGCTGCCACCATCCGCGGCGCCGAGCTGATGCAAATGCAGAACGATATCGGCACGATCGAGGCAGGCAAATATGCCGACATCATCGCGGTTCAGGGCAATCCGCTTTCTGACATTTCGGTGATGCAGAAGATCACCTTCGTCATGAAAGGCGGCGTGGTGTTCAAAAAATAGGCTTATTTAGGAGACCGGCTTTACTATCTCGCAGATTGGAGCGTGCGCCTGCCGTTAAGCGGCTGCAACCATTTCTGGCGATTCCATGTTGGTATTCTTCGCGCTTCCGACGCGTGGCAACAATGTCCGCAATTTCATGCGCGCTTTGTGTAGTTGGGATTTGCTGTTTCCAATCGAGCAGCCCAGCATCTCCGCGATCTCATTGTGCTCATAGCCTTCTACGTCATGCAGCACGAAAATAATTCGGTAGCCGGGAGCAAGGCCGGCAATGGCATTTTCCAGCGTCATGCGATCGACTGAACCATGAAGCGACTCGTCCCGTTTGCCGATATCTCTTCTGGGACCGTCTTCCGATTGCGGGTCCAAAGTTTCTTCCAGTGAGACCTCGTTAAGGCCCTTCTTGCGCCAATGCATCAGGATAATATTCACGGAAAGACGGTGCAGCCACGTTGAGAATGCGGATTCGCCGCGGAACGACGCGATCTTGCGATAGAGCTGCAGAAACGCTTCCTGCATGAAATCTTCCGCCTGGGCGTAATTGTTGGTCATGCGCAGGCAGAGTGAAAAGATACGCCGCTTGTGATGGTTATACAGCGCTTCAAAACATTCCGCATCGCCGGCTTGTGCCTTGCGAATGACTTCAGCCTCTGTCATTCCCGCAAACATCGCGGCAATCTTTTTGGGTCTGGTTTCGCCTTTCAGGGCTGCAAGATTGGGTTGAGGCAATGCTTTACCGGATTTTTTAAACACCAGGGTCTGGGGCAATGGGGTCTCTTTTCTCGGATTCCGCGAGTGGCGTAAAAGGGTATGATGCTGGCTAAGTAGCTGGATGTTGCTCGGAAAGCAACCTGAGGGCGGAACGCGAACAACAGGCGATCTCAGCCGGCTCTTGCTGCAGCAGTGCATGCCTGGAGAATTACGAAAAGAACATTGCCGCAGGGATGCTTTCCTGATAAAACTGGCGGCACTAATATGGCCACCCCCAATACAAAACTCGCTACGGTCGCTGACGCACGCGGCCCTCTGCAGAGAATTTTCTCTTCCACCAATCTCGTGCTCTTTATGGTGTGCCTGATGTATGGGCTTACCTATATTGACCGGATCAACGTCGGCACTGCGGGCCCTGTATTTCAGAAAGAGTTGCATCTCAGCGGGAATCAACTGGGTTCAGTGCTTGCCGCTTTCGGCTGGGCCTATCTGGTGTTACAGGTGTGGGGAGGTTGGCTAAGCGACCGCTTTGGAGCGCGCCTGACGCTGACTGTGTGTGCCGTAGTCTGGGCTGGCTCTACTCTGCTGATGGGGTTCGCGCACAGCTTAACTGCGCTCATTCTGTGCCGTGTCCTGCTGGGGTTGGGTGAAGGCGCGACTTTCCCTACGGCCACGCGCGCGTTGGCGGACTGGATGCCAGCGGAGAAACGCGGCTTCGCCCAGGGAATCACGCATGCGTTCTCCCGGCTGGGAAATTCCATTACGCCCGCCCTTGTGGCGTGGATCATCGTAGCCAGTTCGTGGCGGATGTCGTTTTTCGTATTAGGTGGCGTCAGCATGGTATGGGCCGTAGTGTGGTGGTTCTATTTCCGCGATGATCCCGCAACCCATCACGGGATTACAGAGCAGGAGCTCTCGGTACTGCCTCACTTTGCTTCGAAAAGCGAGAGAAGAAAAGATCCCGTCCCGTGGTGGCCGCTGATCAAACGGATGGCGCCAGTCACGCTGGTTTATTTCTGTTATGGCTGGACGCTTTGGCTCTATTTGACTTTTTTGCCTTCTTTTTTTCTCCACGGTTACAAACTGGACCTGAAAAAGTCCGCACTATTTTCAACTAGTGTGTTCTTTGCCGGCGTGATCGGTGATGCGGTGGGAGGATGGGTGAGTGACCGCATTCTGAAAAAGACAGGGAACCGCAATAAGGCGCGCCGTGACATGATAATCGGCGGCTTTCTGTTGTCTCTGGTGTTCATGTTTCCCGTGTTGTTGTCGCATAATTTGACGGTTGTTGCCCTCTGTTTGACCGCAGCGTTCTTCTTTGCGGAATCTACGATTGGTCCGTTCTGGGCGATTCCCATGGATATCGCACCACGATTCTCAGGCTCAGCGAGCGGTCTGATGAACATTGGTTCGGCGCTGGCAGCTGCATTGTCACCACAAGTGGCATTTTATGTAACCAAGAGCAATAACTGGAACCTTCCGTTTGTGGGGTGCATCGGCCTGTCGTTGCTTGGCGCAATCATGGCTTACTGGATGAAACCTAACGAGCCATTGCCGGGAACGGAGATGGGAGCTGTTTCTGGTCGCGCGGGTTAGCCACCGCCCAGAAACATTCGACTAGCAGCTAGAATGATCGACGGTCCGCACGACGCAACTATCTTTTTTGAGGAGCAGCTTATGAATTACGCTTGCGTTCGCAGCCGCCTGGCTTCAATCGTTGTGCTATTGCTTGCCGCTTCGCTCTCCGCCTTCGCTCAGGCCGGCGCCGCAAACCAAAACATCGTTTCGCGTACCGCGAACGTTGGGGGCGTCCAATTCCATTACATGACCGCCGGCAAAGGTCCGGTGGTTGTGCTGATCCATGGTTACGCGGAAACTTCATTGATGTGGAAGCCGATCATCCCATTGCTGGCGCAGCGCTTTACAGTGATCGCTCCGGATCTGCCCGGCATTGGCGATTCCTCCATTCCCACCGGCGGCCTGGATATGAAAACTGCGGCCACAAGCGTTCACGCGCTTGTGCGTTCGCTGGGCGTGGAGCGAGCTGAAGTGGTCGGCCACGATATTGGCCTGATGGTGGCTTATGCTTACGCTGCCCAATTTCCCTCTGAAGTCACCAAGCTGGTTGTGATGGACGCTTTTCTTCCCGGTGTCGCCGGATGGGAAGATGTGTACAACAATCCCGGCATATGGCATTTCAGGTTCAACGGTCCCACCCCAGAGCTGCTGGTCAAGGGGCGTGAGCGCACTTACTTTGAGCACTACTGGAATGACTTTGCCGCGGATAAAACTCACTCAATCCCTGAAGCACAACGCAGAATTTACGCCGCGGCTTATGCCAGGCCAGGACGCATGCGCGCAGGCTGGGCTTACTTTGTTTCTTTCCCGCAGGCTGCCAACGATTTTACTGAGCTCTCTAAAACCAAACTGCCGATGCCTGTGCTGGCGATTGGTGGCGAAAAAGCCAACGGCGTTCTGCTGGGAAACCAGATGAAGCTGGTGTCGAATGACGCAACCGTGATCGTGCTGAAAAATACCGGCCATTGGATGATGGAAGAAAATCCCAAAGAAACAATGGACGCGCTGGTA
>DASXKZ010000286.1:0-19631 GCA_036496525.1 Candidatus Angelobacter sp.
GATGTACCACAACGATGTCTTCATCTGGAAACTTAACACCGGGGTTATCTTTGGCCAGTTTGGGATCGTTCCATTTCTTGATGTTTCCCAAATAAATATCGGCCAGCACTTCACCGGTAAATTTGAGTTCGCCGGTCACGCCATTGATGTTGTACATGGGTACAACGGCGCCAAGCACCGTGGGAATATGAAAGACTTTGCCGGAAACTTTGGATAGCTGCTCATCGGTCATGGGACCGTCACTGGCGCCAAAATCGACGGTTCCTGACGTTAGCTGCTGTATTCCACCGCCGCTGCCGATGGACTGGTAGTTGATCTGCACGTCTTTGTGGGCGTTGTGATATTCGCTGAACCATTTCTGATAAATCGGATTGGGAAACGTTGCGCCCGCACCGTTCAAGTTTGTTTCCGCGCTCGCCGAGCCGATCATTGCGGCCGCAAGGGCCAGGGCCATCGCAAGTCTCAGTTTCATTGTTGCTCCTCAAGTATTGAAATCCGTGTGCACGAGATGAAGCTAACAAAGCCGTGTTAAATGACTGTTAAAAAGTGCAAAGGTCATTTTGCGTCTTTCAAATGCTCGCGTTGCGATAAAAAAGCGCCGGCTGCTCAGGCCGGCGCGCAAGAAAAGCAAAGGAAAATTTGGACTGCGACTACGGAATCACATAGCGCAATACAAGGTGATCCATGAACATGTGGGCGTTCTTGGGTGCGCCTGCTGCCACGAACCAGGGAGCCCGGGTTGAGTAGCTGGCATCGTTGATTAGCAACAACGCGCCGTATTGCGGGTTCTTCCATAGGGTTTGCGTCAGGACAAAGCTGCCTTCCTGGATGGCGCGGTTATTGGTGTTGGCAGAGTTCGTTCCGCCAAAGCCGATGCAGGGCCGGTTGATTGCGGGCAATCCTGGTGCGCAGGAGACAGGTGTTGCGACTGCTGCTGCTGTCAGGTCGTTGAACGAATTCCGTCCAAAGTAATAGCCACCGTAGTAAGCGCCGATCTGAGTCTTACCCATTGTGGCTTCAACACCGGTGTAAGCGGAACCGGCGTGGACCATGGAGGTATCGATAGTAAAGGCGGCGGGCCCGGTGGCAATCGGCACCACAACATACTGAGGTCCAAGACCGTTGAAGTACCGAGCCGTGCCGGTCCCGTAAATGCCGTAACCCAGGACACGGAAATTCTTGGCCAGCTCAAGATTCAAGCCGGCCATGCCGGCCGTGCCAAAACTCGAATGGCTGTTAAATGTAGTAGCGCCTACGGGAACCGCAGTAACTTTCACTGAAGTAACGACTCCGCCGCCTTCCAGGTGGAATGCGCGCCCGCCCATCTTGGTGTCAAAGGCCAGCTTGGTCATGAGGTCGGGAATCAGGTTGGGCACGCCGGTTGTAGCGGCGCCATCAAGTTGTGGAGTCAGCACGGCATTGAAAGTGGTTGGAACGGTGACTTCGCCGTTGGTGTATTGCTGCGGGTTATCGATAGCAAGGGCCCATGAGAAATGATCGTTAGGCCGGAGAGTCAGGCGGAACTGCCCATCACGCGAGTACGGCATTCCGACGTGAATATTGCCGTCAGCTGAGTACGTAGTCGCCAGATCAGAGGGCATGGGAGAAGTTCCTACGCGGTTCGGCGTAATCAGGCTCCAGGCCTGGCCGGCGGTGAACTCCCACATGCCACGCTTTACGTCCACAAAGTACAGGCGCAGGCGCAGAGTGTGCGGGTTGGTAGTGGCAAAAACGTTCGCGGCATCGTTTCCGTTGAAGTCGCCTTCAACGTACCCGGTGATGTCATTAGCTCCGTATTTGCCGCCGATCTTCATGTTCCAGCGCGAATATTGTCCGGTAGCGCGGTATTCCGTCAGGTGCCCTGCGGCCGTATTGCTGAACGGAATAGCGCCGAAGTTGGTGCTGACCACGTTACCCGTATTCTCCGTGCGGAAGATGTTTTGGAAATCCACAAATCCGCCGGGGGTAAAGTCCATGCCGCCAATGCGGAATGAAAGCGGCGATTGTTTGGGCTTTTCTGTTTCCTGAACAACCGAGGTGGTGGCGGATGTGGTAAGCGCTGCATTCGCCAGATGCGGAGTTGAATCAGATTGCTTTCTCCCCGCCAGTTCCTGCCGCAATGACTCGATCTGCTGCTGCTGGCTGGCAATAGCATCTTGTAAACTTTTGATCTGGTTTGAGATGCGGCTGTCATCACTGTTTGTATTGTTGGTTGAGCTCTGGCCAAAAACAAGACTGGAAACCAGAAGCAAAAAAAATATCCGTTGGAACAATTTCATCAATCCCTCCACACTTGGTCACTCGATTGCCGCACTAGAAAAGCATTTCAATATTTGTTGTCTTCAAGAATTTGTGGCAATTGAAGCAACGCACTCTTATAGGCGACAGTTGTTAACGAGCGATGAAAGGAATGTGAATGCGGAGTGAATTCAGGAGGTCAGAAGGCAAATCCAGATGATTTTTGTGGAGAGCCGGGAATAATTTACGCTTTTTGGCAGAAGGCCAGCGCGCAGTGCAGCGGAGCGCAAATTTCGGCACCTACTTTTAGGTGAAGCACACGAGAACCTGAAGTGTGGGACACTCGTCTAAGGCTTTTCTGACGGCGTCCGGCCTTCCGCTCTTGAGAGCGGCGCTCAAGTCAGCCAAGAAAGCTTCTTCCGAGGTTGCAACGGCGGCCAAGGCTGCGTCACTATATTAGTGACATATTTATGCTTAAGATCCTACCGCTCTTGATCCTCATCCTGCTGATTCTGGCAGAGGCGACTGGATGCAAGCAAGGGCCATCGCAACCATCCCATACAACTTCTTCGGGAAAGCCGAGCCCGACACCCACGCCTCACGCAACATCGGCACAACCGCCGCATAAAACCCATGCTAAAAAAGGTGGCCGGAATCCGGCCAGTGTTGGTATCGATTCTCCAACAACTTCGTCAGATCCGGAAACGCTGATTCGACAAGCTGCGGACGACCTTCCCATGGGGCAAGTAGCCGTCAATCATCCGGAAAAGATGAAGGTAAGCCGCGCTGACACGGTTCGGGTGCGAATCTCGCGAAATGAGGCGGCAGATCTCTCCAAGGGTTTGCCATCGGAAGGTCATGAGACAGAGCATGACGTAATTCCTGTAAGCACTTCGATGAAAGTAGAACTTTTCGGGGAACCTTACTTTGACATAAAGTCGCTTGACGCTACTGAGCAACTCATCACGAACAACGGATTTAGCGAATGGTCTTTCACGGTAATTCCGTTAAAGTCCGGCAGGCTGCCCCTGCACGTGCGGGTCACGGCTATTGTGCGTGCCGCTGGAATAGAGGAAACGAAAGATTTCCCTGTCAAAGATGAAATTATTCAGGTGCAAGTAGCCCCGCTGGCGGCCGTCGGATCTTTTGTGTCAAAGAATTGGCAATGGCTTTGGAGTACGATTCTGGTTCCGATTGCCCTGTGGTTGTGGAACCGTCGGCGCAAGAATAAACAAGGATGATTGGCGTCGGTGGGGAATTGGTATTATTAGAGGATTCGTATCAAGGCACGATCTTTAGTCGGGCCGTCGACACTCACACAAATAACATTCCTCTCTGCCCCAGGCCCGCGCGCAACGCAACGGAGCGCAAATTGTCGGATCCACCCTTTCGCGAAAGCTGAAGAACAAGGGCCAGCTTCCGCGAAAGAGTGGGGCACACTTTTTGGTGAAGGACACGAGAACCGTCAAGCCTGGGCCACCCACCGAACTCCGACATCTTAAAAGCCGAGAACGCCTCTTTCCTTTTCAAGTTCTCCCATTCACGTTCCATCAAAATGGCATTTAGCGCGAATACTCCCCCCATGCGAACACCGCGCCGAGGGGCCCGGCGGACGCAAGCTCCCTCAGACTCGCTCAGGTGAAGGATACGAAAACCTCGAACCTGGCTACCCGCTCTGTGGTGCGGTACATTCAGAATCAGGAACTGCACCACAGGAAAATGACATTTGAAGAGGAACTCATTGCGTTGTTGAAGAAGCATGGCATTGAATATGATCCGCGCTACGTTTTCGGATGATTGTTTGCAGAACTAGACTTTTGGCAGCAGAAAGAAGAAGGTTGTTCCGTGCCCCACAGTGCTTTCAACGCGAACAGCACCGCCGTGATTGAGGACGATATGTTTCACGATCGCCAGACCGAGCCCTGTGCCGCCGCTTTCACGAGACCGGGCTTTATCGACGCGATAGAAGCGCTCGAAGATACGCGGCAGATGTTCTGAAGCGATGCCAGGACCGAAGTCGCGCACAAAGAACTCAATGCCGTTTTCATGCTCATGCGCGCCGAGAATGATTTTTTTTCCGTCCTGAGCATAGCGGACAGCATTGCTAATGAGGTTGGCAAAAACCTGGTGCACGGCATAACTATCGGCCAGCACGGACCAATCCGGAATGTCTTCTATGATGAGTTCAACCTGGGCTGCGCGGGCATCTTCCTGGAGAGAAGATGCGGATTCAGCGAGCAACTGGCGCGCCGACTGTGGCCGCAAATCAAGTTTCTCCTCGCCCGATTCCACACGCGCCAGCACCAAAAGGTCTTCCGTGAGACGTCCCATGCGCTCAGCGTTGCGGCGAATGACCTGAAGAAAGTCGCGAGCGTTGTCGTTGAGCAATCCGTCGGATTCAAGCAGTGTTTCAGAGTAGCCCCGAATGGAGGTCAATGGCGTACGCAACTCGTGGGAGACATTGGCGATGAAATCGCGCCGAGTTTTTTCTACGCGCTCTATCTCAGAAATATCATGCAGCACGCTGACGACGCCGCCATCGGGTAATGGCTCTGCGGTGACGGAAAAGGAGCGGCGGCCGGAAAGGGAAGTGGCAATCGTGCTCTCACGGCGTTTTGAGCGCAGCACTTCATTTATAGTGGCAAGAAAATCAGGATGGCGAAGCAGTTCGATTACCGGAACGCCGATTCGTACCGGCAGGCGCAGTATGCGTGTAATGGCGTGGTTGGCCCAGCGCACTTTCATGTCCGGGGAGACGGCGATTACGCCATCTGTCATGCTGTTGAGCAAGGCTTCCAGTTCTGACCGGCTCTCACGTACGGCGGCAAAGTTTTCTTCCAGACGCCGGGCTGTGCGATCGAGAGCAATGGCGACCTGGGCTATCTCGTCACCGCTGGTAACGGCAATGCGCGCGGAAAGGTCTCCGGCAGCCACCTGCTCGGCAAAACGCACGATGCGGCGCAGGCGGCGCGAAATGACTTCAGCAATCACTGCCGCCAGCACGAGCGCAAGAAGCAAAGCAAGCACAGTGGCGCGCAGCAGGTTGGAGCGAATTGAAGACATCTGTTGCTGCAGGCTGGAAAGCGGATAGGCCAGACGAACTATCTTGTCACCGCTGGGAACTGCCAGGTAGAGGAACTCAATGCCGACAGTGTGGCTTACGCGAGACGAAGTGCCGGTTTTTCCCGCCAGTGCGGCCACGACCTCAGGCCGGGCGGCATGGTTTTCCATGGTCTTGGCGTCGGCTTCAGAATCGGCAAAAACTACCCCGTTACGGGCAATGATGGTGACGCGGGTTTGCGTAATGCGAGCTTCCTCATCGGCCATCTGCTGGAGTGAATGCTGGTGGTCATTCTCAACGCGAAGCGCAAAACCCTGGGCATTCTGGACAAGGAGCTTCTCAATGTCATTGCGAACCGCATTTTCCCATGTGTGCCGGATGCTGATATCCAGTGTGAGCGTAGCCGCGGCAATCACTGCGACAAATGCTCCAATCGCTTTCAGGAAGATGCGGTTTCTCATTTGGCCGCCTCAAACTTGTAGCCCGCACCACGCACAGTCTTCAAATATCTGGGGTCTTCCGGGTCCGGCTCAATCTTTTCACGCAGGCGCCGGATATATACGTCAACAGAACGCGGCGTTACAAAAGAAAGGTCCCGCCAAACGGCATCGAGCACTTGATCACGGGAATAGACCCGGCCTGGATGTGAGGCGAGAAAATGCAGTAAGCGAAATTCTGTGGCAGTGACGTCGGTGAGTTTGCCGCGCACCGTGAGCGTCATGGAGTCGCTATGCAGCTCAAAATCGGGAGCGGCAATGCTTGTAGTCAGCGGCTGCTCAAACCGGCGCAGAACCGCACGGACTCGCGCTGTAAGCTCCCGAGTCCCAAACGGTTTGGTGATGTAATCGTCAGCCCCCAGATCCAGACCGCGGACCCGGTCTTCTTCGCCTGCCCGCGCCGTGAGGAAAATAATGGGAACGCTGGCGAGATCGGTGCTTTCGCGAATTTTCCGGCAGACCTCAAAACCGCTGTGGCCGGGAACCATAATGTCGAGCAGAAATAGAACAGGCGGGTGCTTGCGCGCTTGAGGCAAGACTTCGTCGCCAGAAACGCAAAGGCTTACATTGAACCCGGCCAACTGCAGATGGTGGCGAATCAGGTTGCCAATGTCAGAGTCGTCTTCGAGAACAAGGATGTTTTGTTTCAATGGATCAGGGCGTTTGCATAACGATTTTAACCGCAACTATAGCCCGACCGGCCAATTACCTTTCATTTGTAAGCGCCAAAGAGGGCTGCTACCATCACAGTGTGAATCGCTTTAAAAGTTTCCCTGCCAAAATAGCCCTTGCTGTAGCCCTTGTGGCCTCAGCCGTCATGTATGCAACATCTCCGGCTGCGGTTGTCCTGCCGCCGGTGCCATCCACGGTTGATTCCATCACTCCGGGTGAATTGCGAATGCACTTGCAATTCCTTGCTTCCGAGGAACTGGGTGGACGGTATACGCTTTCGCCGAGCTTTGCCATTGCCGCCCGCTATCTGGCTTCACATCTCGAGGCCTATGGCTTCAAGGGAGCCGGCGATCACGGCGGGTTTTTGCAGACTTTTCAAGTTATCTCCGCAAAGCCGGACGCTGCCAAGAGTGCGCTTGAAGTGACTATTAAGGGCACGCCAAAGTCCTACCACTTCGGCGACTTCTACATTCCTGCCGAAGGTGGCAATGGCGACGCCCAGGGCCAAGTCGTTTTTGTCGGAGCAGGGATTTCTTCGCCTTCGCAACACCATGACGATTATGCCGGCCTGGACGTAAAAGGAAAGATTGTTCTTCTTGTGGCCGGCATCTCGCCCGGCGTGGATCTATCGAAAGTCGATGAGAGTGAACGCGGACAGGGAGCAGCGCGCGCCCATGGAGCAATTGGCATCCTGCAATTGCCCCCGCAACGCTTTCTGGAGTTAATGAAGAACAAGGGTTTTCAAGAACGAGCGGCTTCACGTGAAAGTGTTAGACTGGCGCGTGGCGCTGAAGGCAACTTGCCCACGGTAACGCTGGGGCCGTCTCTTGCTGAAGAGCTTCTGGCGGCTTGCGGCATGGACCTGAAAAGTGCGTATGAAACAAACCATAAACAAAACGCTCAGCCTAAAAATCTTGATATCACCGCGAAAATGACGGTTGCACAGCAGCTTACCCGTTCCACTACACAAAACGTCGCCGGCATTCTTGAAGGTACCGATCCTGCGTTGAAGCACGAGTATGTTGTATTCAGTGCGCACTACGATCATCTGAAGACAGGGCCGGGCGGCGAGATTTATCCCGGCGCAGACGATGACGGGTCAGGAACTACTTCCGTGCTGACAATTGCGCATGCCATGTCATTGGAGCGGCCAAAACGCTCGGTGCTGGTGATGTTTCATGCCGGTGAGGAGTTGGGATTGCTGGGCTCCCAATACAACACGGATTACGCGCCTGTGGTGCCGCTGAAACAGATGGTGGCTGATCTCAACATCGATATGATTGGACGCTCAAAGCAACCTGGCGATAATGCGTTCCAAGATGAACATCTCACGGATGCGAATACGGTGTACCTGGTGGGATCAAACCGTATCAGCCAGGAACTCCACCAGCTCAGTGAAGAAACCAATTCGCAATTCCAGAAGATGAAGCTGGATTATTACTACAACGACCCTGATAATCCGGAGCGGATCTATTTCCGGTCGGACCACTGGAACTATGCCAAGCACGGCATTCCCATCATCTTTTATTTTGATGGCACGTCAGTGGATTATCATCGGCCAACCGACACCATAGACAAAATTGACTTTACCAAGATGACAAAAGTCGCGCGCCTGGTATTTGAAACGGGATGGAGGATCGCCAACCTGGACCACAGGCTGGCGAACTCACACTAATAGCCAGCTTTCGCGGCTTTTGCCTGTGCGACTGGCTTTTTCTCCTGCATATAGGTATCCATGACCACATCGAGCCGCTCAAAGAATGAAATTGAGGGCTGGGGCGTTTCTTCAGCGATTGCAGATTTGGCCGGCGGGGTCAGTGCGCGTAGGAGTTCGTTCACACGTTGCAGGCGCTGGTCCTGCTGCTCATTGTCCATCGCCGCTGAAGGCTGGACGGAAGCGTGTTCGATATAAAACCATAAGATCCGGCGGAGTTGATCCAGCTCCGCTTTGAAATCGTTGAGAACCTGGATGGCATTTTCATCTTCAAAGAACCTTGCAAGCCTGCCTCGATTTGCTGGTCCGTTCAACTCGCCATGCATTTCTGCCTGGATGGAATGAATCTCGCCGGTCATGCTTTTAATGCGATGCATGAGAGCATTTTTTATCTGCGGTTGGCGTTGCCATGAGTCAGTAGCGGGAAGGCGATGGATGTTGCCGGTTGGTTTCATTGGTTAGTTTTCCAGTTGAGTGCAAAGTCAGGTGTACACCATAAAGGCAGTTGGTCCCCAGCGTAAGTAAATAAACTGAGAGTCACCAAGATTGCCAACATGGCGCGCGTATTGAATCTGGGGCTTGTCTAGATCCTGCGGGCCAGAACCACTGTTATGTCGTCCGGTTGCTCAATTGAGCCAATCCAATCCTGGACGGAGGAAATAACGTGCTCTGTGATTCTTTCCAGTGGCTGGAGACGATGGGCGGCAACGGTTTCGATCAGGCGGTCTTCTCCAAATTCTCCAAACTCATTTTCCGGTTCCGTGATGCCGTCACTAAACGCGATGAAGATATCGCCCGGATACAGCTCGATAGTTTCCTCAGCATACTCGCAGTCAGGAAATAATCCGACCACAGTCCCACCGGTTTGCAATCGCCGGACACCACCGTCCGCGGAAAGGACGATTGGCGGCAAGTGGCCTGCATTGGCGTAGGTCAGGCGATGTTTCTCGTCGTTATAAAAGCCAAGGAAAAGCGTGGCATATTTCTCTGGTTGAGTGCTTTGAAATAAATGCCGGTTTAAGAGCCAGAGCATCTGCGCCGGCGAGGGCGGCGCCATTTGGGCCTCAAAAGCTGCAACCCTGCTGTTGGTGCCATAAGCCGCTGCCATCCCTACAGAAACAAGCTGCTCCTGCTCATAAGCCCTGACTGCGGAGTGGATTGTGGCCATCAGCAGCGCCGCTGAGATACCTTTGCCGCTGATGTCGCCCACTGCCACCATCACCCGTTCTGGGCCATAGGAGAGAAAATCGTAATAGTCACCGCTAACGATGCGCGCCGGACGGCAGATGCCATGCAATTCAAGCGTGCTCGTCCCAACATTGGACCGCGGAAAGAGCTGTGCTTGAACTTCATGCGCGATCTCAAGTTCGCTTTGCAGACGCTCTTTTTCCTTCTGCTCAGCGATCAGCTTTTCCAGATTGTCCGTCATTGAATTGAAAGAAACCTGGAGCGCGGCCAACTGGTCTTTGGCACGCACGTCAATGCGATGGCTGAAGTCTCCGCGGTTGATGAATTGCGTGGCGCGGTAGAGATTTGCTACTGAATAAGTGATTTTCCGGGTCAGGCCGATTCCGATCAGCAAAGCAATGAGCACAACAACGGCGAACGCAATGGCCATGCCTATCAAGGCAACAACAATTACAGTACTTCCAATGCCCACGGATCCAGTGAGATAGGAATACACGATGGAAAACCGCGTACTCCCACCCAATATCCTTGTTCGCAGCTGGCCGTTTACCCAATTCGTGACTTGAATAGGTCCGGCAAAATCAAATTCGCGGTCCAACGGGATTACCGGGGCGGGTACGCTGCCGGCGCTGATCCGGCCAGTAGCAGCTGCGGTACCTTGCGGGTTGGAGAGCGTGTCCTCCAGGTTTTTTTCGTCACCATTCATTTGTGGGTCTAATGAATAGAGAGTGAGCGAACCGACCTTGCTTGCAATTCTGGCCAGAAATTGCTGATCGAGCAAAACGCTCGATACCACCATCGCCTGGGCATGGGAATCCTTATGAGCGTTCACCGCGCGCAGATAAATGCGTCCTTTTTCGTTGACTAACCCGGTAAAGCCATCTCTAACCCAACCTGGAAGAGAAGACTTCGGCACCACTGCGATTGATTGTCCGGGAAATGCTGTGTCGGAGGCCGCAATCTTCTCCGGAGTAGTGCTGTGCCGCGTAATTTCTTCCTCAGCCGCTGCATTGGATGCGCCCAGGCGGTTTGCTTCCGCCTTAATTTCTGAAACGGCGCTGAATACCGCCAAGTCGCCCAGCACCAGATACCCCGATAGAAGAGCAATGGCCACTGCCAGCGTTACCGGCACTCCGCCAATAAAAAGGTAGGTAACGATCAGGCGGTTGCGCACGCTCCACATTACGTTATCGCGAAGCCATCGCAGGGCAAGAACCAAAAGTAGAAGGAACGTGGCCCAACCAAGAAAAGTCGTCCACCCGCCCAGCGCGGATGCAGCCTGCGGCGCGCCAGCAAGCCTGAGCAGCCACTTTAAGAGAAGCAGTACCGATTCAATTCCCGCCAGATAAGCGGCGGCAATTGCCAGGCGAGTTTGCGGCATCATACCCGCCGAGGACAGTTTGCGCGTGACTTTGGACCAGAAGGTCAATCTTTACAGATTATAGCGGGGAGTGCGACTGGTGAAAATCACCGGCAAAGAGCGGATCAGCACCTATAGTCGTTCCAGCAGCTCGTCATAAAAGTGGCGACTGTATGCCAGACTCAGCCCCCCGGCAGCAGTCCTCAGACGATGGTAGGAGTCCAGAGCGTCAATCCCAAAGACATGGCGCATCGTGGGGAGGCTTGGTGACGGGAGCAGAAGACTAAAGGGAGACGGCAGAATCAGCCACAACTTCAATTTAGCGAGAGCCAGAACGGAATATAGCCTGAACTCGGTGGCTGCCTGCACCAGCTCCTTCGCCAACAATTGCTTCTGGCGGAGTGTTTCAGCATCGTCATTTCCGGGTTCAATCGCTTCCATATTGCCCCATTCAATCAGCACCAGGGCATTATGAGACATGCGCAGCAGGTATTCGCGCAGCAGATGGATTCGCCTGCGCTGCCACTCGGTAAACTCCTGCGGCGCCATCCGGATGCGAAAATTGGTTTCCTGCGCGGGATCCAGCAATGACTCGAGCTCATCATGCTCGGCTGGCCGCAGGAATGGCGCTACATCTTCAATAGTGCGTTTTGGATACTTGCCGCGAAACTGGATAGCCGTATAAACGGCAAACAATAGCAGGATGCCGACCAGGAGAATTATGATGATATCGAACATCATCGCGTTAGGATGCCTTTCACCGTCTTAGTGTGCCGCCTCAGCTCTGTAATCATTTGTTCCGGCGTAAGCGTTTCGGCCCATGCAGCTTCCGGCCGTCCGGACTCCGCCTTGATAAAAGTGGCCAACCAAATCGCCACGCCAATAATGTAAGCGATAGGAGGGGTAATTCCAGCAAGCGGGCTGAATTTCGTTCCAAATTCGGAACGAAGCAAAAAGGCCACCAGCGATCCGGCTGCGCTGACGCCAAAGCCGAAAACAATGCCCGCCGCACGCTGCCCCCAGGTCAGGTGAAACAGCCTGACCAGGATAATAAAGACAATAAATATGCCAAATTGCAGGAATCCGACCGCAATTTCCAGTCCGAGGATAGTTGTGGTAAACAAACTGAAAGCTGGCCGGGGAAGCAGAATTATGCGCAGAACTGCCACACCGAGCATTGACATGCCGATAACCGGAAAAAGCCACCGGAACCATCTCATGCCCAAAAAATTCCGAAATACCGAACGTATTGCTTCGTTAAGGGCTAAGAATGCCAAGACTACGCCGAGGGCTTCGTTCACCCAGTAGATGCCGAAATACGTGGGGACATTTTTGCGTGCAGCCCATAACGCAACTGTGACAATTACCGAGAGAGCGGTATAGCTGAAAAATATTGGAAACTCGCGATAGGTGCGGCGGGCAAGCAGAAGAAGGCACAGGACTGTTTCCAGTCCCGTGCCTGCTAAGGCCAATAATAGATCAGCATTCCCCATGAGAGATTGGCAAGATTAAACCAGGCACTTGCCAACCGCAAACTTAATTAGTATGCACCGGTGGCCAGGGAACCGGCATTGGGTTGTTCGTCGCGTATACGGGCATCAAACTTCCTGAAATCAATAAAGCCATTGCAACCACCAACCGAATCACACTTTTCCGCATACTTCCTCCTTTAGAGTAGACAGTTTGTCGAGTGCGACAAACTGCAATTAATTTTTTGGGCCCGTGGAAACCAGCGCAGGTTGAATAAGGGCAGCGAGCACCCCAGGGGAGGGAATCCAGGTACTGCGTGAATTCTATCGCCAACAGAGGGAGTTCAGCAGCAAGGGCGAGAGAATTTAACAAAACCAAAAATCAAATCGCGTCACGAAACTCAAGGCCGTCCTCATCTTCATTGCTGGCCGCCTCCGTAGCTTCAGGTGTGAAATCGGATGACAAGTGTGCACCGGCCAGCAACATCAGGCCGGATATGAACGCCCAGAACATCAGAGCCACCGAGACCGAGAAAGCCTGCCCGTAAACCTCCTGGAAATTCAGCAAAGGCAATGCCTTGATGTACAAAACCTTTCCTACTTCCCACAATACGCCCATGGCGACCGCCGCTGGCAACACACTTCTAGCTTTGATCTTGCCGTTTGGCAGAAGCCAGTAGATCAAGAAGAAGATAGCAATGCTGGCCAGGGTGGCGCAGATCTTGAGTGCCACAAACGTGGCCGCCCGAAACACAATATTCTCATTGCCCCGCATCATGAAAGTTAATGCCAGCTCGTTACCTGCCGCCATTGCCACAGACGCCAATGCCAGAATGCCGCAGGCGAAAGCCAAGGCCAGAGAAATGATCTGGTTTCCCAGATACGAGCGGTTCCTGGTAAATCCCCAGATGCGATTGAAAGCCACCTCCAAAGGCACAAAAACGCCTGTGGATGTGATGAGCAAAATCACCAAAGAAGCCATCTTGACCCGCTGACGCGTTTTCACCAGAGACTGAAGGCTGTGAATAACGAAATCCTGGCCGGCAGGCAAATGGTCTTTCAATAAATCCACTACAACATTGGACATTGTGATCGAGTGAAACACATTGCGAATCAGCCACATCAATAGAACCATGAAAGGAAAGAATGAAAGAATCGCGTTGGCGGCCACAGAGAAAGCGTATGTATGGGCCTCAGTCCGGGCAAGGTATTGCAAAGTCGGCCAGCCGCGATGCCGCAGCATATGCTTCCAGGGCCGTAACAATAGCCTGATGGCTTGCGATTCCGGTGCAGGGGCCGGAGCCGCTTCAACAGCCTGCGAAACTGAACCCGTGGTCATGGCGATCCTGTAAAAATCGTAACAGAAAAGGGCCCCTTCTCACATTTTATAAGAGCCATTACGGGAGGAACGAAGGTTCTACAAAGCCAGTTCCCTTTGGGGTTAGCGCGCGATGCAAACAAAGTGCTTTACAAGAACCGGAGTTCCTGAATATTATGCTCTGCTCCCGGCAGCTTAGACCGCAGGGGCACTCTGGTTGATGTTTTTGTACAGCAGTTTGAACTCGCCGAACGATCCGGTTGCTGGAGTCGCCTTCGGGCCTTCCGGCACGGCAGCCATCGGTTGCGGAAAAGAGCCATCTGGCCGGCAAAGCAACAACCTTTTTCTCCACCTTCGTAGTTCAAGAGGCGGAGATTTTCAATCTGATGCTGAGGCGAAAGGAGTTGCATTTGTGAAAGAAAAGGGAACTGTAAAGTGGTTCAACGGAGCCAAAGGCTATGGCTTCATTCAACGCTCGACCGGCGAAGACGTCTTCGTCCACTTTTCCGCTATTCAGGAAAATGGCTACAGGACTCTTAACGAGGGCGAAACCGTGGAATATGAGCTTATGAAAGGTCCCAAGGGATTTCTGGCCGCAAATGTCCTGCGCGGCAGCGCTAATTAACAACGCAACCGACTGGCAAATTCCCCTTGCTACGGCGAGGGGAATTCTTATTGCACTCAGCTTGCGGCTCTTCTCGTTCCCAAAAAAACGAGGCTGGATGATTCAACATCATCCAACCTCAAATCCAAGCAAGGCCTTGCCTGATAGTCCTGGCCGCGCGGCCAGGAAACCTGCCGGAAAGAAGATTCAGTTAGCGGGACTGAATAGCTTCTGCATCCGGTCGATTCATGGCGGGGGAGGCTCAGAGAAACAAGTTCCAGGGCTTGCTCCTCTTTTGGGGACCCGCAAAACAAGATGTGAGTGAGCCTCGGCGTCCACAAGAACTGCTATTGCCGCCGAACTCGCTTACAAATTGATTCTCGGTCACTTTGATTAGAACGCTATCAAGGCCACATTAAACTTTTTCATATCAATTTCTGTGGTGTTGAGCGCGCGTAAAAATCCCTCAGAATCATTATTCTGAGAGGCGAGATTTTAGTTGGACTTAATTCAATGGCGGATTGTCTGCATTATTATTTGGCTGGGGTTCGGGTTGAACTTGTGCTTCGGGTTGTGTCGGCGGCTCTACGCGATTTGCTTCGTTTTCACGGTCCTGCCGTTGCTGCTCTATCTCCGCTAGTTTTTTCTCTTCGCGGATTTTCTGCCAGTTCTCCATCATTTGTTGTTGCGTCAACTGCGTTTGGGGCTTTGCCACGCCGGCGGCTGGAGCGCCCGGTGCAAACTTAAATTCGGCCGCTTCCGCCGGAACCGGCTGCTGTGGGCGACTCATGGGTATCACGTTCCGGCCAAAAGACTGGCGCGTGCGGACCAGGATTCGCTCCATGCCCCCTGAAGCATTGCCGGCCCCCATAATGATGTAATCGATTTTTGGGCTATCGAGCAATGCGGTCATAACCTCTCGCACTGGACTGGGGCCGATTTCAGCGATTACCGGTTCATTTTGCAGTTCTGGAGCCACGTCGATAATCGCGCCGGTCTTGGCTGAAATGAGCTTCAATACGGTTCCCAGCGAGGCATTCTGCGATACCACGGTGAGTTGTCCTTGTGTGTAATTCACAGCCGCCATTGGCTCGGGCGTTGGAGCTGGACTTGCAACCGGCTGTAGGACAGCAGCCGGAACCGATGCTATGGCAGTGGGAGCTGGTTGAGGTACGACAGGCTGTGCTGCGACAACGGGTGTAGGCCGTGCGAAGGGCGCAGGAGCAGTAGGCCGAGAGGTGCTTGGCTGATTGGCGACTGGAGCAGTGCCTGGATTCACGCGATACGGGGTACTAACCGGTGGTAAGTTCGGACTCACCTGCGCGCCGGACGGTGAGGATGACACGGCGCTCGTAGCTGGGCTTGGCTTGCGCTCCGCCTGTCCGCCAGACCTTTGGGCAAACGCTGAAAAAGACGCCGCGGCCAGAATAAGCGCAGCAATGTTCGCGATCCTCATACAAAGCCTTCCTAAAAGAACCCGGATTTCTACCTTTGCATTGTGCAGCTTTGGCGGCGGCTTCACCATTGAAAAATCATTAAAATTCCACATTTTTCAGGACTGGTCGTTATCGCTTGCCATTCCGTCCATTGGCTTGGACGGCACTCACAAGGGGAGCAAGTTAATTGATTTGGGCGTCGCGGTGGACTGCGGGCGTGAGCACTTCACCCGATGCGGCATTCAACAGCGGCAACGATACTCTAAAGCACGACCCTTTACCCGATGAACTCGCCACTTCAATCCGTCCACCGTGAGCTTCCGCGATGTTACGGGCAAAGTGCAGTCCCAACCCTGTCCCGGGAACATGGGACTTGCGCGCTGCAGTGGAGCGGTAGCCACGCTCGAAAATATGTCCCTGCTCTTCAATTGCCACGCCGCTGCCTGTGTCACTGATCGAAATGATCGCAACATCGTTATGCACAGCCAGAACCACGTCAATAGTTCCGCCGCTATGGTTGAACTTGATGGCATTGTCCAGCAGGTTGAGCAAGAGACGCCAGATCTGGCCCGCATCAAATGAGCCCATCACATTTTGTTGAACTGTTCCGGAAATCTTGATTCCGCGCTCGCCAGCCTGGTTGCGCATGCCGTCCACGGCAGTTTGTACCAGTTCTGAAAGGTCTTCTTTTTCAAGGTTAAGTTTGATTTGCTCGCTTTCCGATTGGGCCAGTTCCATCAGGTCAGAAACGGTCCGCGCCAGCAGTTCCACGTGTTCAAGCTGCTTGGAAAGCGTATCGCGATAATTTGTTTCGCTGCTGCCAAGCCGCAATGCCTGCTCGGTTTCAGACCGCAAAACGGTAAGCGGCTGCCGGATTTCATGCGAAAGGGTCCGCAGGAACTCTGTCATGCGCTGAAATGAACTTTGCAGTCGCGAAATCATCGCGTTAAGAGAGCTGCTGAGTTCGTCAATCTCATCACCACTACCGGTGATAGGAAGGCGAGTGCTTAAATCGAAAGCAGTAATCTGTTTTGCCGCGTCGGAAGCCCGTTCCAATGGGCGCAGGGAATAAGACGTCATAATCAATGCATTGATGGCGTGTGCCAGAATGATGAATGGAATCATGGCAAACAAAAACATGCGAAGACGCCAGCAATCCTCATCCGCCCCATCCAGAGACGTGCCAATCCTCAAGAGGTAATGACGTCCAGCAAGGCCCAGGACAGGGACATCGAGAATTCGGATGCGGGTATTTCCCGCCGTCACGTTTTGCCAGGTAGTGTGGTCGGGCTGAATGGATGTCGGCAGCGTAGGAGAGCCGGGCAGATGCAACGCGGCCATTGCATGAGAAGCGTCCAGCGTGTGGCCTTCTTCGTCCAGTAGCTCGTAGTACCGCATGGAACGCTCAAACTGGGCCCGAACTTCCGGATCGGCCTCAGCGTTAAGCCACTTTACGCTGCCGGCGCGAATTTGCAGCATGCTGCGTACTGAGATGGCTCGGTCTTGCAGCTCATCATCCAACTGGCCATAAATATGGCGAGCCACCAGAACATAGGCGCTCCAGGCCAGCATTACGACCAGGAGCGCGAATGTTACAGTCTGCTTCAACGCGAGCCGGGTACTCAGCCGGCGTAAAAGCGATGATTTCATTGGGAGGCTGACGACAACATGTATCCAACGCCACGAGCGGTATGGATCAGCTGCTTCTCGTAACCGTGATCGATCTTGGCGCGGAGATAATTAATGTAAACGTCCACGATATTGGTCAGGCCCTCAAAACCCAGGTTCCAGACATGCTCGACGACCATGGTGCGAGTAACAGTGCGGCCGGCATTGCGCATCAGGTATTCCAACACCGCATATTCGCGTTGCGTAAGATTGATCGGCTTGCCGGCGCGTGTCACCATGTGCCGCATGCGATCAAGCTCCAGGTCTTCCACGCTAAGCTTGTCCAGTAATTCCTGGGGACGCCGCAGAAGAGCGTGGACCCGGGCCAGCAGCTCTTCAAACGAAAACGGTTTTACCAGATAATCGTCGGCGCCCGCCTGCAATCCGCAAACACGGTCGGAAACGTCTTTGCGTGCACTCAGAAGCAGGATCCTCATATTGGACCCGGATTTACGTAGTTTGCGAAGGACGGTTAGACCGTCAAGTTTAGGAAGATTCCAATCGAGAATGATTCCGTCATAATCAATCTCGGTGGCCAGCTGAAGACCTTCTTCTCCGTCCCCAGCCAGATCAACGGCGAAGTGATCTGCTTCCAGGCCCTTCACCAGTGTACGTGCTACTTTTGGCTCATCCTCAATAACCAATATGCGCATAAAATCCACCTCCCGCTCGGTGGAAGAATTGCCGTCACTTTAATTTACGCGACGTGCAAAGTCCATCCGCTGTTTACCCCAAACTTGTTTGTACTACTCTGGAATTTACAACCCGATATACTTGTGCTGCCGGACATTTTATCGTTTCACCTGTGCCGGTTTTTTTGTTGTACGTCGGTGGTGTTACGCACTGTCCGTACGGCCAGTTCTACGACTTTTTCCTGAAGCACTTTTGCCTGGGCTTGCTCAAAAATTCTTTTTACTTTTTGTCCTCTGATATTGCCTCTCCAGAAAGCTGCTCCGTGAGAACCAGAAGGACATTGTTCTTTAGTACAGTGATTAAGTTGTACCATCGTACACAAAGTTCGGAAAAATGAAACAAATTTTTTTCTTAACTCGAGAGCCCTTTATTTCGTGCCTTGGGCAGCTCTCAAAGTACATTGTGAGTTGCGATGACAAGGTCAATATAACATGTCCATATGGACATAGCAAGATATTGTACTTAAGGACATGTACCATTCTGGAAGCCGTGAGAATGGCTGGTAATCCGGTGTAACCCTTTAATTTTGTGCATGTTGGATCGTTTTCTGTCCGCATCAAAGTTGGATCTGATGAAAAATTGTTCCATTTTATCTGTGGAAAACTTTTTCACATGCACTTAACCATGCCCGTAAAGAATCACGGTGCAAACAAACTGAGTTGCCGGGAAAGTTCGATTCCTGAGGTTCGAACAGCTGAGTCATGCTTTCTTATGCCGATTCCGTGTTTCCGGCACAATTTGCTCACTAGGGTTGAAATGCGTTTTTGGTAATCCTTTGGCAAAAATGCGCGATCGGCATAGCGCGTTCTGTACAGCGGCAGAAGATGAGGAAAATGTTCCGCCAAAAAAGGCATGAATACCTTCGCTGAGCACGGTTTTAAGAACAGAGGTATAGCTGCTACCGATCTTGCGCCAGCTGCGGCTGCGGAGCGTACCACGCTTTCCAGGTCCTTTGGCGAATCGGTGATGCCGGGCAGCACAGGCGCGCAGTTTACGCTTGTAGAAATCCCAGCCGCCACAAGTTTTTTTACGGCGGTGAAACGCAAATCAGGCCGCGGCGCCCGTGGCTCCAGCATGCGCGCCAAGTCTGTATTTGTTGTCGTGATGGTTATATGGATGCTGAGCCGGTTTCTGGCAGAAATGAGCTGTAGCAAAGCCAAATCACGAACAATGAGGTCAGACTTTGTCACCAAGCCGAGCGACAGCCCTTCATGCCGGGCAAATTCTTCCATCACAGCGCGGGTAATGCCAAACTTCCTTTCAGCCGGCTGATAAGGGTCAGTCGCAGTACCGATCGCAATGCTTTGCCCGGCCCGCACCTGCTTCAATTCCTGCCGCAGCAGCCACGCACTATGCTTCTTTACGTAGATCTTGCGCTCAAAATCCAATCCATCGCGCATTTCCATGAATTCATGCGTATAGCGCGCATAGCAGTATTTGCAGGCAAACTCGCAACCTCTATAAGGATTGATTTGCCAGGAGAAGGGCATGCGCGGCGAATCACAGCGAGAGAGCAGGCTACGATTTTCCAGAGAGATGTACTCGACATTGTGGCCTTCAGAGATTGCTTCTCCGTGGGCCGCCAGCCGGGCTATGCCCACAAGGGGAGCTTGTGCTTCAGATTGGGGAAATAGGGATTCCATAACAAATTCGTCATTTATTCGCCTAAAGGATACGCGGATTTAGGGACAAATGCAAATCGAATATCGGGGA
>DASXKZ010000287.1:0-86445 GCA_036496525.1 Candidatus Angelobacter sp.
GTGGAAGGATTCACGACGGATTCGAGTCGTCCGGTGGACATTTTCGCCGTGGATCAGGATTGCAACGGCGTAACTAAAGATAGAGCACCCTGGGCGTTTGAATTTACGCCTGAAGCAGGGCCACCCTTTGCCGGAGTACAGGGACGCTTCCGCTGGCTTCCGGCAGGTGGAAACTTCCTTCCTCCCGCGCGCAATGTTGGCGTGCAGATTGATTATCCGCCGCCGACCGTTTACAACCAGACCCTCGGGATCATCGCTGGACGTTATGCGGCGCCCAACTTCACTTTCATCTTTCCGGAAAATTTAGGCGTGGGCGATCCTCCAGTCCCGCTGGACTTCAGTGACATCACATTTCTGGTCAATGGCTCAGGACCATGGGGTAGCTACATCAACCAGCCGATCGGGCAACTCAATCCCTGGCCTGGCGGCACGGCGCCCGCTCTGACCTGCACAATCTGGCCCACAGGCACAGCTCCCCCGGCAAATCCAGTTGCAAGCTACACAGCTGCGGCTAATCCCATTGTTGCTGGCACGCAGGTGACTTTAACTGCAGCGGGCAGCACGCCAAGCGATGGGCCGTATGCCTGGACACAGATTGTGAACAGCGGCGATCCGGTAGTAACGCTCTCCACACCGGGCGCAATGACTTCCACGTTCAGCGCGCCCACGGTTGCAGCGAACAGGAACCTGACTTTCCATGTCACTGTAGGAGGAGGAAACACCACCACACCGGAAACAGCCACGGTGAGCGTTCCTATTGCTCCGCCTCCAGGGCCTGCAACTCCGTCCGTCAGTGCCACCTCGAGTCCGACCAACCCGGTAGCGAGCTTTACAACGGTAACACTGTCTGCCAGCGGCGTGGATCCGGCTAACGGAACCCTCACTTATGCGTGGGTGGCTCCGCAAGGCATTACCCTTACGCCGGTCGCAGGAACCAACGGCGCGCAACAGACCTTTAGTGCGAGCGTGCCTGCTTTTACCAGTCCGCAAACGTACACATTCAGTGTGACTGGCACGAGTTCAGCCTCGGGGCTCACGTCGCCGAGTGCCTCAGTCGGCGTGACCGTGAATCCGGTGGTGGACGCCATCACGATAACCTCGGTGACGTATCGCACCGGCAAGGCGCAGCTCACGGTTAACGCAACCGATAACACGCCAAACGTCCAGCTGACATCCACATTGAATGTCACCGATCCCGCAACAGGCCAACCTTATACTGGGGTCATGGGGCCGACGAGCCCTCCGGTTCCTAACAATTACACAATCATCTTTACGGGCGTAACTCAGCCGACACAGGTGACCATCACTTCCAACGCTGGAGGCAAAGCAACGTCCGGCGTAACGAAAGTAACGCAGTAGGCCCCGGTCGCGGCTGCCGTGCGCTTCGGCAGCCGCGCCAGTAAGCACAGTCGCAACGCTGCCGTCGAAGGCACTTAGTATTACTAAGAGGGCCGGATAGATAGCCGACGGAAAACTAGAGACTCGGCAAGCATGGACCAGAAAATCGAGAACGAGCACCGTTTTCACGGTGGCATCTTCTAACTCCGGGTAAACTGACCTTTCTCCAGTCCGTGCGGCGCCATCGCGTTTAATACAATCGGACTAAATCTGCCAAATCACGTTTTGAGAGGAGCCGGGGCAAAAACTCGGCAGCGCGGAATAGCTTTGCCGAAAAAATCCATTACCACTGATTGCACTGATCAAAACCAATGATTCGCATTGGGGCAATCTACTGAACAATCTTTTAGATTTTCTTATAATTGTCCTCAGTGTTCTCATTGGTAAGAAATTATTTTTTAGGCAAAAATCAGGTCTCCATTTTGAAAAATGGAACACTCTCTCTACAAATTTTCCATGAGGCCCCTTTCCCAATTCTTAAGCCTGTTCTAGAACCGGAACATGAAGATTTGTAAATATCGTTAGGCGATACTTTTGTTATAGGCTTGCCCTACCGATGAGATGAAAGCTATGATCTTTCCGGAATCCATAGCCAGTGCCGGGCCAGAAGTAGGGATGTATTTACAGCATGGTTTCCCCAGGTGAAGTGTATCCTGCCCTTCAGGATAATTGCCCCGCAGTACCTTTGGAAGTTGAACTCATCCGCCGCATACAATCCGGCGAAACAGAGTGGCTGCCAGACCTTCTGGCGCCGCATCTTCCACGAATCAAATCAGTTGCTTTGGCCATCCTGCGCGATCACGCCGAAGCTGAAGACGTGATCCAGGACACCGCATTGAAGGTCATGCTCTATCTGAAGAACATCCGGTCAAGCGATTGTTTCGGTCACTGGGTCTTGCAAATCGCGCGGAATACTGCACGCACGCGATTGCGAAAGAGCCGCAAGCATCTGCTCGAACCGCTCGAACCACACTATGAGCAGGAAGAAGGAGAAGCAGGCACGCGCGAAGTGCTGGCCGATCCGCGTCCGGGGCCGCTGGCGTCAGTGGAAGAAGTGGAATTACACAGCGCGCTGCTGCGCGCGGTTGCCAGCTTGCGAGACAACTACCGTGAAGTCTGGGAGCTCGCAGGCCCGGGCGGCGCAAGCATCGCCGAAGCCGCGTGTAAACTTGGTATTACCGAAGCCAACGCGATGAGCCGTCTGCGGCGCGCGCGATCCAAGTTGCGTGAATTTCTCGCTCCCATGCTGACGCAATGTGACGCGTGTCATTCTTTACATCCAGACCAGAAAGCTGCGGGAAGACACTGACTCTTCGCTCAGCAGACCTCTCCATCAAAGGCAACGCCACTGCGGCTCGATGCACCAGCGCAAGCGCGCCGTTCTTAGTACCAGACTATGGTTAAAAAGCTCTCCTTTAAGTGACCAAGTTTTATCTTTCGCGAGTCTTTCCCTATAGCAAGCAAAGTGGCTGGTTCAGTTTCACAGCACGGCACGCTGCGGAATAGGACCGGCGCAAGCACTAAATAGTTGTTCGCGTACTGTTCACAAAGAAAGTCCACGAGCCGTGTGCAGTATGCGGGTGAGAGCTGTTTCTTCTCGATCTTCAGTTTGCCCCGGGCACTATGGCACCTTCGGGCGGTGCAGTCGTGACCGAGGCATGCGATCAACCCGGCAAGCCACAACGTGACGGAAGTGGCTTTGCCGGTTTGATCAAGCCCGAAACAAGATCAAGCCAAAACTCCTGCGGATCCGTTCTCCGGGAACGTGTATGGTCCACTCCTTCCAACGCAGCTTATTGAGCTGAGTGCCTGGATGGTTTGCACCACCGCGAAGCACGCCGTTGGCGTATTGCGTCCGGAAGCGTGTGTCTCGAAATGTATGTCGTAAAGCGATGTACATGAGGATAGAAAAACTGCGGGGAAAGAAATTTCACTCGCATCGTCTCCTTTGGCCGAGGCCAGGAGATTGAAAGGGAATGCACATGAAAACGACGAGTTTCCAAGCTACATCGCAAAACGTACTGGGTGGCATCAGGCAACAGACCCACCTGTGGATCAGTCTTGTGCTGATCTTGTCCCTTGCAGCCCTGACAGCAAGCGCGCAGACTACCACGACCGTTCAATTTGCTTCAGGCGTAACCATTCCCAGTGGCGGTATTGTCCTGACCGGGACCGGAATCAATCCGACAACCGGCCAACCTTTCCGCCATTTCTGGGGCGGTGATGAGACCCATGGACTCTGCCGTTACGACCCTGATCTGGATTCGCCCGGGCCATATGCTCAGAACATTAATAGCTGTATTAATTTCGTTGGCGCGGTGCAGTTCAAACCCGGCGAACTGTCATTTGATCCCAACACTAATAACCTTTACGCTCCCAATATTCAGGCGGGCGCGGATGCTACCTACCGCATCCCTTTCAGTCCCAGCGGTGACAGCGGTCACGGCATCCTGAACGGCATTAATATCAAGGTTCTGGTGAGCAGCCTCAAGGGAAAACAGGCGGCAGGCGGTTGCCCGACGAGCCTAGTGGCTGCGGACTCGACAGCACTGGGACCGGACGGCAACCTCTACGCATCATCGTTGCGTAGCGGCGCGGTGGTACGCATCATTAACCCATCTGCTAATCCTTTCCCCTGCACAAACGTGCAGAACGACGTGATCGACAGTCCTGATGGAAGGAAGAACTTTGGCCTAGGTTGGATTGGCCACGATCTGTTTGGCGGGGACGGCTTCTCTGCCTGGGAGATGCAGGATGCTGACCAGTGCTTTACGGCTGCTAACAACTTTCTAACGTGCACAGCCCAGAATATCCTGGCAGGCCAGCTCCCGGTGCCCACGGCCATGCTCAGCGATCAGACTTTCCCGAACCTCAATGGTCTGAATCTTTACTACACCAACGGCAGCACGGTCAGTCGCGTCCAAATAGTGAATGGCGCCGTTACGGATCTCAACACTTCGTATGCGACCAACTTCAGTCTAACGAAGGGCCTGGGCGTCGATGCCAAGAATCCTCAAGCGGAAGTCTTGTTTGTCGGCGATGATCCCAGCGCGGGTAACCTGCCGGGTTCCGGCCACTGGTGGCAGGTACTTCCTCAAGGTGTGCCGCCCGCTTTACCCGGCGCGCCGACTAACGTGACGGCGACGGCGGGTAACGCGCAGGCAACCGTAAGCTGGACTGCGGCCCCAGACGGCCAGACGATTACCAGCTTCACCGTCCACAATTCATTTGCCTCAAACGGCGTTCTGGTTCCAGACGTCATCGTCGGGCCGAATCCCGGCACCACCGTTGTTCCGACTTCTGTGGTGATCACTGGATTGACCAACGGCGTCACCTACCAGTTTGAAGTGGCAGCCACTGACTCCGTGGGCACTGGGCCATTCTCAGCGCCCAGCAACAGCGTGACACCATTTGCTCCAACGGCGCCATCAGCTCCAACCAATGTCTCTGCCACTGCGGGCGATACTTCGGCCCAGGTAGCCTGGACAGCCTCTGCTTCTAACGGAGGCTCAGCAATCACTGGATATACCGTGACCGCGCGGGTGAACGGAGCTCCGTCCGGAATCACTGCGAGCGCCTGCGCGACTTGCACTGGCGCGAACGTAACCGGTCTTACGAATGGGACTACCTACACCTTCACAGTGCATGCAACCAACGGGGTGGGCAACAGCGCTGAATCGGCGCCCTCAAATGCGGTGACACCGTCGATCAGTCCTACGCCTCCGGATGCATCCATCACTGACATTGGTCCGGCATCGGTGAATTCCGGCGCCAATGCCACCTACACACTCAAGGTGAGCAACAGCACCAACGGAACCATTCCGGACGCGCTTGTCTCCGACACCTGGCCTACCACGGGCGGAGCGGCGCTTGTATCTGTGACTCCCAGCCAAGGCACCTGCACATCAGCGGCAGGCAACATCAGTTGCAACCTGGGCGCGATTGCTGGGAGCGGAAGTGCAACTGTGACACTCGTGCTGCAACTGACGGCGCAGACCACAAACACGGCCACGGTTTCAATGAAGGACGCGGCCGGAAACCCGATCACTGATCCAACGCCAGCGGACGATACCGCCTCGGCCACAACCTCCATTACTGCTCCGCAAACCACGACCGATGTGCAGGTCACCGGTTCGTCGGCGAATGGCGGTCCGGCTGTGGGATCGGCTGACACCTTCACGTGGCAGATCAAGAACTCAGGAGCGCAGGACGCCAACGCACTGAGCTTCACAATCACTATGCCTCCTGGCGAGACATTTGCGTCTGCCAGCACCAGCGTGGGAAGCTGCATCGGTCCTGCTGCAGGCACCAGCGGCACTATCACCTGCACCGCGCCTTCATTGGCTGCGGCAGCAACGATGATCGTGACCGAAAACGTTACCGTGACTCAGGCCGGTTCCCTTGCCAACACCGGGACTGCCAGCTTCAGCGGCACTGACACCAATCCCGCAAACAATGGGTTTACGGTAACTCTGAACGCTAAATAACAATCGATGGAATTTGTGCACACCTACGGGCCGCCGGATATCGAACTTGGCATCCGGCAGCCCGTATTTTTTGCCTGCTCAGTAATCCAGGATTTTCCTTAAGGGTTTCCACTTTTTCCTATAAAGATGCGAATCGTAATAGAAGGAACGCTCGACCATCGATAGCTGCCAGCCACATTAAATACTAGTCTTCCGATATTATGGCTGGCCTTGCCAACGCTGGGGGCAATTAGATCGTTTTAATAGTTACCTACAAGCTTGCAGTGCTCTACTATATTGAGTAAAGATTGATCCGGGGCCGTAACACATATGCGCTAAATGGATCTCTATATTGAGCTAAAGCTGGCTCTAATGGAGAAGTGTGTGTACCGTATTGGTCCAGTCCTGAATAGACTGAAGGCTTAGGTTGTAATCAGATATAGTTCGTAACCCAGGTGTAAATCTCTTTTAACATTGGAATAAACAGTAGTAGCCTGTATAGTCCAGAGAAGACGGATGCTCGGCTCTCGTGCCGAGGAGCTAGTTGGTCTGCGACCTGGGAAAATCAGGTAACCATCAGGGCATCGAAACCAGCTTGGTGCATCTTCACTTTTGCGCCGCCCGGAGTTGGTTAGCAAAAAGCAAAACCCCAGCCGCTCGGTCCCTCAGCGAACTGGACTCGATTTGGCGCGTGCGCGCTGGTCTAAGCCATGCCTGCCCGGGCATGCTTCAGGCGCGCAGTGCGTTGCAGCTGGAGAGCATGTATGTCCATATCGAGGCTACCCCGTAAGGATAGCTCGCCGAGCGGCACACGTGTAGCCAGAAAAAGGCGTGGGAGCAAGGAACTCGTTATGACTAAACGATCGAGAAGGCCCGAGCTCGTGGGAGGAAAAGAATTCAAAAGAGGAAATCTCCATGAACACAGAAACTTGCCCACTCGAACTTCAGAGCCTCAACCTTCGTTCCAAGTCCAGGCTCACTCTCCCATGGTTCATCTTCTCCTTGCTGCTGGTTTTTGCGGCTGCGACGGCGACAGCCCAAACCACCACGGTTCAATTTGCCAATAACGTTACCGCACCTGGTGGCGGCATTGTGTTGACGGGTTCCGGCATCAACCCCGCAACCGGCCAGCACTATCGCCACTTCTGGGGAGGTGATGAAATCTTCGGGCTTTGTCGCTATGACCCCGACCTGGACTCTCCCGGCCCATATACGCTGAATCGAAATACGTGCATCAATTTCGTTGGCTCGGTGCAGTTCAAGCCCGGATCACTGGCGTTGGATACGACGACGAACACCATCTACGCTCCTAACATCACGGCCACAGCGGGCCAGGTAAATCGCATGCACTTCCGCCCGGATTCCGACAGCGGCCACGGCATCGTGGATCCGCTCAACATCGAGGTCTTGCTCTCGGGTGGCGGAGGTGGTGGTGGTAAAAAGGGCAACACCACCGGCTGCGCGACAAGCCTGGTGGCCCCGGCATGGGCATCAATTGGACCGGACGGCAATCTCTACGTTGCTTCACTGCGCAGCGGAGCCGTAGTTCGTGTGCTTTCTCCGCTGACGAACCCGCTGCCTTGCAGCAACGTTCAGAGTGACGTGATCAACAGCCCCGATGGAAGGAAGAACTTTGGTTTGAGCTGGATTGGACACGACCTGTACGGCGGTGATGGATTTTCCGCCTGGGTACTTCACGATGCCGATCAATGTTATACCGCAGGCAATAACTTCACAGCCTGCACCGCGCTGAACATCCTTGCAGGACAGGTCCCTGTTCCAGTCGCCATGGTCGGTGATCAGCAATACCCGAACGTGGATGGCAAAAATCTCTACTACACCAATGGAGCAGTGGTCGATAAGGTCACGATAACTCCACAGGGAGCAGTCGTAAACACCTCGTACGCGGTAAATTTCAATCTTGCCACGGGCTTGGCGCTCGATGCGTTCAATCCAGCGGCTGAGGTTCTCTTTGTTGGTGACGATCCCAGTGCTGGCAATCTTCCGCAGTCGGGTCACTGGTGGACGGTACTGCCGACCCCGCCGACGCTCCAGATTCCCGGCGTACCTGTCAGCGTCACCTCAACCACAGGCAATGCGCAAGCAACCGTGAGCTGGCAAGCAGCCGGAGACGGCCAGCCGATTTCCAGCTACACCGTTCACAACTCATCCGCTTCCAACGGCATTCTGGTTCCGGACGTGACAGTTGGCCCGGATCCAGGAACCACCATTGTTCCGACTTCAGCGGTGATCAGCGGATTGACGAATGGAGTCACCTACCAGTTTGAAGTTGCGGCTACAAACTCAGCAGGCACAAGCGCATATTCGGCTCTCAGCAATAGCGTGACGCCGTTTGCACCAACCGTACCAGCGACGCCAACGAATGTCTCGGCCGTTGCCGGCGATTCTTCAGCCAACATAGCTTGGACTGGCTCCTCTTCTGATGGCGGTTCGCCGATGACGGGCTACACGGTGACTGCCCTGGTTGGCGGAGTGCCGTCAGGTATCGCGGCCAGCGCGTGCGCGAGCTGTACTGGAGTTAACGTGGGCGGCCTGAGCAATGGCACCGCCTACACCTTTACCGTGCACGCAACAAATGCCATAGGCAACAGTCCTGAATCGGCGCAGTCGAATGCTGTGACACCCTCTCTCACTGCCATCCCGCCGGACATCTCTCTCACGAATGCCGGTCCAACATCAGTCAATTCCGGCGCTAATGTCACGTACACAATTACCGTCAACAACGCGACAACCGCCAGAGTTCCCGCGGTAAGCCTGAGCGATACATGGCCCACAACCGGAGCAACGTTCGTCTCTGTCACTCCCAGCCAGGGCACCTGCGCATCCGCGGCAGGCAGCATCAGCTGCAACCTTGGCTCAATTGCCGGTAGCGGATCCGCCACTGTGACTCTTGTGCTACAGCTGACGACCCAAACCACCAACACTGCCACCGGTTCGATGAAAGACGGTGCAGGTAATCCACTCGTTGATCCGACTCCCGCTGACGATACCGCCGCAGCTACGACTTCCATCTCGGCGCCTACCACGACCACCGATATTCAGGTCACCGGTTCCGCGCAGAATGGCGGTCCGGCCGTAGGAACGGCAGATACCTACACGTGGCAAATCAAGAATAACCAGAAGACTGCGGCCAATGCTGTGGTGTTCACGACCAATCTGCCGCCCAGCCTGCAGTTTGCATCCGCCAGTACCTCTCTCGGGACCTGCTCCACGCCGGCACCCGGAGCCGGCGGTGGCACTGTAACTTGCAATGCCTCTGCTCTGAACGGGGGCTCGGCCATGACAGTTACGGTAAATGTAATCGCGACGCAGGCCGGCTCCATTGCCGATACCGGAGTCGCCAGCTTCACCGGAACGGATACGAATCCTGCAAACAATTCGTTCACGGTAACCATCAACCCGAAGTAGCACAGTGAACACTGAGCGGGCTGCCGGATGCCCACTACCGATCCCGGCGGCCCGCGCCCAGCTTCGGCTCACCGGTTTCGTTGAGCTGCTCTGGTTTGCCGGGGGGCATCTTCGTGTAGCTTCTCGCCGGCATCGGTTTACGCCAGGAAGTACGTCAGTAAACTCGGCATTGCAGGTCACAACAACCGCGAGGGCACAAGCAAGCTGGAACTCCACCCGGCAGCTATATCGTGACGATTACCGGCACCTGCAGTTGCAACACTCAACGACCCCGTACACCTGACCGTGAGCTAAAAGGACTGGGTCAACATCTCTGTCGATTTAGGTCCCGGGAACCTGCGACTATTTTTTAATCTAATCAAATAGATTCAGCCAATATCCTCTAGTACTCGAAATCCGGCATGAGAGTTGGAATGACGCTGGCATTTTGGCCCGCCTCGCTGAGCTGGGAGTCGGTTTTTGCAACATTGACCAGCCGAAACTTGGGAAATCATTGCGGGATACTACTAACACGTCTCTGCTGTTGTCGCGGATGCGATTCAACTGGTCCGGATGGTGAGGACGAGATTGGAACGCGGATGGACGCATTAGAAAGGATTTGTCGTGGCTGATGAAGGTACGAAACTAGCAAAGGGCTGGCCTGATGTCCTGGCTCCATTCACTGATTTACATGCCCTTTGCGGTCCTGCATTCACTGAATACGGACTCGCATGGGGCGATTCAGCCAAGTCATGGGCTGAGCTGTTCGCTAGACGTTCGGCTTCACGGCATTGGTTGGCATTGAAAAGAGGATTGCCAAATCGCCGAGCAGAGAGAAGCACCCAAAAACCCTGGCTTTTCTGCTGCCCCGGTACGCATTTTGGTTTTTGGAAAGGCTGAGAAGGCAGCTAAATCGGCCTATTTCGCACACACGAAAGAACAATTCTCTGAGCTGCAGACTGCATGGCGGAGAGGGAGGGATTCGAACCCCCGGTACCCTTTCAGGCACAGCGGTTTTCAAGACCGCCTGTTTCAACCACTCACACACCTCTCCGCGTGATTGGTATCAACAGTTTACCAGCTGTTGAAAATTGCCGCTGAATAACTAGCATCGAGTTCTCATCTGAATCGCTGCCATCGAGCTCTCAGAAGTTATCCACACGCATAAACGAGAGCCGCTGTTCAAATGAGCCGGATATTCAGCATCCAAATAGATAGTTATGCCAACCGTGCTCGCATCTCAGGAAAAAACCACGACGCGAGCACCTGCTCAAAGATTTCGCTGGATCCTGTTGGCGGTTTCAATCTGCGCTGTCGTATTTCTGGGAATTATGGCAGCGAAATGGCCTTTTACCAGAGAAGCCATGACTAAACGGCTGGAGCGAGCATCTTCAGCCAAGGTTGAAATGCGCGGCTTTCATAGTACATATTTTCCTTTTCCCGGATGTGTAGCGGATGACGTAGTGTTTCGGCAGAAAACTTCCGCGCCCGGGCAAAGACCTGGCGATCCCATTATTACGATTCGCAAGCTGACCATTGAAAGCACGTTTGCTGGGCTATTGAGCAAGCCGGGAAGGATCAGAAGAATCATCGCCGATGGTCTGCGCATTCAGCTTCCCCCAGGCGGCGCCAACGTGCATAGTGAAGTGGGCTCAAACAGCGACCAGACTATTATCGAAGAGCTCCAGGCAGACAACGCTTTGCTGGAATTGGCAACCGGCCACACCGGCGGGAACAAACTCGTTTTCCAGATCCATCATGCGCTCTTCCATGACATCGGGAACCGGAGCGCAGTGCCTTTTCAAGTGTCGCTTCATCTCCCTGTCCCGCCGGGCGAAGTGGAATCCAGCGGCTCCATTGGCCCATGGAAAGATGAAAAAGGAACAGTACGGAGCACGGCAGTGTCAGGCAAATACGTGTTAAACCAAGCAAATCTCGGTGTTTTCAAAGCGCTGGGAGGAATGGTCTTTTCGCGCGGTGAATTCTCAGGCAATCTGGAAAAGCTGAACGTGGCGGGCATGACGGACTCGCCGGACTTTGAAGTGAAAGAAAGCGGCCACAAGTTTCACCTGAGCACACAATTTCGCGGTCTTCTGGACATGGAAAATGGCGACCTGGTTTTGCCATCGCTCGAGGCACGGCTGGGCAACACCAATTTACTTGCCCATGGCAGCGTTTCCGGCAAACCGAAGACTGTGACGCTTGACGTGACGCATGGCCAGGGCGAGATTCAGGACCTGATTCTTCTCTTCTCTAACGCCAAGGCTTCTCCTATGCTTGGCCCCGTGGTATTTCAAACCCAGATTGTGCTTCCATCGGAACACAGGCCCTTTAAAGAGCGAGTGCGCCTGACCGGGAATTTCAATATCAATCGTGCGCGATTCACGTCAACCAATACCCAGAAGGATGTTGACCAGCTCAGTGAACGTGCTGAAGGGAAAAAAGACAAAGAAAAGGACTACGACCAGGACGACGATGAAAATGGCTTTGAGCAAGTGATGACTGACCTGAAGGGAAACGTAGTAATGAAGGATGGTGTAGCTACATTCTCGCCTGTTTCATTCGCGGTGCCGGGCGCTGATGCTGACATGAAAGGCACTTACAGCCTGCTGACCAAGCGCGTGGACATGCGAGGCAAAATGCGCATGCTTGCAACGGTCTCACAAGCTTCCACGGGAGCGAAATCGATCTTCCTGAAAGTACTTGATCCGTTTTACAAGAAAAAGAAAAAAGGCGCGGGCGCAGAAGTGCCAATCAGAATGACCGGCACTTATGGCCACACGCACTTTACTGCAGGATTGAAATAGCGCCTGCGCTTATCTTTATTTATCTCGGCCTCAGGTCCTGCGTCATATCAACGTTCACCACGTCAATAAACCTCGGGGTACCCGGAGGCATCTTGCTGGGATCGGTGAAGTCAAGATCGAACGAATAATTACGACCCGGCGGGTTATAGACCATGTTGCAGCATTTAAATGAGCCCACGCCATATTGCGCAAAATAGAGGCTTACCAGCGATCCCTCATAGTTTGAGGTCTGGCCGCCCCATTCTTCCAGATAACGCAGGAAGTTGTGGACACCGCCATCGGTGCCAAAGTCATTGCCAGCCCCGGTGGGATGCGGGAAAGTAATGCTCTTTCCGGAAGCGATTGCCACTCGGTACGAGGTTGTGCAGGCCTGTCTGCCTGCTCCGTTGCCGGCAGCACTGGCCAAGGACGCGGTGGACGGACAAGTTGCTGCCCCCGCCGCGGAGCGCGGATTGAACATGCTCTGTTCATTGTTCCAGTTCTTGGAAAGCAGAGTAACTGTGTCCGCTATAACCGCTGACGATGCATGGGGATTACCAAAACCCGCGGCATCATTCGCGTTGTAATTGCCCAGAATATAAGCAGGTTCTTCACTGGCGACCGTGAACCCTCCGGTGCCGGCGGGGAAGTTGATGGGCAGGTTACCCAGCGTCCCATTTTCAACCACAATAGCGTGGCGGGCACCACTCACCTGATTCATACGGCCTACGCCGGAGCAGTCCAGGGATAAGGTTGGATCGCCATTGGCAATTGCGAATGCATTACCAAGATTGCCGGCGCCATAGGTCTGCAGCTTGCCATCTACGTTCACATCTTCGCCGGCATCCAAAGTGCTATTAGAACTGCCCGTGCTGCTGCTGGGATTGACAAAGTCTTCATACCCAAAGTCGCCGTGTTTCACTTTGATTGTGGCAGCGGGATCAGGATCAGCCAGCATACCGCGATGGTCCGCGTAATACAGGATGTAGCCGTTCTGGCTTGCTGATTCCACCTTGGTACCATTCGTTCCTATGGTGCCCTGCAACCATCTTTTCAGGTTACCTACATCTATTTCGGTGGCGGTCATGATGCCGCCCACGGAGCACGTGGTACCCGTGAGTGGGTTCTCGCGGCGCTCGCCTTCGCGAGTGTCATAAAAATTCAACGGCTGCCACCAATACTTGCTGGATCCGGATGTCAGCAGGGTTCCGCGCGTGCTGGTTTCTCTCCGCTGCTGCAGAATCATAATGGCATTAGGGTTCTCAGTGTTCGCGCGCCCGTGTTCTGAGTCAGGCGTCTGCAAGCCTCGCGAAAAGCCAAGGTCGAGCCATTCCTGGGTGACATTCTGGTAAGTGTTATCAGTCTTGCGAAATTCCACGCGAACCCAGCCGCTCACGACGGGCCAGTCTCCGGTGGGAATTCCAGCGGGACGTTTCCAGCGATTGTCGATGGTCTCACTGGCCGAGCCAACGCAGCCGGAGGCAAAGCAATTCGTTAAATCGAGCGGCTTATCTCCCAGTTGTGCTCCGCCCGGCAGGTCTGCCTGCGTATCCGCAAACAGGACCCTGATCTGGGCCTGCGTGTACAAGCGGGAGGAGCTTAGATTACCGGCCGGGTCTTCGGCTGGCAGCGGTTCGCGGATGATCTCGATTGGTGGGCCGTCAGCCACAAAAGGCAAGGTCAATTGAGTGGCATGGCGTACTAAATTGTTGTTGTATTGGCTCTGCGCAAAGGTATCCCAGCCGGTTGTCTGGGCGCTTCCTTTGCCGCCAACCAGGCTGCCTTCAGTCAATGCAAGTGAACGGCAGGAAGTTGTGGGCGTACTGCAGCCGTTCCCAGGCGCGGTCGGTAGGTTTACAGTTCCAGTATATGGGTTGCTACTCGTAGGAAGACCGTTCACCAGTGTTTGCCGAATGATCTCTCCGCTAGCAGTGATCTTGTCATGGAACGTAAGCGTAGCGCCGTTTCCTTCCGCCAGGTAAAGATCACCGTTGGTATGTACACGGCCGCCAAAATCAAAATCCGGTCCGGCAAAATAACTCAGGTCACTATCTGAAAATACTCCAAACTGAAATACCGGAATCTGCGCCACTTCAACGTCGCGAGTCATGTGCGCCTGGGCGCCGCTGATCCGGGTTGCCGTCACATCCAGGTTGATCGGGATTATCTGCGCAGAGAGGCCGGCGAAATCGCCCGCGCTGATGGTCTGAACGCGGCTTGCCGGGCTGCCATCCGGGTTCGCCGTTACGTTAAACACGTAGTTGTAACCGACGCCGGGCAAGCCGGGCTTATCAGCGCCGAGAGCAATAATTGTGGCCGCTGATGGCGACTTGGTTTTCTCATAAAGAGCGCCCAGGTCCGCGGTCATTTTTTCCATGCCAGCTTCAGCGTCATAGTAGGCAAGATTGCCTTCCTGGTCAGACCCGCCGATGCGCTTTTCAGTGCGCACTGTGTAAGACAGCGTTACCGCCATGGCCGAAAGCAAGACGAGGAAGAGCAGTACCCCGATCAAAGCAAAGCCTTTTTCACGAGTTTTTGCAGACATCACCATATTGCTCCTGACTAGGACAAGCTACTTGTATCGATCGCGGAAGCTCAGGTTCCGCGGACTTACGGCTGCGGCAAGCGTGAGATGACTTAACGCTTTTCCCGGTCCCGCAGGGCGCAGTGAACGCACATTCATCACGACGTTGATTTTGCGAATGAGACCCGGAGTGCCGTTCGCGCTCTTGGTATTTGTCACCAAAGTGCTTGAAGCACTGGATGCTGTGTCGTCATAGACGTCATATGAAACCTGCAGATTCTCCACACCGTCTATCACCGGGACTGGCTGCTGGCCGTTTACCTGACGCATCAACTGCCAGTTGTCATCGTTAGTGTTAAAGGTGCCATCCGGTCCGGCGCTTTGCTGGAGGTAATAGCTGATAACAAGAATTCTGGCTGCCGTGGTAGGGGGATACTTGTTCCCGGGACCCGAGTCCTGCAATGCGGCTATATTTCCATTGGCCGCCCCGGGCTGGTTGATATTGAGTGGATCAGAGTTGCCAAACACCACAGCGTTGCTGACGGTGAGCACATTGGTGACCATGCCGATGGCGCTTCCGTGCACGTTGCTCAGCATAATCAAGTCGCCGATATTGATTCCCGCAACACTGGCAAGATCAATCTGCGAGCCTGAGGCCGTTATGTTAGTGGCAGTGCCCAGATTCAAAGTGCGATCAATGTAAGCCATTGTCATGGCGTCAGGCGCACCTTTCTGAACATTGCCGTCGTTTGCATCGGGAAGCACGGGATACAAGTGGTTTGCCGGGAAAGTGTGGTTCTTCAGGGAGCACACTCCACCTGAACAAGCAAAGAGTGAAGGTGTAGCTCCCGCACCGGTGGGTAGTTGAATCCCGCCAACAGGCATTCCGGTTCCAGACAAGCTTAGGTCCTTGAGGATGCTGTTGATCGCCGCGCGGCCATCCTGCTGCATTTCCGTGCGCACCGTGATCAGGTCTGTAATCTGGAGCGCCTTGGTAACCAGCGTTGCCCCGGCCGTAAGCACAATAGCGCCAATCAGCAGTGCTACCAGCGCTTCCATCAACGACAATCCGTGTTGGCCCTTTCTCAGTTTTTCCATAGGCACGTCCTAGCGGTACTTGGAGATATATGCACTGACCTGATATTGGCGGCCGCCGAACTGCGGTACCGTATATCTGACGGTTACGGTAATGAGCCGCAAATTGTTATTGATTGTGGTTGTTCCTGTGAGAAAAACGGGCGATATCGTGATCTGGCGCTGAAAGTTGGTTAAGGTCTGGCGGACATCATCCGCGGTCCCCAGTATGCCGTCCGGTCCGGGGAGCACGATTGCATCCAGCTGAGAGCCGGCGCTGCTGGAGTCATCGCCAGTATTCGCAATGCCATCAGCTCCGGGCGGATCGTAGATAAGGGAAAATCCATCCAGAAATATTCCGCCGCTGGCTTTGTTGTTGATCTGGTCAAAGGTGATCTGCGAGGAATCTCGCGCGCTGAAAACGCTCTCCAGGCCTTCCTTGGCTTTCGCGCGAGCGATCAGATCTTCCTGCGACAGCTGGAGATTGCTCAGCGAATACGCGAACAGAGAAAGCACGCTCAAAAGTCCGGTGGCCAGCACAACGGAAGCAACCATGGCTTCTACCAAAGTAAAGCCGCGTTGTTTGCGGGCCTTGCGCTTTACTCCCATACAACACCTCCACCGGCCTTGGTTCCCAATCGCCAGCCGCGAATGCGTCCGGTTGTGCCCAGCAGCGAAATTGCGCGCGCGCCGTTCAGCTCATTGGGCCGGGCCACGTAGATCACTCCATCATTGACACGTCCGGCCGCGTCCAAAGCAGAGCCATCTGGCTGGAAGAAAATTGTTGCTCCGCTGCCACCTGCCACCCGATCAAAATCAATGGCGACATTTCCATTGCCGAGATTGTCCGGCGTGGCTGAAGGTGGCTTAGGCATTCCTGTGACAATGGTGTATTGCACATCAGCCGGCAGAGTAATGGTTTCAGTCGTGACCGGCGTGCCGTCTGCAAAAGCCTGCGTGACAGAGATGGTGCCGGGAGCGGCGAAATCAACGCGGCAAACAGTGCGTTTGTCGATAGCTACCTGCCGGGCGAAGCGCAGTTGATCCAACGTGTTCTGATAAGCCGTTTCCACGTGCGCACCGCGTAACGCGCCGGAGATGTTCATGACGGCGATGCCACCACCGACCATAAGAACTCCCACGGTCACAACAAGCTCGGCAATGCTGAAGCCGGATTGAGACTTTCTTCTGGACACCAGATTCTCCTTTGAGATTCGCCGATCGAAGCCCGATTTCTACAATCTGTTCATTAGAAAGCTCTTAAAAGCTATGGGGAGGTGTAGTGAAGTTACTTTGGGTTCAAAAGATCGTCAATTGTCGCAAGGACTATGCGGATGCATGTACTTTAGAGTGGATTTAAGGTGTTAATCGCAACTGAGCCAAGAAGGGTCCTTTATTTTGTTTGTCTTACATTTCTCAGATGTCTCTTGCGATCAGCTTATGTGGTGCCGGCAAGTGCCTTTGCCGCAACAGAACGTGTCAAAGACAGGACCGTTACATCATTGCCTGCAGGCTTTGGCCCCAGAAATTGCCGGACCTGGCCAAGAATGCTGGCGTTGATTTCTTCTGCGGCCGGCGTTGGAGTTGCGAGCAGAATTTCTTTTACGTGCTCCAACCCGAACTCCTTTCCTTTACGGCTTGCCTCCACCAGCCCGCGTGAAACAAGCACCAGCGACGCGCCAGGCTCAAGAGCAACGATTGACGCATCTGCAGCGGAGTGGGAAAACAACCCCAAAGGCAAACCTGTAGCTCCGAGTTGGGTGATGCCAGTACGGTCGCGAAGCAGAGCCGGAGTATGACCCGCGCTCACATAGCAAACGGTGCCCAAAGACTCGTTGAAACATCCGGCAAATGTGGGGCAAGGGCAGACGCGGCCCGCAGCCTGCAGAATGGTACGGTTCATTTGGACGCAGACTTCAATCATTGCGTCGGCTTCATTGGCATCGTCTTTATTTAGAAGCTCCCGGCCACAGTTCCGAAAAGTGTTTTGCGCCGCGCTGATAATTGCGCGAGTCTGCTCCACTTGTCCGGCAACATCCAGCAGCGTGAATAAGACACGCGAAGGACTCACACGGATGTAATCATGCGAATCGCCGCCCATCCGGGGTCCATAAGAAGCGGCGGCCATTTGCGCTTCTCTCAGTTCTGGAGCAGGCGCGGAAGGCTGTGCTGCAATAGGAGGCTGAGGTCTTGCGAATTTAAACAGGGCACGCATCGGGAAGTGGCCGGAGATTAACATATTCTGCCGTTCTGCACCAGAAACAAACGATCCATTGCGGGCGAAACCCGGCTCAGAAGATATAGCGTTCGCTGCCTAACAGGCGCTCTGCCACGTTGCGGCGAAGTTGGATTGCATTTACCGGCTGATATTTAGCGAGTGATCGTAGCTTGCTCATGTGGCGGTCCAGATCATTGCCTGAGCACGCGCTGAGCACATTTTGCGAAGCCGACTGCATTCTGGAAATGGAATCACGGAGGAAGACCCGGCAAATGTCCTGGGCCGCGCCGTTTTCATTTGCGGCAAGATTCCGACAGCGCAGCAGCGTCGATTCCATGGCAAAGGTTTCCATAAAGAGATCAGAAAGACTCATCACCACCTCTTGATGTTTCTCCAGGTCCGCGCCGTGCTTCTGGTGTGCAACTCCCAGCGCAAATAATGCAATCCTTTTCGCATTGCGAACCAGGCGCATTTCTTCATCAGCGCCGTTGTCTTGTCTGGTGTCGGCCAGCTCTTTTTGTGCAGCTTCCAATAATGGCAAGAGCCCGCGTGCGGCGCGTTTCAACGGCATGCCTGAGATGACGAGGCGATTGATTTCACTGGTGCCTTCAAACAGACGATTGATGCGCGCATCGCGGTAATAACGCTCGACGGCATAATCCTGGTGGAATCCGTAGCCGCCGTGAATCTGGACGCCTTCATCGGCAACGTAATCGAGCATCTCCGCGGCAAAAACTTTTACCATGGAACACTCAGCTGCGTATTCTTCCGCGGCTTTGAGTTCCACTTTCGCGGAATCTGGAGTCCCGTGTTCCGCTTCGCTCAACTGAGCTTGAATCAGTCCTACCACGCGCCAGGCCATGGATTCAGTAGCAAAAATCCTGATCGCCATTTCTGCGAGCTTGTGTTGCATGGCCCCGAAGCTGGCAATGGGCAAACCGAATGCCTTGCGCTGCTTGGCATATTTAATGCTGGTGGCAAGTATGCTTTTGGCCGCACCCATCACGGCCGGCCCAAGCTTAAGCCGCCCAATGTTGAGAATGTTGAAGGCAATTACGTGCCCGCGACCGATTTCACCCAGCACGTTCTCAACGGGCACTTTTACGTTGTCAAAATAAATGGCAGTAGTGGAGCTGCCCTGGATGCCCATCTTATGCTCTTCCGCGCCGCTGGTCAGGCCGCCAAATGCGCGCTCCACAATAAACGCCGTGAACTTTTCTCCGCCGACCTTGGCAAAGACAATAAAGACATCCGCAGCGCCGCCGTTGGTGATCCACATTTTCTGGCCGTTCAGGATGTAGTGCTTGCCGTCTGGGCTGAGATCGGCGCGCGTCCGAGCGGCCAGCGCGTCAGAGCCTGCGAGCGGTTCTGTGAGCGCATAGGCCGCCAGCAACTCGCCGCTCACCAATCGCGGAAGATATTTTTCTTTTTGCTGTTCCGTGCCAAAAAACAGAATTGGCAACGATCCAATGCCGGTGTGCGCTGAATGCCAGCCCGCATACGATGCGTCGCGGCCCATCACTTCCGCCACCACCATGACTGATGGCAAGTCCATTTCCATACCGCCGAATTTTTCGGGTACGGAGATGCCAAGCAATCCTAACTTTGCTGACTTTCTCAGCACTTCCAAAGCAACTCCGGGCTTCTTCTGGCGGATGGCAGGCAGGTTGGGCTCAACTTCATTGGCCCAGAACTCTTCCACCGTCCGCTCAATGACTAGGTGCTCTTCACTCAAATGCTCACGGGTAAAAATCTCTTCCGCCAGTGTGTCTTCCAGCAGAAATCCTGCGCCTTTTTTGGCGATGGCAGAAGTGGTCGTGGTAGCCATGTTGGAGCGCTCCCTTCAAATTTTGGGTGCTGTGCGTTTCTCGATTCCGTTGTTTAGAGACGTAGCATGCTACGTCTCTACGTCGGGTTCGTCGAAATAGCAGCGTGCCTGACTCGCGCGGCGAGCTGCTCGCCTCAGGAGCAGAGCACTTTTGCCACGACCCTCGATCCCAAGCGGTTTGGAGCGAAGCGACAGAATCATCAGGCACGCTCAAAAAGACCGGCCGCTCCCTGTCCGCCGCCGACGCACATGGTTACCACGCCATAGCGATGCTTGCGCCGCTCCATCTCATTGGCCATGGTTCCAACCATACGCGAGCCAGTCATGCCGAAGGGATGACCGATGGCGATTGATCCGCCATTCACGTTCAGCTTTTCCGGATCGATGCCGAGATAATGGAAGCAATACACAACCTGCACCGCGAAGGCTTCATTCAATTCCCAGATGTCAATATCTTCAAGCTTCAGGCCTGTGCGGTTAAGCAACTTGGGCACTGCGAAAATCGGGCCGATTCCCATTTCGTCTGCATTGCAGCCCGCAACCTGGAAGCCGCGAAAAACCAGTTGATAAGAAATACCAAGCTGGTCTGCCCGTTCGCGAGACATTAACAGCGTGGCGGAAGCGCCATCAGAAAGTTGCGACGAATTACCGGCTGTGACGGAACCCTGGCCGCTGGTGGGATCAAAGTGCGGTTTGAGCGCCAGCAAGCCTTCCAGTGTTGTGTCGGGACGGTTACATTCGTCCTTGTCGGCAACTACTTCTTCCTTGCCGATCACTTCGCCCGTCTTCTTATCCAACAAAGACTTGGTTACCTTGATGGGCGCAATCTCCGCATTGAAAAAACCTTCCTGCTGCGCGCGTGCAGTGCGCTGCTGGCTGAGCAAGGAATATTCATCCTGTACCTGACGGCTCACTTGGTAGCGCTTGGCTACAACTTCGGCGGTATCGCCCATCACCATGTAAATTCCCGGCATGGTTGATTGCAACAGAGGATTGGGGCTCGCATCGCGGACGGCCATGCTGATGCTTTCAACTCCGCCGCCGATCGCTGCATCAACACCCTCATGCATGATCTGGTGCGCGGCCATGGCAATGGCCTGCAAGCCCGACGAGCAAAAACGGTTCACGGTAGTCCCCGCCACGGACGGCGGAAGTCTGGCGAGCATGGCAGCAACCCGCGCCACGTTGTGTCCTTGTGGCCCGTGCGGCTGTCCGCAGCCCAGGATCACATCTTCTATTTCGGCTGGATCAAGTTTGGGTGTCTTGCGCAGCACGTCCTTTATACAGTGTGCCGCCAGGTCATCGGGACGCGTTGCGTTGAATGATCCGCGAAATGATTTTGCCAGCGCCGTGCGCGAGCTTGTAACTACGACTGCTTCTCTCATCAATTTCCTCTAAGTGCTCCTGAATCCAATATAAATCAGCTTGTGCGCGGCTGCTTTCGCGCGGCTACATGGTAAGAACAATGCGTCCGGCAATTTTTCCCGCGCGCATATCTTCGAAGATTGAATTCACGTCAGCCAGCGGACGGGTCGCCACCTGGCAATGCAATTTGCCCTGGGCGGCCAACGCAAGAACGTGCTCCAGATCTTTACGCGTGCCGACTGCTGACGCTTTGATATTGACTTCTCCGGCAGCCATCATGATTGGTGGAAAACTGATCTCCGCCGGAAGGCCCACCGCAAGCAGAGTGCCTGTGGGACGAACGCAGTAAAATGCCGTGTCATAAGCCGCTTTGGAGCCGGAGGTAACCAGCACAATGTGAGCGCTGCCGCGACGGCGCATTTCTTTAACGACGTTGGAAGTGGCCGCGTTGAACGTGTTGGCCGCGCCTAGAGACTTAGCTAGCGCAAGCTTGTCGTCAGCAACGTCAACAGCCGAGACTTCAAGCCCAAGATGCACACCAATCTGGATGGCGAGATGCCCAAGCCCGCCGACACCGAAGATCGCCAGCCTTTGTCCGCGCTGAGGCTTAGCCTGCATAAGGGCGCGATACACCGTGACGCCCGCGCAAAAAAGCGGCGCAGCCTGCTCTGATGGAACCGCGTCAGGAATCTTCGTGGCATGAGTGGCCGGAGCTTTGATGTATTCCGCATAGCCGCCATCCACGGTCACGCCGGTAATTTTTTGCTTTACGCAGAGATTCTCATTGCCTTCACGGCAGAAGTCGCATTCGCCACAGGTCCAGTAAATCCAGGGAACGCCCACGCGGTCGCCAACTTTCAGCTCGTGCACACCAGGACCAATTTCAACCACTTTGCCGGCAACTTCATGTCCAACGATGAGCGGCAGCTTGGTGATACCGGCGAATTGTTTCCAGTCGCCCTCAGCAACGTGCAGATCAGAATGGCAGACTCCGCTGGCTTCCACCTTGATCAGGACTTCGCCATCGCCCGGCGTGGGGCGCTCAACTTCCTCAATCACGAATGGTTTTTTCAATTCGTGCAAGACTGCTGCTTTCATTCGTTTCTCCTGATGAGCTGCGGTTTGGAACGTGCTTTCTCGGCGCGGCGCGCACGGACACGCGCTACAGGCGTGGCCTCAGCATATATTTCGTCCACAACTTTCTTGATCTGCTCGCGCAGCCAGCGGTTCGGCGGATCGTTTTCCGCACTCTCATGCCAGTACATATGGATCTCAAGCTGTTGCAGGCTCTTCAGCGGAAACGGGTACAGCCCGTGATCAAAACCTGTGTTGAGCATCTGCGCGTAATGTTCCGGAATGGTCAGCAGCATGTCGGTCTCGCCCACAACGCGGCACGCGGCATAGTAGTGCTGGCAGCGCAGCACGATCCGGCGCTTGCGGCCTGAGCGATTCAATTCGGCGTCTACCAGGCTGGGGCCGAGACGCCGCGAAGAGACCAGAACATGGTCTTGCCGGAGATACGTATCCAGATCCAGTTCGCGGCCGATGGCTGGATGACCTTTGCGCGCCATCACCACCACGCGGTCGGAAAACAACGGCTGCTGGCGGAGATTGTCGCTGATAGTAATAGGGATATCCAGAACGAGGTCCAGAGTCCCACTGGCCAGTTCCTGCTCAATGTCGCGGCGCTTGACGCGCAATGTGGTGATGGAAAGTTCGGGCGCGGCCCGGGCCAGAACTTTTGCCAGCGGAGGAAGAATGGTGGATTCCATCAGCTCCCAGAAGCCGATCTGAAAATTTCGTCGCGTATGGGCCGGATCAAAATTGCGGTTCTCATAAAGATTTACTTCCAGGATTTGCAGCGCCTGGCGAACTTCATCGATCATGTTGCGGCTGAACGGAGTGGGCACCATGTTGGCGCCTTCGCGGATAAAAAGAGGGTCCTGCAACAGTTCGCGCAGCCGCTTGAGCGCGTGGCTCATGGCCGGCTGCGTAAGCTTAAGCTGGCGGCCTGCGCGCGTAAGATTGCCTTCGCGGTAAATGGCCTCCAGCACAACAAACAGGTTAAGATCGACCTGGCTCAGATGCACGACACAAATTTTACACTATTCCAATGATTCATTTGATGAATCAGCCCGAATCGACTAGCCTAATTGAAGCCCATAAGCAGCGTGAAGGTACCGAATATGAATTTTGATTACAGCGACAAAGTCAAAGCACTTGAGCAGCGTTTGCGCGCGTTCATGGACGAGCACATCTATCCCAACGAAAAGCGCTACTACCAGGAAATTGAGAATGATCGCTGGGCGCCAACGAAGGTAATTGAAGAACTGAAGCCAAAAGCGCGCGCTGCCGGGTTGTGGAACCTGTTTCTGCCGCATGATGAAAACGGCGCGGGACTGAGCAATCTGGAATACGCGCCGCTGTGCGAGATCATGGGCCGAAGCATTCTTGCGCCGGAGGTCTTTAATTGCTCCGCGCCCGATACCGGCAACATGGAAGTGCTGGCGCGCTACGGAACGCCGGAGCAGAAAGACCGCTGGCTGAAGCCGCTGCTGGCGGGTGAAATACGGTCGTGCTTCGCCATGACCGAGCCTGCTGTTGCTTCGTCGGATGCGACGAACATTCAAGCCAGCATTCGGCGTGAAGGCAATGAATATGTGCTGAACGGCCGGAAGTGGTGGTCGTCAGGAGCGGGCGACCCCCGCTGCAAGATTGCCATCTTTATGGGCAAGACAGATCCAACCGCGAAGAAACATCAGCAGCAATCCATGGTGCTGGTGCCCATGGATTCGCCCGGAGTGAAAATCGAGCGCTTGCTGACGGTGTTTGGCTATGACCACGCGCCGCACGGGCATGGTGAAGTGAATTTCGAAAATGTGCGCATCCCGGTTTCAAACATGTTGTTGGGAGAAGGGCGCGGCTTTGAGATTGCCCAAGGCCGCCTGGGCCCGGGGCGCATTCATCACTGCATGCGCTGCATTGGCGTGGCGGAGCGCGCGCTGGAAACCATGTGCCAACGGGTGAAAGCGCGCGTAGCTTTTGGTAAGCCGCTGGCGGAACAAGGCACACTGCGGGCAGACATTGCGCAAGCGCGCATGGAAATTGAACAGGCGCGCCTGCTCACCTTGAAAGCTGCTTACATGATGGATACGGTGGGAAACAAAGAAGCGCGCGCAGAAATCGCGATGATCAAAGTTGTTGCGCCCAATGTGACGTTAAACGTGCTGGACCAGGCCATTCAGGCGCACGGCGGCGCAGGCGTTTCCCAGGATACGTTCCTGGCCGGCGCATGGGCCAATGTACGAACGCTGCGGTTGGCAGACGGCCCGGACGAAGTCCACATTGAGTCCATAGCGAAACACGAATTGCAGAAGGGCTCTCCACGCTTGGTGAAGAGCGATGTGGCGCACGCGAGCGATTAGTCTGCCTGACCATTATTTGAAGCGTCATCTCGAAGGGCGTAAGCGAGTCCCGCGTTTTCACCAGCGGGCGAGTAGCCCTGAGAGACCTTTTGTTTACCTTGCTAAAACACAAGGTCCCTCGTCCCTATTCGGGCGCTGAGGACAGCGAGCCCTCATTGACGGGAGCTCGGGATGACGATCTGTTATGAGAACCAGTCATTGACTCACCCTGCTATTCAAGCTGTACCACTACCAAATAGCTGGATAAGAAAAACGTTTTCAATCCGCGCCGGTCGCGCCCGAGCGCGGAAATTGCTCGCCAGGCATCCTGGAACGCACAACTTTTGCAGGGACGCCAACCGCAATCGAATACGGCGGGATGTTGCCGCGCACGACGCTGCCCGCGCCGATAACACACCCTTTCCCCACATGCGCGCCATCGAGAAAAATTGCGTTTGATCCCACCCAGACATCGTCTTCAATAGTGATGCCCTGGCGTGTGGTGCCCTGCTCGCGGATGGGCACATCTGTGCGATCGAAGTTGTGGTTTTCAGGGTGAAATCCCACGTGCTGTCCCATGATCACGTTTTCACCGATCGAGATAAAGCCTGAACTGCCGATAAAGGAATAAGCATCGACGGCAGAATTGGCGCCCATGCTGATGCCTTCACCCAGATTGGATGCGGGCGCGCCGACGATCACCGAGTAAGCGCCGATCTTCACGTTGTCACCCAGGACGACGCCCCGGCGCAGCAGGCCATCAATGATAACGCCGCGCTCCAGGGTAACGCCTTTGCCAAAGCGAATGAGCGAAGCACCCCGCAGGTTAACGCCTTTGGCCATGAAAACCGTTGCGAAACGGCGCTGCAGAAACAGAAGTTTGAACACGCCGCGGACCAACCATGCGGCGCGCCGGATCAGCAATCCCATCAATAAGGACAGAGGAATATTTCGATCGAGATGGAATGGCCGTCCCTTGACTCTGCTTCCCAACGCTTCCACCGATTTATAAAGAAACTCGCTCATGGAAGACAGAATCCGAACGGCATTTTAAAATTCCACCTTTCCCGAATTTAACCAGAGCATTATAACGGGGGGAGTTTCTCCGGGATGGTGGTCCAGCAGCCGTTCCACAGCCCGCGATAAAGACCAATTGCGCGCTTGAAATCCGCTTGAAAGATAGATCTGAGCGTGACGAAACCCACATATTTACTCATGGAAAATGCGAACAATGGCAGCTGGTGGCGAGGCAGGTACTTGCGCGCACACAGAACGGCGTTTCTCATGCTGTAAAAATCCCGCTTGGCAAACCCCATGCTCTGCTTCGTAACGTATGAATCACGGTGCCATACAACCGCCGCCGGAGCATACATGGCCTTGTATCCAGCTCGCAGCGTGCGCACCGACCAATCCACATCTTCATAACCCATGAAAAATATCTCATCCAGCAAGCCGACTTTTCGCACGGCTTCAGCCCGCACCAGAAGGGCGCATCCTGAGACAAAAGAAACTTCCTGCGTCTGGTCATAGCTGCCAACGTCACTCTCACGCAATCCAAAATGGATTGGAAAAGTTTTCCAAGGGACATACTCGCCACCGGCATACCAGATTTTATCTGCCGGCTCGAAGTAATAAATCTTGGGGTTCACCATGCCGATGCGTGCATCGCGTTCGGCCACGCAGACCAGTTCTGAGAGGAAATTGGAGGCAACTATCGTGTCATTATTAAGCAGAAGAAGGTAATCCGTGCCGCGGGCCAATGCATCACGCATACCAACATTGTTGCCGCCAGTAAATCCAAGGTTCTTATCGTTCAGGATCACTCTTACTTCAGGGAAATCCTGGGCCAGCTTTTTACCGGAGTCATCCACAGAACCGTTGTCCACCAGAACCACTTCAAAGGCGGGATAGTCTATTTTGCGGAGCGAAAGAAGGCAGTCGCGGGTAACATCGTAACTATTCCACGTGAGAATAATGATGCTGACTTTTGGCTGACGGAGTGGCGTTTTTTCCATGTGTGTCGTTGAGCGTGTCCGGCAAAGAGAACGGCGTTCTCTGCAACACGCTTCGTCTGCACTCGTTACATTATATTGTAGCTTGCCGCATGGCCAGCGGACTCCATGCGGCAAGCTTGCCACTCTTCTATTCTTTATTCTGTGGCGAAAAAGTTTTGGAAGGCTTTTATGATCCGCGCGGGAAGATCTTCTTCCGACTTCTTTCCCAGCAGCTCATGACCTGCGCCTTCAATTTCCAGCAGCATCGTCCGGGCCGGAATCAATTGCAGCGCAGCTTTCATCTCATCTTGCGAGCCAAAGGGATCGCGTCCGCCATGGACAAACAGCGCCGGCGTTATGAGTTGAGGAAAGTGCGCCGTGCGCAGTTGCTCTGGTTTGCGCGGAGGATGTAGCGGATACGAAAGCAATAGAAGTCCGGCTACCAGTTGCGGCTGCTCCGCTGCCAACATGCTGCCCTGGCGTCCGCCGTAAGAATGACCGCCGAGAAAGATGCATCCGGGAGCCTTGGAGCGCAGTACGTCCACGGCACGGCGCAGGCCTTCACGGTCGCGCGTAGCCATGGCTGGAAACGGTGGTCCGTTAGGACGAGACTGGCGAAATGGCAGATCGCAGCGCAGGACAAGATATCCCGCATTTGAGAAAGCATCGGCCAAAGCGATCAGCAATTTGCTTTGGCAGTTTGCTCCAGCGCCGTGCGTGAGAACAAGCGCATCGCCATTGGGGTGCTCTGGCTCGTGCAGAAAGCCGCGGACTGCAGGTTCACCCGACAGATCAGAGAATTCCCGGTAGCCACTCACTGCGTCACTTCCACTCTGGAAAATCGAAGGCGCTCCACTTCTTCATGCATTTTGAGAGACGCCTGCTTGCGGTCAGAGAAGAGAAAACTGTTCGAAGAAAAAGTCACCCTGGCGATCACAGAATGCTTGCCCAACAGATGCAGAAGATGAGGAAGGAGCTTCATCTCGCCATAGTAGCAAGCTTCAGTGGCGGCAACGCCGTCAGGAACCGTGTACTCGATGCAAGCGGCGGAAACGGGAACCTGCAAATCAACAGCAGGCTGGAAGAGTGAAGAATGAAAAGGCAGCACGTGGGAGCCATCTGAGCTGGTGCCTTCAGGAAACAAAAACAGGCGCAAGCCGGCCGCAAGCGCCGACTGTATTTCCGGCTGGATGGTATGCGTTTCACTGCGGCGTGAGCGATCCACATATATAGTGCCGGCAAGCGTGGCAATCCATCCGACGGCGGGCCAGGCGCGGACTTCGCGCTTGGCAATAAACGCGCACGGCGCTATGGCGCTGTAGACCAGGATATCGAGGTAACTCAGATGATTGCTGGCAATTAGTCCCGCGACGGCGGGTGCGCCAGTAACCTCAACGCGGATACCTGAGTTCCGAAGGCCCTTACGCGACCAGCGATGGAGCACTTCAATCCGCGCTTGCTCTTGTAGTCGCCCGCCTATGCCGCGCAACGAATATTCCGCCAGGCAGCAGACAATTAGCCAAAGCAGGCCGCAGCCGCGGACAATCACGCGGGCGATTCGCTTCGGCAATGCGGCAGGAGCTATTTCCATCGAACAAGATGCTGGCTTGCCGGGCAGTCCATAGTCAAGTCTATTTACGCAAGAAAGCCCGCGCCGGGGCGTTCTGATTAAGGTCGCAAAGGCAGGTTGCGCCAGAAAGGGCACCCTCTGCGCACCTGATAGAATAAGGCGCAAACTGCTAGACTGATTCGCAACTTGCCAAAGTCAATTCAGGCACATTATTGCGCGCGGCAGTGAGCGTTCGTATTTTCTGAAGCATGAGGAAGCACCGAATGAAAGCACTCTTTACCATAACGCTGTTATTTATGATCGTACTTTTAAGCGGCTGCCTGGGATCAAGCAGCAGTTCCACCGCGCCGACCCTGGCCTTCGTCTACTTTGTGGGGCAAGGCGACAATTCAGTCCATGCCCTGGACGAGAAGAGCACGGGTGATTTGCAAGCGTCTTCAATTTCTACGTTCGCCACCGCGCCACGGCCTGTTTCCATTGCGCTGCACCCTTCAAGGAATTTCCTCTATGTACCCAACTTGACTTCCAATACGGTTTCCGGTTTCAGTATTGACCACACGGCGGGCGTCCTTACGCCCATCGGCACGGCTTTGCCGCCTACTCCCGTATGCGCAAGCGTGAGTGTGTGCTCCAACCCGATTGTGGCCGCCGTGAATTCCGGAGGCCAGTTTTTATTTGTGCTGAACCAGGGTTCAGCCTCTCCGGCCGTACCGGCTTCCATTTCAGTCTTTAGCATTGATCAAACCAGAGGTCTTTTGACTGCCGTTGCCGGATCGCCATTTGCATTTGCCTCGCTGGTGGCACCGAACCCGCAGTTTATGACAGTCTCGCCGACGCAGGGTTTCTTGTATGTATCGAATGGAGCAGCAGGAAACATCTCAGCATTTGCCATTGGCGCCAGTGGAACCTTGACCGAGGTCGGCGGCTCTCCGTTTTCGGTGGGCGCGGGCGCAACCGCTGCGGGATTTGCCATTGATGCCAAAGGACAATTTCTTTACGCTGCAGACTCCGCCAATAACAAAATCGCCAGCTTCAACGTAGCCGGCGGACCACTGGCGGCGGTTGGATCATTTCCTGCCGGCACTCAACCTGTTGGCGTAGCCGTGGATACCACTTCTACATTCGTTTACTCTGCAAATCACGTATCGAATGACGTTTCCGCGTTCAAGGCCACTTCCGGCGCATTGACCCAGATTGCCGGATCGCCTTACCCTGTGCAGCCCAATGGTTCCACCGGAACGCCGCAGCCCCTGTTCCTGACAGTGGATGTTTCCAATACATTTCTTTATGTAGCGAATTCCGGTTCTTCCACAATCTCGGCTTTTGGCATCAAATCGTCCGATGGGACGTTGGGGCTGATTACAAATTCCCCCTTCTTCCAGTCTATTGATCCGACTTGGTTGGTGATTACGCACTAAAATATTGCGAAAAGGTCCGGCCTTAGAGCCGGCGTTGTGGAGATGAAGGCTTATGGCGAATGGTGCTCAGGCAACTTGTTTCTTGCGTTGCCGTGGGCGCTCCGCAAGACGGCGCACTTTTTTGTCGGTATAGCCTGCCAGGCGGAACAAGGATATCCCGGCAAACAATATTGCCAGCCAGCCCATGCCGAGGATGATCCAGAGCACCATAAATATAAGATTCAATCCCGTATTGCAGGGTTGGACTTAATGGGCGCTCGACGTCCCCTTATATACCTCGCCGTCTTTCATTACGAAATCAATCTTCTCCAACAGCGCGACATCGGCCAGCGGATCGCCTTTTACGGCGACTAAATCCGCATATTTTCCCGCGGCAATACTGCCCACATCATTCTGCATGCCCAGCAATTCCGCGGCGCTGCTGGTGGCGGAGCGGATGGCTTGAATCGGAGTCATGCCGTATTTGACCATGTAAGGAAATTCTTTTGCCGGATTGATACCCCAATCAAAGCCGCCTACATCCGTGCCAAAAGCAATCTTCACGCCCGCGTTCAAGGCGCGGCGGAAAGTATCTTCATGGATCTTGAGCATCTCCAGCCAGACTTTTGCTCCGGCAGCCGCGCGTCCCGGGGCAACGTATTCGCCCACATAAATCGTGGGGACATAAAAGATGCCTTTCTGCGCCATGGTTTTTAGGTCAGCTTCAGCAATGTAATTCCCGTGCTCAATGGAATCCACGCCGGCCTCAACCGAATTGTGCACGCCATTGAGCGCCATGGCGTGCGACGCAACTTTGTGGTGCTGGCGATGCGCTTCATCCACAATGGCGCGCAGCTCGTCGAGCGTAAAAGTCGGAATGTCATCCAGCACTCCGTCAGGACGGACAAAATAACTGCGGTCGGAATATACCTTGATCCAGTCTGCGCCAAAGCCGATCTGCTCCCGCACCGCCTTGCGGCCATCTTCGGGCCCATCCACTATCTGGACGCCGTGCGGCACGGTAATCTCCCAAGAATATCCTGAAAGCGGATACGCGCCCGTTACATCCATGGCGCGCGTAGCGACTTTCATCCTTGGGCCGGGAATAATTCCGGCGTTGATAGCCTTTTTTAAATCGACGTCGGCATAGCCGGCGCCTTCCGTTTCCAGATCGCGAATGGTGGTAAAGCCATAACCCAGCGCGAGACGTACGGAACGCGTCCCCAGAATTGCCCGGTACGCCGTGGATTGCTTCAGCAACTGCTCGTCGTAGTCTGCGGCTGTAATGTCGCCCTGCAACAGCGTATGCGTGTGCGTATCAATCAATCCGGGCAGGCAAGTGTGGTCAGAAAGATCAATCACCTGGCCGCCCGCCGGAGCCTGCGCATTTTCCTGCACCTGCTGAATGCGCTCACCCTGGATGGTAATCAGCACATTGCGCTGCACCTTGCCGCTTTCCGGCTGCACCAGCGCTCCGCAGCGGACATAACGCGTGATAACGTCAGCTACATTCTTGATTGGCGCTTTCTGTTCCTGCGCGATGGCGACTGAAACCGGAAATAAGCTAAGTGCAAAAATTGCAAGCACCTTGATCGACAGACCTCTCATCCATGCCCTCCGGGGAAGCTGATAATCCTATCAGGTGAATGGGCAATCACGCCCCCTTGCGCTTCTTTAATACCGCAGGAGCCGGTGGCGCTGCATTATGCTTGCGGCGGAATTGGGCCGGAGGACAACTCAGCTCCCGCTTGAATGCCCGGTTGAACGCAGCTTCTGAGCCGTATCCGACCGTGGCAGCCACTTCAGCCACGCTTTCTTCAGTTGATTGAAGGAGTTCAGCGCCGAGTTTCACGCGCCATCGGGCAAGGTAAGCCATGGGCGGCTCGCCCAGAAAGTGGTTAAATCGCTCGGCAAATCGGGTGCGTGACAAGCCCACTTGCCGCGCCAGTTCTTCAACGGTCCAGGGATCAGCGGGCTTTTTATGCATGAGCGCCAGCGCCTGGCCAATGAAGGGATCGCGCGCGCCGGCAAGCCAGCCGCTCTGGTCAGGAGGCAGGTTGCTGATGTAACGCCTAAGGGTCTCAATGAACAGCACTTCAGAAAGCTTGGCGAGCACCAGCCCGGTACCGTCATTTGCGCCACTCATCTGGGCCACGGAGAAGCGGATTGAGTTCTCCAGCCACTGCCCTGAAGGCTCATTGACCACGTGGACTTTCAGAATCGGCGGCAAACCGGCGAGAAAGACCTGGCTCATGCGCGGCTCGCAGGAGAGGAACCCGCAGACAAAGCGGGTAAGCTCGCCGCCACCGCCAAAACGCGCGACTTTGACTCCTTCAGTCAGGTTAGGGCCGAAAGTCTTGAATGAGTCCACTGGTTTTACAGGCGGGCCATTGCCGAGAAAGTGAGCGTCACCGTGCGGAAAGACCACGATGTCGCCGGCCGTGAGCTCTACGCGCTCACCATCCGGCAGTTTGGCATAGGCGCGCCCTTCCGTGAGGAAATGGAAGATGATCAGGTGCCCCGCGTGGGGTGAGAGAGATGCCGCGATCGCGGCTGATTCAGATGACTTGAAACACCACGGCGCGGAAAATTCACCGTGGAAGAACAGTGCCCCGTCGAGCCTGACGACCCTCAGTACATCGGAAAGCACGTCCATTGAAACAGCCTCGCTGCCATTATAGGTGTTTGGGCCAAGAATACGGGACGAACGATCAAGTATTCAAGGCCGTGCAAGCCGCATAGTGGATGGAACGGATCGACCAGGAGATCCCAACATCACTGAACGCGAGGAGACGGACGATGAATGCTGTTGCAAAAGGAATATTGACGACTGCCGATCTTGATCAACTTAAGACCCGCCTGAAAACGACATGGATGACCGGCGATTACGACGTTTTTGCGCGCTATATGGAGAAGGACGCAGAAGTATTTTACCAGCGGCTTGGAATCAAACAGGGAACCAGGCTGCTTGACGTGGGTTGCGGCGCCGGACAGCTTGCCCTGATTGCCGCACGAGCGGGCGCAAAAGTGACCGGCTGTGACATTGCGACGAACTGGCTTGAGAAAGCCCGCACGCGCGCCGCCGCTGAAGGCCTGGAAATCACTTTTGAAGAAGGAGACGCCGAAGCGCTGCCGTATGAAGACGGCCAGTTCGACGCCGTGACAAGCATGTTTGGAGCCATGTTTGCGCCGCGTCCGGAGTTGGTTGCAGCGGAGCTCACACGCGTGTGCCGCCCTGGCGGAACGATCGCCATGGCCAATTGGACGCCCGCTGGTTTCATCGGCCAGATGTTCAAGACGATTGCCAGACACATTGCTCCTTCCGGCATGCCATCGCCCGCGCTGTGGGGCGACGAAGCCACTGTGCGCGACCGTTTCCGCAATGGCATTGCCACGCTAAAGCTCACTCCGCGGCTCTATCGCTTTGACTATCCGTTCCCACCGGACGCGGTGGTGGAATTCTTTCGGGTCAATTACGGTCCAATGACGCGCGCCTTTGCATCTCTGGACGCAAGCGGGCAGAAGATACTGCGCAGTGAACTTATCCGCCTGTGGTCTGAACACAACACAGCCCCCGGCAACACTACCAAGGTTGAAGCCGAATATCTTGAGGTTGTTGCCACTTGCGCTGGAACTACTCAAGATGCGCGCGGCCCACAGCTGATCAAGAAACCCGAGGCCGCAAAGAGCCCGCGCGCAGCGTTGCTGGCCGATCGCATTGAGCAAGGCGCTGCCGGCCTGGCCGCGTTTGCTGAAACACTTTCAGAAACGGAGTGGAGCACGCCGGGTTCGGCTACCGACCATCGCTCTGTCGGAGTGATCGTGAACCATGTTGCCAGCATGTATCCGATAGAAATCGACGTTGCCCGGGCCGTCGCCAGCGGTAAGGCCATAACAGACGTTACCTGGGATGCCGTTGCCCAGATCAACGCCCAGAACGCCCAGGAAAATGCCGCAGTCACCAAGGCCTCTGCGTTGGAACTGCTGCGCAAAAACAGCCGTGAAGCCGCCGCTGCGGTACGAGCATTCACCGACGCTGAGCTCGACCAGGCAGCGCCCTTCTCGCTGAGCTTTGGCGCGCCCATGACAGCGCAGTTCGTGATTGAAGACCATGCGTTGCGGCACAGCTGGCATCATCTGGCAAAGATCCGGGCAGCGCTGAAGCGGTAAGCGGTGACGTGAGCAACTGGGTGGCGCTTGGCGCCATCCAGCGCGAGGGATGGGTTCGAATCGCATTACAACGCTGGAAGGTGTGTCGCCACCTACGGGGCTCTTGTCGCTGGTGCACACAGTTTCCCGGGGCTTCCGCACCCGGGCTAGGCTCGGTCGCCCCCTCCGGGGCTGGTGTTTGCGAGGGCGTAAAGCCCGGCAATTTATTGCAGAGTAACCGCAGGCATGAATGACGTATTTCGGATCGAAAGGTATTTTGTGCTTCTTCAATAGAGTGATGAACTCGTCTTCAAAGCTGATCTTGCGGTGATGCGTTTCCTGATTGTCGATGTATTTAATTACGGTGGCGATATTGGAAGAGCTCACGCTAAAAGCTCCATAGCCTTCCTGCCACGCAAAGTTCTTTCGCTGTTCTTTGATCCACGTTGAGGAATTGGACTTTACAAGGCTCACGGCATTTGCCAGCGTCATTGTGGGAGGCAGCCGGAAAAGGAGATGCATGTGGTCTTCCATGCCGCCGACGGCAAAGGTCAACAGATCATGATGTTTGCAGACTGCCGCCAGGTATGCCCATCTTCAGGAACGATACAACGAGAAGCGAAGTTTGGAGAACGGAATAGGCGTATCTCAGTTTGAAAATCCGAACTGAGCCACTGCAAAGGAATCCTGTAAATCAGATGTCTTAGGTGTGACGCAGCTGGTAATTCTTTCAGTAGTTATGGGGCCGATTCGTTGGGGAAAGAATCTGCAGGGCACCTTCTTCCCTTTAGCTTGGATCTCACGACGCCGTGGGTGCCCCTAGTCGATCGATCTATTGCGGACTATGACGTACCACTCGTGCCGATCTTTCTCGGGCCCGTCTTGCTACTTCTCCGGGGTACGCCCGTTCAACGGTCTTTTCAAACTCGTCCAGGCGCCCAATCTGCCGGAATAATCCGCTCAGTTCGGCAATATCACTGGGAGAGACCCGCGTATCGACGATTTCGTTTAGAATCGCCGACGACAGCGCAGCAGCTCCTTCCAGGTCGCCCGCGCTACTATATAGCAATGCAGCTAGACTCGGGTTCAATTTGGCAATGACGGGTAATTTCGTAATTTCCGCGGCCCCACTCTTATCCCGTAGCCTTAAGACATGCCTACCCCACGCATTGACGAAACCCACATCAGCCCCCAAGCTGGGTTTAAATCTCTCAATCAATGCCTGTGCTTCTTGATTACGCTCAGAGAAATCCAGCATGAAGACACACCGAGAAATTACAGTCGGGGACGCTTCGGATGTCTTTATGATTTCGAGCAGCACATCTGCGGCGAGTGTCTCTTTATCATCCATGTTGTACGCGTCCGCTAGTTTGATTCCAAACTTTGGATCTCTAGCACCAGCCGCAAGCCATACGGCCCGGAGAAACTCTAAATTCGGCTGCCAATCAGTAGGCTTCCTTTGAAAGCGGGGCGTCACCTCAAAGTATCGGCTTACGACGCTCCACAAAAACTGCTCACCAGAATCGCGTGTAATTTCCCAAAGGCGTTGTGCCCTTCTCAATATCTGCTGAGAGGGTACATTTCTCACCTGATAAAAGCGTAACAGTTCCCGATAAGTCTCCGGGTGCCCGAATGACTCTGCGTATTGTTCCATGTCTTTAACCGCAGCATCAGGGTCGTCGCGGAGCTTCGTCCAAGCCCTTTCGATAAGATCCTTCAGTTTAGGTTCTATGGATTCTCGCGGTACAAACGGCGCAAATAACCTCAGGTAATCCCTCAGCAGAATTGAATCGTCAGGATTGATTCCACCCCCCACCCTCAAAGCTTCGCGGACCTGAAGAGCCGCTTCTGAGTGGAGCACAAAGACCTCTTTGAGAGTGAGAGTGTCTTTGCTGTCTTCCGCGTCCTGGTTCATTATCGACAGTATGCGTTCGACAATATCCCGCTCGTCCTCAGTGTCTAGCCCCGGAAGCCTGCTTACCGCGACCATAACATCCAGTTCCTTACCGTCAATTTCGCGCTTAGAACGCTTGAGGCTCCTCAAAACGGCCTTAGCTCCTTCCAAGTTCTCCGAAGCCGGCAAGACAAGACAAAGTACCTTATCCGCTAAAAGCGTTGTTGCAACGCCGCCCATCTCAGTGATGCCTGTACGGGAATCGATCAACAGAAAATCTGGCCGCAGTTCGTCGAGAATTCGTGCCTGAAGTTCCTTGAAAATTTGCACTCCGCGCGCGCCCTTCTTGTAAAAAAGATCATGCCAACTGATCCGTGATAACTTTGACCAATAATCCGATGATGGGGCGCGCCCAGCAGGCATGAGGTGAACCAGCGGCTTTTCGATGCCGGGAATCGGTACTGCTGTTACGAATTGGTTGAATGCGGATTCTAGTTCCCCCCTCAATATGAATTCGTTAACATAATCGACCACCCCTTTGTTGATTACCAGTGGCAGCCCGCTTTCGTCTCGGGAGAACTTGTAATGCAGTCCAGGCGCTTCTAAATCGAAATCCAGAGCGACAACACTAAATCCCAACTTCGCCAGATAGACAGCGGCGTTCGCCAGGGCCAATGATCGACCGGCGCCGCCTTTATAAGAGTAGAAAGTAATTGTTTGCATCGTGCTCAGGTACTAGGGCGTGGACGCGAAAAGGGAACCCCTTTCCGCGATCAGCCCTGCAATGTGGTTGCACTTCTCCAGTTGTCCATGTCTCTCCAAGTTCGGAAAGTGAAAAGGCTCTAGCCTATGAGTCTCATCTGCAGCTTCGCGGTACGTTTTGACAGGACGCTCGCCACGAACGCTGGCCGAAACCGCGCCTGTCGCCATCGCTCTTCTGAGTAGATCGTTAATACGCGTTTGGTAGCCCGGCCCTTTACTTTTGAACCACGCGACAATATCCGCATCTAATCGCAACGTTACCGGCTCCTTTACTGGCCGATAGAATTTCCCAACGACCACACGGCTCCAATCTGTTATCTCGGGAACCTCGGACGTATTGATGTCTTCATCACGCATTAGCTTGAGACGTTCGATTTCTCGATCAATTTTCGTATTGCGTTTCTTCATATTTCCTCCTTTCTTGCAGAGTTGCCTTGCGGGCCGAGATAATTCTGATCTCTATGTCATCGCCCGATTGTTCAGCTGCATGGATCACCAGCACGATCAGCACTCCTTTGACTAAACCAATCGTCTGCCACCGCTCCTCTTCCTCGAAGGGATCCGGCACGCTGACCGCAAGTGGATCCTCGAATACCAGAGTAGCCAGCTCAAATCTGACGCCGTGCTTTGCCAAGTTCTCTCGATTTTTTCTGGCATCCCAGACAAAACGCATCTCTTTTAGACAATACAATTATGTACGCACATTTTAATACTTACAATGTAACTCGAACTGGGCCAATAGGCAAGAAAAAACCGTATGGACTAAATGTAACAAAACAAAAGCAAATAAGGGTGGGCGGGAATCCAGTATGCTTCACTGACGGCGAGCGAAAGCGTTTGGGCCTGTTGGCGCTCCATCGACCCAAAAATCGCCTGTTTCCCTCTAGACTCCCACTTTCTCTGCGACTACAATACCCCCTGTCCGCATCCTAATGTGTGACAAACAGGCGGTATCGGGAGTTCCCGAACTGCACTGGAGGCAAAATGAGCATCACTTCGTTCAACGGGGGGCCGCTCGGAAGCGCCCGACCGAATCCCGCTCTACCTGGTTCCAATCAACTGGGTTCCAATCAACAAAAGATCACCACCACCACAATCCACGAGAAAAAGCTGCGGCATGAGCCCATTACCTGCCTTACGGCGTATGACTACGCCACAGCGCGGCTGGTGGACCAGGCCGGGATTGACATGATCCTGGTGGGCGACTCATTGGCCCAGGTTGTGCTGGGCTATGACAACACGCTGCCCGTAACCATGGAAGAAATGCTGCACCACACGCGGGCGGTGAGGCGGGCGGTGCGCTCTGCCATGCTGATTGCCGACATGCCCTTTGGCGCCTACCATGAAGACGAAAAAGACGGCGTGCACAACGCTCTGCGCTTTGTGAAGGAAAGCGGCGCGGAAGCGGTAAAGCTGGAAGGCGGCGCACAGCGCGTGGGCCTGGTGAAGCGTGTGCTCGATGCCGAAGTGCCCGTGATGGGACATATTGGGTTGACGCCGCAGTCACTGCACAAGATGGGCGGCTATAAGGTCCAGGGCAAGGATTTTTCCGGCATTGAGCGCCTGGTGAAAGACGCCGTGGCGCTGGATAAAGCGGGCGTATTTTCGATTGTGCTGGAAGGCGTGCCGCGCGAAGTTGCCGCCATGATTACACGCGAGGTCAGCGCACCGACGATTGGCATTGGCGCCGGCCCGGACTGCGACGGCCAGGTGCTGGTCTTTCATGACCTTGTGAACCTGACGTTCCATGAGCCGGCAAAGTTTGTGCGCCGTTATGGCGACGCCGCGGCACTCTTTACCAACGCCGTGCAGCAGTTCAAGGCCGACGTGGAGACGCGCATGTATCCGTCCGACGCGGAATCCTACCATCTGCCCAAAGACACCAAGGTGGAACTGGAAGCGATTTTAAGACGCAAAGAAATGAAGGCGTACAGCAGGTAGGCAGTATTTGGTATTTGGTATTTGGCTTTTGGCCTTGTGATTGAAAGCGGGAGCTTTTCCGTTTCATTGACGCGTCTGCGAAAGTCTCTGTAGAAAGTAATGCAGTAAGCTGATCGCTGTTCCGCCATCTGCTTAGTGCCCGGGGCTAAGGGCCAAGAGCCAATGGCCAAGGGCCGTTTTAATGCTCATTCTCACTTCTGCCGCAGAAGTTACAGCTGTAAGCAAAGAGGCGCACCATGCAGGCAAGCGCGTAGGCTTTGTGCCTACAATGGGCGCACTGCATCAGGGCCATCTCTCTCTGGTGCGTACCGCGCGCGCGCAGGCTGACGTGGTGATCACCTCAATTTTTGTGAATCCGTTGCAGTTCGGGCCCACGGAAGATTTCAGCAAGTATCCGCGCGACGCGGAAAAAGATTCCGCCATGCTGGCCGCGGAGAAATGCGACTATGTTTTCCTGCCGTCGGTTGAGGAGATGTACCCGCTGGACGCGACCACGTGGGTCAACGTGGAAGGCCTGAGCGAAAAGCTGGACGGCGGTTCGCGTCCTGGACATTTTCGCGGCGTAACCACGGTTGTCGCCAAGCTGTTCAACATCGTGCAGCCGGACTTTGCTTTCTTCGGCCAGAAAGATGCCGCGCAGGTGGCAGTCATTAACAAGATGGTGCGCGATCTGAACTTTGATGTGCGTATCGTGGTCTGCCCTATTGTGCGCGAATCCGACGGACTGGCCATGAGCTCACGCAATGCCTACCTCAATCCCGATCAGCGCAAGCAGGCGCTGGTTTTGTACCGTGCGCTCATGCGCGTGCAAACGCTGGCGGACCAAGGCGAATCGAATTCTGCACGGCTGAAAGTCGCCGGCGAACAGGTGATGGCGGAAGAATCTGCGGTCAAGCCGGATTATTTTGAGATCGTGAATCGTGACACGCTTGATCCTGTAGCCGATATTTCCGGCGGCGCGCTGGTCGCAGTGGCGGCTTACGTGGGCAGCACGCGGCTGATCGATAACATTGTGCTCACGGGAAAAGGCACGGCCGCCGCGCCGAGATAAAGCTTGACTGTTCATTTCTTTGAGAGAAAATGATTTCCCGCAATCACATACCGCAATGGCAACTCCGCCGATTTTGTAATGCCGATGCGTTGCGTGACCGCAACATCGGCTACGCGGAAACCGTCGGTCATCACTTGGAGGTCCGACTTGGGAGCAAGCATGTCTTTAGCATTGTCCCGCGGACGCGTAATGCCCAGTGCTTCACAAAGCTTCCCAGGACCGCTGGCCAGCTTGCGCAGATCGCGCGCCGAAGTGAGATCCAGATCGCTCAGCCCGCGCGCCTCAGCCATTTTGCGTATGCCGTTCACCGGTTCCAGCGCGCGGATCAGAATGCAACCTGCTTCGCCCGCAGGCAGGCAGGAAATATTCAGGCAGTAATGCACGCCATAGATGAAATAAACGTAAGCGTGCCCAGGAGGCCCCCAAAGCACAGCGTTGCGCGCAGTGTTGCCAGCAGCGGCATGCGCAGCAAGATCCCCCGCGCCGAGATAAGCTTCCACTTCAACGACTCGTCCCGCGAGTTGCTTGCGCCCTTCGCGGCGCACAATCAGCTTGCCCAGCAGTTCACGCGCTACGATACGCGGATCGCGATTGAAAAACCCGCGGCGCATCAGCTTGGCATCGCGCGTCATACAGGCCGCGACTGCACATGCGCGAAGCGTTCTTTGAGATGCAGAAACGGACCTTCCAGCCAGCGATAAGAAGCCGCAGCCAGCAAGATGGTAATAGCCAGTCCCACGAGTGATTGAGCGAAAACACCGCGCGGCGTGGACGCGGGAACCAGGCGAATCGCGCAGAAATGCGCGAACTCATGTATGACGTAAAGACCATACGAAATTTTTCCCAGATAGAGCAGAATCCGGTTGCGAAAGAACCCATGCTGCTCGCCCAATACCGCCAGCAACACCGCTGCGCTGGCCAGCGCAGTAAATGGATGTCCCACCGCCATCTGCCATGTCGTGAATTTCAACGTTGGACTGGTAACGGTGAACGCATACACTGCGATCCACGTCACCACTCCACCAAAGAGCATCGCCGCGCGTTGCAGACGAGTAAAAGAAGGCAGCTTGTGTCCGAACAGCGCAATCAGAATTCCAAGAGCAATGGGATCGAGCCGCGTAAAGGTGTTGTACTCAATTCTCTCCGCCGGCGCGGCGGAAATCGCCAGCCATATGCGCCACGCATTTGCGACCACCAATATTCCAACCGCAATAATCGCCATCGCGCGCACAGACGCTTTGCGCAACGCCAGCGGCCATGCCAGGTAAAACTGCTCTTCAATCGAAACGGTCCACAGCGGAACGGCGAAAGACGCAGGCAAGCCGTAGAAGACGTAAATCCAGTTTCCCGCCAGCAGGCTGTAGCCGACTACATATTTCATCGGCAGATATTGCCCCGGAACCAGCGCCGCAAAGACTGCCGCAAAGGCTACGAAAGCCAGATACAGCGGCCATATGCGCAGAATGCGCCGAACATAAAAGCCACGCAGGTCCAGCGCGCCTGTGGAAGCGCGTTCGCGCAGCAGAAGGCTGGTAATCAGATACGCGCTCAGCGCAAAAAATAGATCTACGCCATACGCGCCTGCGCCAAACGTGGCAATGAGTAAGCTGCTCAGCCAGTGCGGATATCCTGCACGATCATAGAAATCCATGGTGCGCGGAGCCGCATGAAAAATAAACACGCCCAGAAAAGCGAAGAAGCGCAACACATCCAGTTCAGGACGATAAAACCGCTCCGCATGCCTGCGGGCAGATATGCCAGAACCTACTGCCGGAACTGTCTCTGCAACCAATGTCATCTACTTCTTTGCCGCGCTCCGACTCGCCGCATGCGGCGCAGCGCCAACTGCGGCCTGCGACTTCATCGCAACCCATTCATCAACATTCCGCTCCAGAATGTCCAGCGGCAGCGGTCCTGAGTCCAGCACCACGTCATGAAATTCTTTTAGATCAAACTTCGCGCCCAGCTTCTCTCTAGCCCGCACGCGCAGTTCCTTGATTTTCAACTCGCCGGTCTTGTATGCCAGCGATTGTCCCGGCCACGCGATGTAGCGGTCAATTTCATTCGTGATGTCCAGTTCGTGCTTCGGGCAGTTTTCCATGAAGTATTTGATCGCCTGGTCGCGCGTCCAATGCTTCACGTGGATTCCGGTGTCAACCACCAGTCGCACGGCCCGCCACATCTCATAGCTGAGCTGGCCAAACTTTGAGTACGGATCGCTGTAAAGCCCCATATCGTCGCCCAGGGACTCCGCATAAAGTCCCCAGCCCTCCACATAGACGGTGTATTCACCATAGCGGCGGAAATTGGGCATTTCTCCCAATTCGTGCGCGCGGGCTATCTGCAAGTGATGTCCCGGCACCGATTCATGCAGCGTAAGCGCTGTCATTTCCCACTTGGGACGGGCATCAGGTTTATAAAGATTAACGAAGTAGGTTCCAGCGCGCGACCCATCGGCTGCTCCCGGGCGGTAATATGCCGCCGTGGTATCGGGCGCAAAGGACATAGGAATCGCCTCCACGCCATAAGGCTCGCGCGGCAAAGTGCGAAACACTTTTACCAGATTTGGGTCAATGGTCTTGGCCATTGCCTTATAGGCCATAAACAGTTCTTCCGGCGTCTTATAGAAGAACTGCGGATCGGTGCGCAAAAACGTAAAGAATTCAGCGCGCGATCCCTTGAATTCCGACTGCTGCATTACGCGGTCCATCTCGCCATTGATGCGCGCTACTTCTTTTAGTCCAATCTGATGAACTTCTTCCGGCGTTTCATTCGTCGTGGTGTAGTGCCGAATCATCTGCGCGTAGAGCTCTTCACCATGAGGCAGCTGCCACGCGCCCACTTGGTCGTAGCAGGCAGGCAGATACTCGCTCACAAAGAATTGCTTGAATTTCGTAAAGGCGGGCACAACCTGCTGCTCCACAGCTTTGCGTGCTTCCTGCTGGAGCCGCTGCTGATCGGCCTGGCTAATGGCAGATGGAAAACTCTTGAACGGCTTATAGAAGCCGCTTTGCGTAGGATCGCTAACAATCTGCTTATCAATCTGCGTCGGAATCCGCTCCATGATCACCCGCGGATGCACCATGCGCTCGCGGATTCCTTCTTGCAGCAGAGCTGTAAATTGATCCAGAGCCGTGGGGATTGCGCGGAGCCGCGCAAGCCAGTCTTCGTAATCTTTGAGGGTCTCAAAGCGCAGCGAGCTTCCCAGGTCGTCACTGGTCTGTGGGCCTTCGCGCTGGTTAAAGCTCATCAAGAACCAGCGGACTTTGTATTGCTCAATGCGGTCGGCATAGCGTTTCTGAAGCAGGTCGTAATTGAGCTGGTCAGCCTTGTTTAGCTGAGAGCGGTCAATCTTCGCCAGCTTCGCCAGAACCGCGTGGTTATTCTGGTCGCGGCGCGCAAACGCCTCGGGGCTTCGGTCCATCCAGCGATCGTTCCATCGGCGATCGCCCAGCTCAGACGCCCGTTCCGGGTCCTCCTGCATCTCCTGGTCCCATGTCGTATTAAAAAGATCGTGCAGTGTCTTTGCCGCGCTCAATTGTGGCGCAGCACGTCCGATCACCGGCAAAGTTAGAAGTACAAGCACCAAAGGCCACGCTCGCATTAGTTCCTCCGATTCACAGCGGCAAGTGTATAGCAGTTCATTGCAGCATTAAAATGATCACCGCATCCAAAGCTGCTCAAAACAAGGCGCAGCTGTTCTGGATTTCGACTGGAGACATGCCATGAGTTTTAAACGATCAATTGTAATGGCTCTGCTGTTTGCTCTTGGAACGTCGCTGGCCAGTGCCGCAGCTATTCCCGCGGGAAGCCACGCAACCGTTCGGCTCAATACGTCCTTGAGTTCGGCCACAGCGCGCACAGGCGAAGTCTGGGGCGGTACGCTCACGCATGACATTATTGAACATGGCAAGGTCGTAGTTAGGGCGGGTGCTCCAATCAAAGGCAAAGTTACCTACGTAAACCGCAGCGGACGCCTGCACAAACCCGGCGCACTCACCCTGCGGCTGAGTTCCATCAATGGACAGACTGTTTACAGCTCGGCTGTGAGCCGCAAAGGCAAGAGCCACACCAAGGGCAATGCTGAAAAGATCGGCGGCGGCGCAGGCGCAGGCGCAGTGATCGGCGCGCTGGCTGGAGGTGGCAAAGGCGCAGCTATTGGCGCAGCGGCTGGAGCAGGTGCAGGAACCGGAGTTGCCGCTGCCACCGGCAAAGAAGAAGTCAGGATTCCTGCGGAGAGCGTTCTCACCTTTACGATTACCGGATCAAAGTAATTTTCCGCAAGTCAGACAAGCTGTAAGAACGCGCCCAGATTACAAAATCTTTCGGGTTCTATATTTCGGTTTGATTTGGGAATTTAGGTAAGCTCCCTTTGAAGGCGCCATCAGCAGGCTTTGATATTCATCATTCGGAACGTCAAAGTATCGATAGATTTCGCCCGAACTCTTAAATTCAATATCAAGCGTTTGCGATTTAGGATCGTAGAAAATTGAGGAGATGGCGCTTGATTCGACCAGAATTTTCGTCGGATTCTTCCCGGCAATTGGATCAATCGGGAAAAAAGATGAATCGGGATCTGATCCGAATTGGCGAATTTCTGCAGAATAGGAATGGAGAACGTCCTCGATTTCCTTTGTCGAACAATTTCCAAGCCTGATCCACGCCACTTTTGGCGGCGGCCCGAAAAGGAAACCCCTTTGGCTGAAATCGGTGTCCTTGGACACAATAGTAAAGCCGAACTGCTTTGCGTATTCCCACACTTCGATATCCGAGGCTGAAGCGAGCCCTAGTCGCGCACATGTGCAGAACCGGGGAACTCATCAGAGAAGCTGCGCACCAGCTTGTAAGACAGGTTCTGATCGAAGAGTAATTTCAAGCAGGGGCAGTAAACAATTTACGCTCGCGGTCCGCGGCGAAGGTGAGACAAGCTTTAATGTCCTCGGCTTCTAGGTCCGGAAAATCCTTTAGAATTTCTTCCTGGGACATGCCCGAAGCCAGATACTCAAGCACCTCATAAACGGTTATGCGCAGGCCACGGATGCAAGGCTTTCCACCTCGCTTTCCCGCCTCCATGGTGATCCGTCCTCCGTAGTTCATGGCATCAGAGTATGTCTTCCAGGACTACTGGTCAAGCACGTTTAAGCCGGCTCCTAAAGCAACTCTTCCATTTGAAATATCGTTAAAACGCATCCCAGTAGCTGCGAAGCAGCCGGGCAATTGGCATTCTGCACTCGGCCACCTGTTTACCGCAAAGATCGCGAAGGACGCAATGAAGAAGCAATCATAAATTTTCTGATTTCTCTGCGACCTTTGCGTTCTCTGCGGTAAAGCTACTTTGGCGCTACTTTCCCTTCAGCGCGGCAATCGCGGCCGCCGCATGCTCGTCCGGCTTCAGGCCGGTCAGCACAGCGGAAATCCGGCCTTCCGGGCTGATCACGAAGGTCGTCCGCTCGATACCCATATATTTCTTGCCGTACATGCTCTTTTCTTTCATCACGCCGTATTGGTTGCAGACGGTTTTGTTCACATCCGCCAGCAGCGAGTACGGGAGATCGTATTTCTCTTTGAATTTCTTCTGGGCAGAGGGCTTATCGGCGGAAATACCCAGCACCACAGCACCGGCCCGTTGGATCTTGGTGAATGCGTCGCGGAACCCGCACGCCTCTATCGTTCAACCGGGCGTGTTGGCCTTGGGATAGAAAAACAGCACCACATTCTTCCCACGATAGTCTTTTAGCGCAATTTGCTTGCCTTCTTCATTGGCAAGAGAGAACTCCGGGGCTTTATCATTAACTTCCATGGTTTTTCCGTGTTTATAAGATCAATGAATTTATATAGCAGAAGCAGGTTCCTGGCCAGCGCGATGCTTGCGCTGGTATGTGCTGCGGCCGTCACCACCGCGTTTGCGCAGCGTCGTAAAGCGCATAAGCTGCGGGCTACCGCCGTGGTTGAGGTCAATACGGACTCAGCGGGAATTGTCGCTACGCACGTCTTTCCCGTAACCATCCTCGATGAAGGCAGCTTCCATGATGCCAGTATCTATAAAGACAAGCCGCAGCCTATGGCGCTCGATAACGGCATTGTCTATGAAGCGCAGTCGGATGGCATTCCGGTTGGCTACGCCACCATCCTGAGCAGCACCAACAGTAAAGGCTGGACCGCCCTGGGTAAATGGCAGGTAGCGGATGCGCCCAAAAAGGCCCAAGCGCAAGCGCCAGCTCCGGTCCCAGGTGACGATCGGCCGATCATTCACCGCAGCGATGCCACGCCCTCACCAACGCCTGCCAGCACTCCCGCGCCCGGCACTTCCGATTCCACCACCAGCGGCTCTTCCACAGGTTCTTCCTCAAATGACTCTTCTTCTGCCCCGGACGATGCTGACCGGCCTGTGCTCCGCCGACGCTCTCCGCCCCAGCCGGAACCAGCGTCCACGCCACAACCTTCACCGGCTCCATCCACTCAATCCCCGGCGCAAGGATCGCCCGCTCCGCGCGTTAAGCTGCCTGTAATTACCTCTGGCACCAAGACCTTTGTGGCCGTCTCTGACAATGAATCGGCGGACGTGCGATCATTCGCGTTTAAATGGAAGCCCGGTGAAGAGCAGCAGATGGAAGCCAAGATGCGCAAACTGGCACTTGCCCAGCTTCCACGGGAAAACGCGCAGCTCAACACTGGTTCTCTTCAGAATATAGTGATGCGCTCTTTTGACCTGGACTTGAGCAATGACGCCGTGATCGTATTCAGCGCGGAAATTCCCGGCAGCTATCTGGCGACGGGCGGTCAAGGCACGCCGGGGAAATTTATCTCCCGTTACGTCACCATGATTGCGCGTGTGGACTTTGAAGGCGTGCCGCAGAAACTTGCTTCCAGCGTGACTGATTCTTCTCGGCTGGACGTGGCGCCAAGGCTGGAATTGATTGATGCAGTTGATGTCGATGGCGACGGCCTGGCCGAACTACTTTTCCGTGAATACGGCTTCGACGACAAGAGCTTCATCATCTATGGCATTGGCCGCACCACCGTAACCAAAGTCTTTGAGGGAGCCAGCACGCCATTGCGGTGAATTTACACAGCGATAATGACCAAAGCAATCATTATCGACGGAACGATAAGGACCGCAGGCGCCCTCGCCTGCGCACGAAAACCCTTAGGGAACATTGAGCGGTGTGCTCAGCGTGCCAATCAGGTTCGCTTTCCGGTCAAGAACTCCAAGGCGAAGCGTGTACTGGCCCGGCTTTAAGTCGAGCGCGCGCTTGCAAGGGAAAAAGCTTTTCATCAGCTTTTCGTAGTCGTCTTGGGGCATGTCCGCCGTAATAGTGCCGCCTTCAACGCGTATAGGATCGCCTTTCTTCGGATAAGCCCACACTACACAGTTCAACTCGGCATGCTCCAGGCCGTCACTTCCTCGTTGGAAGGCCAGCGTGCGCGGATCAATGTGAAAGACCACGGCCATCTTGTTCTGTGTTTGCGGAGAAGCCGGCAGCACCGCCGCCTGGAATGAAACCGCAGTCAGCGCCGGCGCGTTGATATCGAGCGCCTGGCTGAACTCCGATCCCATAGTGTCGGTTCCAAATACTGTCAAGGGATTGTTGGCGTAGTAGCCGTCGCGATACTGAAGTTTTACTCCCGGCCGGGCCAAGCTGATCTTGATATGGCGGAATTTATTGTTCCACGTCTTGTTGGCCGGATAATACTCCAGCGTGTAATAGGTTGAGCCATCATCCAGGCTGGTGCGCACACCGGTATCAATGTCATTGCGGTTGAAAAAGGTTTTTCCTCCCGTGCGTCCTGCCATGCCGGCCATCGCAGTCTGGGAGGAGAACTGATCGTCCTTGGAAACCCCTGCGGCGCTGATGGGATAAAGCGCCACTTGCGCTCCCATCAGCTCATCGGCAATCTTTTCCACGTAGGGAGAGTAGTCTTCCGTCTGGAGTATCTCGTCACCCATGACTGAATCGGGATAGAGACTGAGAGGAAAGCCTTCAGAGATCCAGATCAGGTTCTTGCGGCCTGGATATCCAGCCAGCGTCTGGGCCAGAAAAATCATGCCGCGGAAGGCAGCACTGCGGCCCTGTGGGACATTTCGGAAAGTGCCGCGCTGGGTAAATGGTGAAGCGGCTGCCTCTACCGTGGCAAGGTGAGAGACGCCGATGCCTTTGTAATGTGTAATGGCATCGCGCAAAGCCTCTGGATCAGTGCTGAAATCGTGCAGTAGGCGCAGATTGCTTTCCAGGGCATAAACCGCCGTAGGCTGAAGCTTAGGATTCGTGCCCAGGTACTTTACCAGCATGTCCTGTGCATAGGCGTGATTGCTGAAGTCCGTATTGATTGCGTCCAGCAGGATTACATTGAGAGAACTGTTGCCGCTGTAGACAGGCGAGTTGGAGAAAATGTTAGCCGGAAGTTGACGCGCGTTCGCTGCCACGTTCCCTGGCTGGTGGAAGCTGAAATCCACCATCTTCTGCGGCTCATTGTTTTCCTTTACAACAAAATCCTCAGCTTTCAGGTCCTTTACCGGCGAGCCCTTTTCGTCGGTTGCCACCACATCCACCACAACAAGCCGCGTCGTTGTGCGAAATGTCTGTTGAGAACCTGCGGGCTGGTTTTGTGCAAGCGTCTTTTCAGCCTGCACACAGAACAGGAAAATAGCCAGGACAACAAGCCGTCTGATAGACAAAGCCATACACGATACTCCAGAGTAGCTGGAATACTATAGCAAAAGTATTTTCTTTTGGCTGGATGATTCTTCTATCTAAGACTCAACTACCGCTGGTTTAAGCTAAATATCCTATAGGTACCTATCCGCCGCTAACCGCTGGAACAATCAAGATTTCCGCGTCGGCCGGTACTTTGGTCGAAAGACCCTCGGCAAAGCGGATGGCTTCATCCCCCACAAATATGTTGATGTGCTGCCGTACCGCGCCTTGCTCATCCACTATCCGGTCTTGCAGGCTGGGATAGTCCTTCCATAGCATTGTCAAAGCTTCAGAGACAGTCGCAGGTGAACCTTCAATCGCAAGCAGATTGCGGCCATCGGCAAAAGAAGCCAGATACGTTGGGATGCGAATGGTTATCGGCACAGGCTATCTCGCAACCCGCGCGCGACCAGCAGCTTTGCGGTTTGCCGGCTTGGATCTTCCGGCCGTCTTCCTTCTTGCTGTTTCGTTTTTTACAACACTCTTGCCGGTCTTTTTCTTCTCCGTGTCTCTGTGCCTCCGTGGTAGGTTTTTTCCATCGTCGCCCACCCATGCAGCCTTCACGCAAACCACTGGCGGCAGCCCCTCAGCAACCAACCTCCAGGAATTTCCGCCATCGCTCGATCCATACACCTTGCCGCTTCTTGTCCCAAAATAAACGCCTGCCGGGTCGCATGTATCAGTCGCCAGCGCATCGCGCAGCACAGTTTCCATGGCATTCTTTTGCGGCAGCCCGCGCGTGAGCGGCTCCCAGCTTTTGCCCGCATTTGTTGTCCTATAGACGCGCAGCTTGCCTTCCGGCGTGCAGCGGTACTGGTCTGATTCGATCGGTACAATGTAAACCGTCTCAGGATTGTGCGGATGTGCGGCCATGCAAAAGCCGAAGTCGGAAGGAACGCCGTTTGCGATGTCGTTCCATGAGTTGCCGCCATCGTCACTGCGGTAGAGTCCCCAATGGTTCTGCAGGAACAGCCGTTCTGGCGTATTGCGATGTTGCACAACCTTGTGTACGCACTGGCCAAACTCCGGATTCTTTTCCGGCAGAAACTCCGCTCGAACTCCATAGTTCCGCGCCTGCCATGTCGCTCCGCCATCATCTGTGCGATATGCGCCTGCCGTGGAGATGGCAATCATCATGCGTTTAGGATTTACAGCGTCCAGCACAATCGTATGCAGGCACAGACCACCTCCGCCCGGCTGCCATTTGGGCCGGTGAGGATGATTCAGTAAACCTTCCACCGGCGACCATGTCTTGCCTGCGTCGTGTGATTCAAACAGCGCGGCAGGCTCCACGCCGCAATAAAGCGTGTCAGGGTCATCGTCGCGCCCAGGCGTGATCTGCCAAATGTTTTTCAGCGTGAGCTGGGATTCCACAGGAAATTTCACGGAATACGTTGTCGGCTCCGTCACGGTCTTGCCGTAATCGTCTGACGAGCACAGAACCGTGCCCCATTGGAAACTCTGCTGCGCCCACCATAGACGACGCCGTCCCTGGCGCTGATCAAAAGCCATGGCATACACTGGCGCACCGATCGAATAAGGGCCGCCCACGTCCCACTTTTTGCGCGACTTATCAGAGCGCAACACAAATGCGCCCTTCATGGTGCCCACCAGAACAATTACGTCGCCGTCTTTTGCCGAGACGTGTTTGACTTTCGGCATGGTTCCTCCGTCAGAATTTGTTTCCGCCATTTTATCGGGGAGACGCCTGCAATTTCCAATTCGATACCGTGGCAATTTGCGATCCGTAAATAAAATTTGAAGTCCGCGCCGTTGATGTCTAAGATTGTCCGTTTCACCACACCAACTCGAAGCCTTATGCACGTCTGAGAGAGGACATCTATGCGGAAAGCTATTCTTGCAGTATTTCTTTTTGTGCTGTTTGGCGCCATCCAAGCCTTTCCCCAGGGCCAGGATTTCAGCAAAGTTGAAATGAAGGTGCAGAAAGTTGCCGGCAGCGTTTACATGATTGAGGGTGCCGGCGGCAATATCGGCGCATCTGTCGGCGACGATGGCATCGTCATAGTGGACGATGAGTTCCTGCCGCTGGCGGATAAGATTGAAGCCGCGCTGAAAGGCATCACCGATAAGCCCGTAAAGGTCGTCCTGAACACGCACTGGCACGGCGACCATACTGGCGGCAATCCGCACTTCGGTGAAAAGGCCCCGATAGTTGCGCAGGAAAACGTGCGCAAGCGCCTGGCCAGCGGCGGCAAGACCCGCTTTGGTGAAACCAAACCCGCTGACAAGGCTGCTCTGCCCATCATCACCTTTGAAAACGATGTCTCAGTCCACCTGAACGGTGAAGATATTCACGCCATCCATTTCCCTAACGGCCATACCGATGGCGACAGCGTGATCTTCTTCAAGCAATCCAACGTGGTCCATATGGGCGACGATTTCTTCAACGGCGGCATGTTTCCTTTCATCGACATCGATAGCGGTGGTAGCGTGCAGGGCATGATCGCCGGCGACGAGAAAGTCCTGGCCGAAGTCCCCGACGATGTAAAAATCATCCCTGGCCACGGCCCGCTCGGTACCAAAGACGATCTTAAGAAATTCGTTACCACCTTGAAAGAAACCTCAGCCGCGGTGGAAGCCGGCATCAAGAAGGGTAAAACTCTGGATCAGCTCAAGCAGGAAAAAGTCCTGGCCAAATGGGATTCCTGGGGGCAAAGCTTCATTAAAACAGACATGTTCATTGAGATTCTTTATGACAGTCTGAAGAACAAACCTAGCGGCCCGAAGAATTCGCATGGGCATATAAGCAAGTAGCAACTGGCAACTGGCAATTAGCTTAGGCAGGAGACAGTGAGAGTCGAACGCTGTCGCCTGCCGCTGAGATTGGTGCTTGAGGGAAAGATATGAAAGATTTTCGCGACTTCAAAGTTTGGAAAAAGGCCCACGAGTTTGTGTTGGAGACCTACCGCCTTACCAGTAGCTTTCCCAAGCACGAATTGTTCGGTCTAGTTAGCCAGATGCGACGGTGCAATTCGTCGATTCCTGCGAATATCGCCGAGGGATGTGGAAGACTCGGCAATTCTGAACTTCACCGTTTTCTACAGATATCTGTGGCTCAGCAAACGAGATGGAATACCACCTCTTGCTTGCCAAGGATATCGGATACTTGGCAGAAGCGGAGTACGCGATCCTGGATGCCAAGCTCGCAGAGATGAAACGCATGCTTGTTGCTTTAACCCGAAAGGTCGGATCAGAGCGGAAGAGCAATTGAATTTGGCTAATTGCCAGGTGCCAGGTGCCAGTTGCTAGGTGCTCAACTTCTTCCCCAACATCTCATTCACCAGCTCCGGCTTGGCTTGCCCTTTTGATGCCTTCATGACCTGCCCGACAAAGAATCCGATGATGGTTGTCTTGCCGGCGCGGTATTGCTCCACTTGCTTTGGATTGGCAGCAATGATCTCGTCGATGATCTTCTCCAGTGCGACCGCATCCGTGATCTGCTGCGGCTTTTCCCGCTCATAGACCGCCGGAAAATCCTCTCCGCCGGCGAAAGCTTTGTCGTAAAGGTCTTTCAGTATCTTGCTTGAGATCGCACCGGATTCCGCCAGATCAGCGGACATCGCCACGCCCTTCATTGAGACCGGCGATTGTTCAATCTCCAGACCTGCTGCCTTCAACCGCCCCATAAGCTCGCTCTGCACCAGATTGGCCACGCGCTTGGGATTCTTTGCTGCTTTGGCCGCTTCTTCAAACTGGTCGGCCAGCGCTTTGCTTGCAGTGAGCACCCCCGCGTCGTATTCGGTGATGCCGTAGTCGGCGACCATTCGCTTCCGCCGTGCTTCCGGCAATTCCGGCAGCGTCTTGCGGATCGCCTCCTGCCATTGCGCATTGACCACCAACGGCGGCAGATCAGGCTCGGGAAAATAGCGATAGTCATGCGCCTGTTCTTTGGAGCGCATGCTATATGTCCGGCCTTCCGGGGCGTTATAAAGACGTGTTTCCTGCTGAACGCGCTCGCCCGCTTCTATCACCTCGATCTGCCGGTCAATCTCATACTCAATGGCATCGCGGATAAAGCGAAAGGAATTTACGTTCTTGATTTCCGCCTTGGTGCCGAATTTTTCCTGGCCTCGCGGACGCACGCTCACATTGGCATCGCAGCGCAATGATCCTTCTTCCATATTGCAATCGCTCACGCCGGTGTACAGGATGATTTCTTTCAGCAGCGTCAGGTATTCAAACGCTTCGTCGGCGGAGCGCATATCGGGCTCGCTCACAATTTCTACCAGCGGCGTTCCGCTGCGGTTCAGGTCGATCGACGTATAAACGCCGGAATCGGCCAAACCGTCATGGATGCTCTTGCCTGCATCTTCTTCCATGTGCAGGCGGGTGATGCCTATCTTTTTGCTGCCGCCTGCATGCGCAATTTCGATGAAGCCATGCTCGGCCAGTGGCTTATCGAACTGCGAGATCTGGTAGCCTTTGGGCAGGTCAGGATAAAAATAATTTTTGCGGGCAAAAATTGACGTTTCACGCACCTGGCAATTCAGCGCCTGTGAAGCCAACACGGCAAACTCCACAGCCCGTTGGTTGAGCACCGGCAAAGCGCCGGGCAATCCCAGGCATACGGGGCAGACATTTGTGTTTGGCGGAGCGCCAAACTGCGTGGAACATCCACAAAAAATCTTGGTCTGCGTAAGCAGTTGGACGTGCACTTCCAGCCCGATTACCGGCTCATACTTCTCTCGCAAAGCCGAAGGAGGTTTTGGACTGGCAGGCTTGGGGCTGACAGACATGGAAAGATTATAGGACCATTCTTAATGACTTATTTCGGAGACGGAGTCTGGGCTGTCGGCTTGTCCATGGGGATATCGAAGTAAAACAGCTCTTTGGTGCGGGCCTTGATTCCTGAAACGTACAAGTGCGCACCCGGCTCCGGCGGCTCGCCCTGCATGTCAAAAAACAGGTAACCGGCGTGTGTGGAATGCGGCGTCACGGGAACAGGAGCAAACTGCGCCGATTCATACTCTTCCTGCGTGTCTTTGCTGATCGCCTCTTTTTTCTTGCCTACAGGAAACGGCAAATGCATGCCGGGATGGCTCTGGTCCGCGCGGTTGGGCCTGACGAACTTGCGATAGATATCGTCGTTGGAGGCCGGCTGCAACTTGTCCCGACGAGCGGTGATGTATTCCACCTTCAGGTCCTGGAGCATCAGGGTCTGGTCGCCGTCGTTGGAAATCAGCAGGCGGACCGGGAAAAGGCCGTGCTCCCAATAATTCTGTTTGAATACCTCAGAGGACTGCTGCTGCGTGTACGGTTCGGCGGCGATGGTCACCTTTTCGTCGTTATGCGCTTCATGCAACGCATATGTGCTGGCGTGTGCCACGGGGGGCGGATTAAAGCGCTTTTCGCCGATAAGCAGCGTGGTAAACAGCAGAGCGCAACCGATGATGCAGGCAGCTTTCACAACATTGATTATATCCAGCCGCAGGGCAGGTTTGCACAACTGCGCAGTTTCCATAGAATGTCCAAAGTCTCAATGTATATCTTCTACAGTTTGCTTCTGGCTTGCGCGGCGCTGCTTTCGCTGCCCTGGTGGGCCATTCAGATGCTCCGACTGAGCAAGTATCGTACCGGACTGGCAGAGCGTCTTGGTCTTGTGCCTGCCCGATTGCTTGACGCCCAGCCGGGCTCCATCTGGGTGCATGCTGTTTCCGTGGGTGAAGTGCTGGCGGTAAGCCAGCTAGTGAATGATCTGATGAAGCAACATCCGGATCGGCAAGTTTTTGTTTCTACCACCACCGCAACAGGCCAGCAACTGGCGCGCCAGCGCTTCGGCGAAAATCGTGCGTTCTTCATGCCGCTCGATTTCGGCTTTGCCGTCCGAAAATACCTGAATGCGCTAAGGCCGCAGCTGCTTGTGATTGCTGAAACCGAATTCTGGCCCAACCTGCTTCACCTGGCGGGCAAGCGGCAAACGTCGTTGGCAATTGTGAATGCGCGCATCTCTGACCGCTCATTCCCGCGTTACAAGCGCTTCCAATGGTTCTTTGGCCGCGTGCTGTCGGAAGTTGATTTGTTTCTCACCCAGACCAGAGAAGATGCCGAGCGCTTGCGCGAAATTGGCGCGCCTACTGAACGGGTGAGAGTCAGCGGTAACCTGAAATTTGATGTCCGTCCAAACGCCCAGCCTGAATTGATTACAGGATTGCGTGCAGCCATTGGCAAGGATTCGCCGGTAATTGTGTGTGGCAGCACCGCTGAAGGTGAAGAGGAGCCGCTCCTGGCGGCATTCAAAGCGGTCCAGCAGCAAATCTCCGGCGCTGTGATGGTCCTTGCGCCACGGCATCCTGAGCGATTTGAAAAAGTGGCCGGATTAATTTCAACGCAAGGATTCCCCCTTCAGCGCCGCACCCAATGGCGACCGCCGCAACCAATTCGTAGCGGCATCTTCCTGCTGGATAGCGTCGGAGAACTGGCCGCCATTTACGAACTGGCGGATATCGCTTTTGTTGGTGGCAGCCTGGTTCCCACCGGTGGCCATAATATCCTGGAGCCCGCGCAATACGGCGCTGCCATTTTGGTAGGTTCGCATACTTTTAATTTTCGTGAGATTGTCAGCCTCTTTGAACAGGGCGGCGCGGTGAAGATCGTAACGGCTGAAACGCTTCCCGCGCAGCTTGTCTCGTTGCTGTGCCATCCAGAAGACCGCCTGCGCATGGGGAGCGCGGCAAAAGATTTATTTACTAAACATGCAGGAGCCACGCGACGGACGCTGGACGCTCTGACCCCGCTTTTGAAACAGCAGGAGAGAAGCCGATGAATCCTCTCTCGGCCATCTTCGGCGCCGGCGTCGCCATAAGAAATGTTTTGTACGATCGTCACATCTTTCAGGTGAAGAAGCTGGCGCGGCCCGTGGTGAGCATCGGGAATATTTCCGTCGGCGGGAGCGGCAAGACGCCTTTCGTGATCGTCCTGGGACAACTGTTGGCGGAGCGCGGGATTGCCTTCGACGTTCTCTCGCGGGGCTATGGTCGCTCTTCCAGCGAAATCGCGGTTGTCGATCCCCAAGGTTCACCCACGCACTTCGGGGATGAGCCTCTATTGATCGCCCGCAAACTGCAAGCACCGATAATCGTTGGCGCGGACCGGTATCAAGCCGGCCTTCTGGCCGAACAGAAATTCTCCAGCAAGCTGCACCTGCTGGACGATGGTTTTCAACATCGTCGCCTGCATCGCGACTTTGATATTGTCCTGCTGCCGGCGGAAGACCAACGTGGCTCTTTGCTTCCCACAGGCCGCTTGCGCGAGCCGATCACAGCCTTAAATCGCGCGGACGCAGTTATCCTGACCGATTCTCAAGCGCAGCCACCCGGAGCTAAAAGCATTTTGCGTGCGCGCCGAGTCATTGAACTCCCTGCTGCTGTTGGAAAAGCCATCGCTTTTTCTGGGATTGCGCGTCCCCGACAATTTATTGAATCCCTGAAATCTTCAAGAGTGGAAGTCGCCGGGACGATCACTTTCCGCGACCATCATCACTACGAACAGCGTGATATCGACCGTTTGTTGGCCCTGAAAAAGCAGACGAGCGCAGATAGTTTCATTACCACGGAAAAAGATCTGGTCAATCTGGGAACGCTCTCCTCACAACTCGCCCCTCTTCACACGGCCCAGCTTCGCATTGAGTTGGAATCGCCGGAGCAGGTGCTCAGGGAACTCTTAAAGACCATTGAACAGCGTTCCGGCCAGCAGATTCAGGCTCCGGCATGAGAAAATCGTGAGTCAATGCAAAAAGCCCAAAAGCCGTCCGACCGCCTGGTCAAAATCGTTGAGCAGTTTCCCAAGCTCAGCATCACCGTGCTGGGCGATCTCATTGCCGACGAGTTTATTTATGGCGAAATCTCTCGGGTCTCGCGGGAAGCGCCCGTGCTCATCCTGCGCCATCGTGACCGCACAGTTGTTCCCGGTGGGGCCGGCAATGCCATTTACAACCTGGCCGATTTGGGAGTGACGGTCTTGCCAGTTGGCGTTATTGGCGACGACGAAGCCGGCCGCATGCTGCTGCATGCGTTTCGACAGAAACATATCTCCGTGAGCGCCATACGTCGGATCAAGGGCCGTGGCACCGTTACCAAAACTCGCGTGCTGGCTGGAACCACGCATTCGCCCCGTCAGCAGGTCATCCGGGTGGACCGCGAGCCGGAGACACCGCTGGACCGCGCGGCCATTCGCGACATTACGTTTCAGGCCCGCGGCTATGTTCGCGCTTCTGACGCGTTGCTGATCTCAGATTATGGCTATGGAGCAGCCACGCCGGAAATTTTCGACAACATTCGCTCCCGCGCTTCGCTCAACGGCGTTCCCGTCACGCTTGACTCGCGCTATCGCACGCTGGCTTACAGCGGCATCACGGCTGCCACGCCAAATGAGTCGGAACTGGAAGAAGTCCTGGGTACACGCATCGGCAATGACAATGCACGCCTGTTCGCTACGGGCAAGGCCGTAATGCAGAAAATGAAACTGCAATCCCTGCTGGTGACGCGCGGCAAGGATGGCATGGTGGTTTTCCCGCGAGGGTCCAAACCCATTCCTATTCCGATTTATGGCTCTGACGAAGTAGCTGACGTTACCGGGGCAGGCGACACTGTTATTGCAACATATACGGCGGCGCTTGCTGCAGGGGCCGATTCAGAATCCGCCGCGCGCCTTGCCAATTACGCCGGAGGCATTGTAGTGATGAAACGCGGCACGGCCACCGTAACCCGCGCTGAGCTGCTGCGCGCCGTAATGGAGGGATGACTGGCTGCGACCGCCCAAAAGATTTTTTCGGCTGCGGAACTGGCAGAGCAGGTCCGGCAGTGGCGTTCGGCTGGAGACAAAATCATTCTGACCAATGGATGCTTTGATCTTCTTCACGTTGGACATGTCCGTTATCTGCGCGCTGCCAAACAGCTGGGCGGCAGGCTGGTCGTGGCCGTAAATTCGGACGCAAGTACGCGCTCCCTCAAAGGCGAAGGCCGGCCTCGCGTTCCCGGCGATGAACGCGCGGAAATTCTGGCGGCGCTCAGTGACGTTGATGCGGTCACGCTCTTTGATGCGCTTGATGTCACGGAGCTTATACGCTTGTTACGACCTGACATTCACGCCAAAGGCACTGACTATACTGAGGAGAATGTGCCGGAACGCGATGTGGTAATTGCCTGCGGCGGGCGTGTCGCCATTGTGGGCGATCCGAAAGACCATTCCACAACTGATTTTTTGAGCAACGATGTGTTGAGAAATGACGTGCTGAGGCGGAAATGGCAAAAATCCTGATTGTCCGGCTGGGAGCCATGGGAGACATTCTGCATGCCTTGCCGGCAGCCACGTCAATCCGTGCGGCTCTCCCCAATGCGACGATAGGCTGGCTTGTGGAGGAGCGCTGGTCTGAACTGCTGACCGCGCAGGGCAGAAAGGCCAGCCCGTACGGAGTCAGCCCACAGAAGCCAGTTGTCAACAACATTCATACTCTGGATACACGACGATGGCGGCAGCACTTCTTTCGTCCTTCTGCCACAACAGAAATCCTCGGCGCGCTTAGGCGAGTAAAAAAAATCGATTATGACTTTGCCCTCGATTTTCAGGGCGCCATCAAGTCCGGAATTTTCGCCAAGCTAGGCGGCGCAAAAATTCTGGCCGGGTATGGCGACCCGCGCGAATCCGCCACGCGTTACTTTTACAGAAAGGCCCTGCTGCGCCAGGGCAAACACGTCATCGAGCAAAACCTGGCGCTTGCAAATGAGGCGCTTCATCCGGTCCTTGGCGGACGCGAATTGAAATCGCTTGCTCCACAGCTTCCTGTAGATCCCACGGCTGAAGCGTGGGCAGATTCTGAAATCGGTCGCCTGGGAATTGCCAGCTATGCGATTGTGAATCCGGGCGCGGGCTGGGGAGCAAAGCAATGGCCCGCGGACCGATATGGCGAGGTTGCGAGGGCCCTTGCGGTCCACAACATCAAGACTCTGGTGAATGCCTCTGCCGAGGAAGGCGACCTTGCTCGCGCGGTGGTGAATGCCAGCGGAGGAAACGCATTTGAGCTGCGCTGCACCATCGGGCAGCTGATTGCGCTTACGCGTCGCGCGCGCATCCTGATAGGCGGAGACACCGGGCCGCTGCACCTTGCGGCTGCGCTGGAAATTCCGGTGGTCGGTTTGTATGGTCCGACCGACCCAGGACGCACTGGCCCTTTTGGCGCCAGGGTGATCGCGCTGCGGCATCCGGAAAGCGAGACCACATTTTCTCACCATCGAGAAGTTGAAGCCGGACTGCTGAAGATTTCCACCGAAGAAGTGATCGCCGCCGCTCGCCACCTGCTGGGAGGCGGCAATGCCTAGCTGGTCGCGTGTCGCCACACGGTCGCGTGTGCCACTGGGCTTTCTTTTTGCCGCCGCATATTTCTGGTTTGCCCGGCCTACATGGATTTCTTTAGGAGCAGGCTTCGCCGTGGCCGCCCTGGGCGTTCTCATTCGCGCTCTTGCTTCAGGACACATACGAAAAAACGCGGAGCTTGCCACTACCGGCCCTTACGCCTACACGCGCAATCCGCTCTATCTTGGCTCCATCATCATTGCCATAGGGTTCATCATTGCAGCCCGGAACATTTGGATCGGTATTGGCGCACTGGCCATGTTTGCCTTCATCTACATGCCAGTGATCGCCGCAGAAGAAAAATATCTGCGGGCCGCATTTCCCGGCTATGGTCAGTACGCTAATCAGGTGCCGCGGCTTCTGCCGCGCTTAACAGCGTATCGGGCAAAGACAGCAGTGGGAGATGGCTCTGCACATTTTTCTTCGGAGCTTTATCTTCGACATCGCGAGTATAATGCCGCCCTTGGAGCGGTACTGATGCTTGCCGCTCTTGTTTTGAAAATGCTGGTAAAACATTGATCCAATCGTTCTTGTACGCGCCATCTTCTCACTTCCAGAATGCCGCTTCTATCTCCGCTGGATAGTCGTCCAGGCTACCGGCTTCCATCTGGCCACTTCAAAGCTCTTCTGCTTGGCGTTCAAGGCTTTGATTCTATCTTTCGTGCTCTTTTCCGGTCGCTCTTAGCGTTAGCCTTTCCCACGATTACCTCCCGACGGCATATCGTATGCGCCTGCCTCTCCTGACAAGATTCGCGCCAATCCTGCACGAGGCTGAACTGGCTTTCTCCCCGGCTCATTTGTAGGGCAACGCACTAGACTTAAAGACGAGGAATGATGAGCTGCCAATACTCGCCTGTAACGAACACTTAAGAAACATCACAAACGCGCAGAAGTAATCTACCCCTCATCCGGAAAACGAAGAATGAGCGTCCGTCATCTAGATATGCAGGAGTCTCCGTGTCCATAACTGAATATCTCGGCACGTTGCCGAAGAGGGTCCTCATTATGTTAGGCCTTGTCTTGCTTGGATTGGTTTCAGCAGGGGATTACCTGACGCACACGAATTATGTGCTGGAATTCTCGCCTTTTTATCTGGTCCCCATATCGTTCTTCAGTTGGTTCATAGGAAAATATGCCGGTCTTGCCATCACAGCGGCCAGCCTTGGCACTGCTTATTTCATAAGGCTCAGTCAAATTCCACACGTGAGCGCGTATTGGAATCTATTCATTTTGTTTGTCCTATATCTCAGTTCAACGCTCATGATTGACCAACTAAAGAGACTCTATGACAACGAACGAACTCTTTCCCGAATTGATCCGTTAACCAGGGCCGCGAACCGGCGAGCTCTGTTTGAAGCTGCTGTGCAGGCAAAGAGCCTTTCAGACCGGCAGAATGTGCCGCTCAGCCTTGCATATACCGATATTGATGGATTCAAGCAGCTCAATGACCGTTTTGGGCATAACACAGGAGACAAGGTCCTGGCTGCAACAGCAGCTGCGATCCAAAAGGCCCTTCGGCCAACTGACATAGTGGCACGCATCGGTGGAGATGAGTTTGCTATTCTGCTGCCGGCTACAGACGGAACAACGGCTGCTCGGATATTCGATCGTATTCGGCTTGAACTCGATTGTGCCATGAGCCAGCGCTCGTGGCCGGTCACGGTCAGTGTAGGAATAGCGAGCTTTTCTCCTCCGCTCGCTTCTGTGCCGGAAATGCTACAAACGGCTGATGAAGTAATGTATGCGGCGAAACGAACGGGAAAAAACCACCTGGAGCTACGTGAAGTTAGTAGTTGCCGTTCTCACTCAGAGTTGAGCAGGAACTGATCTTTCATTCCAATATCTCCCGTCCACGCACTATTCCAAAGAGATACGCGTCGCACTTTCATAATTCATAAATTTGGTTTGGAAGGGCTGCAGCACTTTCTGATGGGCTCGGTAGCAGAAGCGGTTTTTCGCAACGCGACGTGCCCTGTGCTGACGGTGGGACCGCACGTAACAACACAGCCATATCATGAGTTCAAGGTAGAAAGTGTTCTGTTCCCCACAGACCTAGGCGATCACGCGCAATTTGCCACGCAGTATGCCTTGTCGATAGCCGAGGAAAATAACGCAGACCTCACATTCATGCACGTAGTCCCGCCGAGTGAAGCTTTCCACAATGACTGCTCCACGGCGTTTGAAAATGCTTATAAGAGACTGGACAAGATTGTGCCTGCCGAAGCCAGGGATTGGTGCAAGCCTGTTTCTGTGGTGAAAGTAGGGGACCCTGCGAAAGAACTGCTCGGTTATGCCAACACGGAGCGCCCTGATCTGATTGTGCTGGGCCTGCCAGCGGAAAAGAAATTCAATGGTCATTTTCGCACCGGAGTTACCTATAACGTCATTGCCGGGGCGCCTTGTCCGGTGCTCACCGTGCGTGACCTGACGACCGGCAACTGACGTTTGCAGTCGTGGCGTTGCGTACTGGGGAGACACGCACGACCATTAAGGCTGCTCTCATTGCATTCTGGCCTTATTGAAAACCCTCGCCCCACGTTTGCAGGAGACTGCGTTCTTCGCGATAATTTTCCGGATTCATTTGATCTGATCCCTCGTTGCCGCTATTCGTGGAAGCATTTAATCGCCCGGCAGCATCCAAAAAGAAATACACCGACAATCGGGAGGAGATAGCAATGAGCACCCAAAAAATAATTGAGCTACCGCGAGCGACTATCTCCAGCGTAAGCCCGCTGACCGGCGAAGTGGTGCGCGAATTTGAGCAGCACTCAGACGACGCGGTGGAACAGAAGCTCGCTCTGGCCGCCGCGACTTTCCGTGACTATCGGAAGGTATCATTCGCCCGTCGCGCCGCCATGATGCTGCGTGCCGCAGAGATCCTGGAGAAAGAAAAAGACGCTTTTGGCCGGATGATGACCCAGGAAATGGGAAAGACATTGAAATCGGCCGTGCAGGAAGCGGAGAAATCCGCAGTTGGTTGTCGCTACTATGCTGAAAATGCAGAGCGGTTCCTGGCCGACGAAGAGGCCAAGACGAACGCCACTCGGAGCTTTGTGCGGTATCAGCCGCTTGGCCCCGTTTTGGCCGTGATGCCGTGGAACTTTCCATTCTGGCAGGTATTTCGCTTTGCCGCGCCCGCGCTCATGGCAGGCAACGTTGGCCTGCTGAAGCATGCTTCCAACGTGCCGCAGTGCGCGCTTGCCATTGAAGACATTTTTCGTCGCGCGGGCTTTCCTGAAGGCGCTTTTCAGGCATTGCTGATCGGGCCAGACCGCGTGAACAGGATCATTGCTGATCGTCGCATTGTGGCGGTCACACTTACCGGCAGCGTTGGCGCGGGCAGCAGTGTGGCCGCGGCCGCAGGTAAAGAGATAAAGAAATGTGTATTGGAACTTGGCGGCAGCGATCCATTCATTGTGATGCCGAGCGCAGATTTTGATAAGGCAGTGGAAACTGCTGTGCAGGCCAGGGTGATCAACAACGGCCAATCTTGTATCGCGGCCAAGCGATTCATCGTCCATCAGGAGATTGCAGACCAATTTGAAAAGAAATTTGTGGCGCGCATGGCGTCACTCAAAGTCGGCGATCCCATGGATGCCCACACCGACGTCGGCCCGCTAGCCACGGCAGATCTACTGAAGGGATTGGAAGCGCAGGTGAAAAAGACAGTAGAAATGGGCGCGCGTAGCCTGCTGGGAGGAAAGCGCATTGATCGCAAAGGTAATTTCTTTGCGCCTACTGTCCTCACAGATATCCCTAAAGGTTCGCCGGCTTACGAAGACGAACTATTTGGCCCCGTGGCGTCCATCTATCGCGCAAAAGACATGAGCGAAGCGATTGAGATTGCCAACAATTCAATCTTCGGCTTGGGGGCCTGCGCGTGGACCAACGATGCCGCGGAGCGAGACCTGTTCATCAATGAAATTGAGTCAGGCTTGGCGTTTATCAATGGAATGGTGGCCTCCGACCCGCGCATTCCTTTCGGCGGCGTGAAGCATTCCGGATTTGGACGCGAGTTAAGCTATCACGGCATCCGTGAGTTTGTAAACGTGAAGTCGGTTTCCATTCAGGAATCGGACCCCGGGAAGAGTCGCACGGAATAGATAGGACCGGCCTGGCGCTTAGTGAATCACATTTACCAGGCTGCGTTCGTTTGCGATTTTCTTGACGACAGGCTCCAGCCTGTCGAATGCTTCTTGCAGGATCCGGTGCGAAGTAGCAAAGCATATACGCAGGTGTCCGCTGGCTCCGGGGCCAAACCATCGCGAAGCGCCGGGCACCAGCGCCACGCGGGCTTGTTCACGAAGTTGCCCGCACAGTGCTTCTGAATCGTCACTCAGGCTCCGCACGTCGGGAAATACCACGTAAGTTCCTTGCGGCGGCTGCACCGTTACACCTGGCCACTTCGCCAGACGGCCCACAACGTAATCCCGCTGCGCCTGCAGATGCTGGACAAATTGTGCCAGCCATTCGCGGCCTTCATTCAGCGCAGCCACAACAGCAACCTGCGATAGCACCGACACACCGTAGACGGTGCTTTCAGCATCTGAGGCGGCGATAATTTCTTTTCTCCATTCCGAATCGGGACAGATCAAACAGCCCACTCGCAACCCAGCCAAAGCAAAATTCTTGGAGAATCCATAAACCGTTACGGTGTTGCGGGCAATCTCCAGCGAAATCGAGGCCAGGCTGACGTGCCGGTGCGGCGTGTAAACGATGTCTGACCAGATCTCATCAGAAACAATCCTCAATCCGTGAGAGATGGCCCACTCTGCAACGCGCTGCTGCCACTGGCGGGAATAAACCACGCCTAACGGATTGTGAGGATTGCAAAGCCAGAGCATGCGCGTACGCGCGGTCAGGCGCGATTCCATGCCGCGAATGAATTCGTCCGCGCTGGTGCCCGGTTCAACTCTTACGCGAATAGGTGAGGCCCCCGCTTGCTGTACGGTGTGGTGCAGCAAGAAATCTACAGGATCGGGAATAAGAACTTCATCGCCGGGCGCCAGACTGGCGCGCGCCAAAACAGCCATGCCGGAGGCAGCGCTGTCCGTGGCGAATACCTCTTCAGGAGTGCAAGACATGTCTCGCGTTTCCTGCATCCAGCGCGCAACCGACTCGCGAAACTGAGGCAGTCCTTCCGGCGGGCCATAACTGAGCACTCCGTCGCGGGCGTAGCGCACAAGCTGCTCCTGAATCGCGGGACAAACAGGAAAATCAGGATCGGCAGCGGTGAGCGGGATGACATCTGCGGGCTGCTGTGCCCACCGCATATTGAAAGCGCGTTCGCGCAGAAGATCGAGCCGGACGATGTTGTCTGAAAACGATACCGGCTGCATCTGGTCCGATTCCGCTATCGGCAACAGGATAGTGCTGCCGATTTCCGGAGTAAGAAAGTGGCGAGTCAGCTCACGTCCTTTGGCTACATATGGAGCGCATTGCTCGCGCCGCTCCGTTGAGTAGCTTGCAAGCGCCTTCTCCAGATCAGATTGCGTTTTTACATTCTGCGGACGAAGATTTTCCGCCAGGGCCACGGCGTCTGCCACCGCTGAAGAAACGCCCTGGCTGGTAAAGGGTGAGAGTGGATGAGCAGCGTCACCCACCAGGACCAAATTTCCGCGATAAAACGTTGGAACCAGGTCTGTATCCAGCGGACGCCAAAGATGCGTGCGGGAGAAATCCGCGATGCTGAGCAGATGGGGAATGGGGTCCGCCCAGTTTCCGACCAGCGATGTAACGAATTTCTTGCGAGCCTCAGCGAAATTGGCGGCATCTTCCTCCGGCTGAGGAAAGCGCTGGGAATCGAATTGCAGATACCAGATGACGTGCTCATCGTCCACGGCCAGCGTGCCCAGCGCAATGCCACCGCTGACAGCATGAAATTTATTGAAATTGTTGTTGGCCCAGCGCACGGTACTCTTGCACTGCACCATCCCCACGATTTCAAGTACCCGCGCCTGGGTGGCAGGCCAGCCCGGAAATAGAGCGTGCCTTGCTCGCGAACGGATGCCTTCCGCGCTGGCATAAAGATCCGCTTTCACGCCGGCACCGGTATTCAGACGCGCCTGGGTTACGTTTCCTGCATCGTCGAAATCGAGAGCGGCGAGTTCCGCGTCAAATACGGGAGTGCTATCCGCTGGCAAAGCGCTCATCAGCGCGTCAATCAATTGGCGCCGACGGATGCTGCGGGTCCCCAGAGGCAAAGGCTGCTCATACAGTATCTGTCCGCTTGAACTGCGGCAAAAATAACGTTGCAGCGGGGAGCCGCTGTTTTGGCCAGTCAGGTCTACGCCAAAACTTTGGAGGCACGCAATCCCATCCGGTATCAGGATGAAGCCCATACCGGTCTCCTGGCCCTGGCGCATGCGCTCATAGATGCGGCAGCGGTGGCCTTGAGCGCGCAAGGTAATTGCGCTCATCAGGCCTGCGATTCCAGCGCCAAAAATCGCTATGTCCATTACCACTCCTTCAAAAAGCCCAAGAGTCTTTATGCCGGCCGGCTCATCCGGAAAAATCACTTTCTTCTTTTACTCTTTCATTTTTGAAAAACAGCGTGGAAGCTTGAGCACGATCACATCCGCGAAATGCGGCGTTTTCTAGTTGTGAAGCGAACTTCAGGACCGTTGCAACATTTTCTAATCCAGGCAAACGGTCCCGGCTAACCGGCACTTGCGGACATTGCTGCGTGCTTCTGCTTGAAGATGGCTTGCATGTTTTCCGGCGAAAAGAACTCCGTCACCGGAACAGTGTGGGCAAGCATGCCAAAGAAGCGGCTACGCTGCTCAGGATTTTCACGCAGAGCTTCCAGAAGCTGCTGCACCTCCGGCGGAGGTGGTTCCAGCGCCGCCAACTGCGTGGTCAAGTCAAAGTACGGAAGCTCAGTGTTGTTGCGTGTTTGTTCATAGGCAGCCAACGCTTCTTCCATGGGTTGGCTACCGCTTAAACCGGCATCAATGGCATCAGCCAGCCACTCAGCGCTGCCAAAAGCGTCTGTGATTCCAGAGGCGGTGCAGGGATCCTTCTGATAGCCGGCATCGCCCACCAGCGCCCATCCCGGTCCGTAAGGTTTGCGCACGTGGCTGGGAATAGCGCCACCCACATAGCGCGACTCACGCTTGCCCGCCTGCATGCGCTCCCACAACTCCGGCGCGTGCTGGGCGATTACGGCGCTGTGGTGCTTTTCCACATTGGCGCGAACTGTTGGCAGATCGCGCGCAGCAAACGCCACTCCGATCAGCGAAAGATTGTCATTGGTGTTGTATGCGAAGATCACGTTGCCGGGACGCAGCCACAGATGCCAGCCGACCATCGGCACGCCGCTAAAGTAGGCGTACCAAGAGCCTTCCAGCGCGGGGCCGGTTTTATACTCAGGCGCTTGTACAGCTTTGGCCACCACGCTGAACATGCCATCGGCGCCTACCGTGATCCGCGCTTTCTCAGTAACCATGGGGCCATTTTTTTCATGACCGCGAATACCTACTACTTTTCCATCTTCAAAAAGCACTTCCTGGACGGAAAAACCTTCGCGCAGTTCCGCCCCGGATTTCACGGCGGCATCCACCAATATTGGATCAAGCTTGAGACGGCGCGGCGCAAATGCCTCAGTGACCCCGCCTTCGGCCGGCACGGGTGAGCCGGTAAGCGAGAATGAGCCGTAATTAAAATGATTGGTTAAAATCGGTGGGCAATTGGAAGCTTTCAGCGTGTCCAGCAGTCCCCAGCGCTTCAGCCGTGCTGAGCCGGTCTGGTGGACGTAATGGTTTGAAAACGGCATGTCGCTGGGAAAGGTCCCGCGATCCAGCAGCAGGACTTTATAACCTTTGCGCGCCAGCAAAAGCGCGGTGGGCGCACCGGCGCACCGAGCCCCAACAACAATCGCGTCATACATGTTTTTTTCCCCTATACCGGTCCGTTTGCGATCCGGAAGCCCGGGCGAGCAATTTAGTCTGTGCCTGTATTATCGTTCCCAAAACGGCATGAGCGTTACAAATTATTAGAGAAAAGATTAGAATTCATGGGATTTTTACCTTAGAAACTGCCTGTTTTGTGGGGCAGAACGCCGATATTTATTAGAGTGAGCTTATGAAAACAAATCTGGAGACAATCCAGGGCATTTACAAGGGCGACGCTGAGCAGATCGCCAAAAACCTTCAATCCTCGCTCGCCCCACGCTTTGAGTGGACCGAGGCCGCCGGCTTCCCATACGCGGGGACGTTCCACAGCATGGAAGAGGTGGGAAAGAACGTGTTTGCGCGACTGGCCACCGAGTGGGACGGCTATCGGGCAGAGGTGGACAAGTTTTATGACGCCGGGGACTCCATCATCGTGACCGGCAGATATCTGGGAACGTACAAAAAGTCCGGGGGCGTGATGGACGCCGTTTTTGCCCACATTTGGAATTTCAAGGACGGAAAAATCGTGAAATACACCCAGAACGTTGACACCAAAAAGGTGTGGGACGCGATTGAAGGCAAATGATCGCCGTCATCGCGCGACATCGCCGGAATCGGAAAAGCACCCCCACCACGGAGGCACGGAGACACGGAGAAGGTCTGAAAATGTCAAGAAACTACCATGGGAGGCACGGCAGACAATAGAGTAGCATTCAGTTGCTTTGTCGCAGAAAAGCGCGGCATCCGGGAGAGGTAAGTGATCTATAGAACGCGGTTCAAGCAGGAGATCGTCGCGGAATTTCTGCCGCCGATGCGTCCCCGGAAAAGGCAGCGGGTGATTATCCTGTGCGATGGCATGCCGGGAATTCCACGCAAACAGGCGTTGATGGAATTCCTGGCGGCAAAAGGCTATTGGGTCTTCTATCCGCGATATCGGGGATCATGGGAGAGCGGCGGAAAATTTCTGCAGAAGTCTCCCGACCGAGATATTCTTGATGTGATTGACGAGCTGCCGAAAGGCGTTCGCGAATTGGCGTTCGGCAAGCGATTTGCTTTGAAGCCGGATGAGATCTTTGTGATCGGCGGAAGTTTTGGCGGCGCAGCAGCCATTCTTGCGTCGCTTGATGATCGGGTGAAGAAAGTGATTGCCAACTGCCCGGTGGTGGATTGGAAGATTCTTGCGACTGAAGAACGGCTGGAGACTTCAAATCCCAGCTACGCTGCCTATATCCGCGAGGCGTTTGGGAATGGCTATCGTCTTTCAGACAGCAACTGGCGCAAGCTGCACGGCGGAAAGTTCTACAACCCGGCGTATCACGCAGACGAAGTCGATCCGACCAAGGTCATGATGTTTCATGCCAAAGACGATCCGTATGTGCCTTATAAGTCGGTCAAGAATTTCGCTGATCGCACAGGCGTGAAGCTGAATTCATTTTCGCGTGGCGGCCATCTCAGCACGGAGATGATTGTCCAGAAATATTGGAAGAGGATCGAGAAGTTCTTTAAGGATTAAAGCTCTTTGCCGCAGATTTCGCAGACGAGCGCAGATCAAAATCATGACGAGCGGGCAGGCACAAGAGAAGTTAAACCACATTCAAGTGCCTCCAGAATTGCTCTCATCACTCCGGACTGGACCATTGTTTTGGGTGCTCTTCAATAAGCAAAAAGATTTAGTCTTCTCTCAGTGCTTTGTTTGGGTCAATTCCAGCTGCGCGATTTGCCGGGACCCAGGAGGATGCTGCCGCGATGGCGAGAAACAGCAGCACCATAATCACAAACGTGAGCGGATCGGCGGGCTTCACGCCGACGAGCATCGTCGTCATCAGTCGCGTGAGTATCAATGCGGCGATGAGGCCGATGGCCAGTCCGATTGCGCTCAAACCCAGTCCCTGGCCGACTATGAGCCGGAAGATGCTCTGACGTCCGGCGCCCAGGGCCATGCGCACTCCGATTTCCGGCGTGCGTTGCCTCACGGCGGTGGCTAGCACGCCATAGAGTCCCACTCCGGCGAGCACTCCGGCGATGACAGCAAAGACACCGATCAGCAGCAGCGAGAATGTTGTCTGTGACTGGGCCTGGCTCACCAACTCGTCTTCCGGCTGCAGGTTCGTAATGAGCAACCGCGAGCTTAAGTCTTTGACCGCAGCGCGCACCTGGCCGGCGTAGCCCGCGGGATTTCCGGCAACGCGCAGCGCCCACGAGTTCACCGCTCCAGGTCCAACATACGCGTCAGTGAAGTAAACTTGCTCGCGTCCGGGCACGGCCAGCGAGGTCTCGCGCACATGTCCGACGACGCCGATAATTTCCATCCACTCCGGCTCGGGCGTCTTTACCCGGATGAGGATGCGCTTGCCCACGGCGGACTCTCCATGAAAAGCTTTCTTCGCAAGTAAGTCGTCGATGATGATCAGCCGGCGATCAGGCTCGTTGTCAGCGTCGGTGAAGGTACGGCCAGCCAGCAGCGGCGTACGCATGGTCTCAAAATATCCGGGCACAACGATCTGGAAGTCCGCTGCCTGAAACTTACCCGGATCTGCGAGAGCGTCTCCCAGCCCCCAGCGAATCGGGCTATAGCCCCCGGCGAGTGGAAGCGGAAAAGAGCCGGTCACGTCCTGAACTCCCGGGATGACCCGCAGCCGATTCTGGACCTGGCGGACAAAAGCGGCGTTAGCCGCGGGCGTGGTCGCGCCGTTGTTGCCGTTGAGGACAAACGTGAGCAGGTTGTGCGAGTCGAATCCCGGATCAATGCGCTGCAATTCCAGGAAGCTGCGGAACATCAGCCCCGAGCCCACCAGCAGGACGAACGAGAGTGCGACTTCAACGGTCACAACGATGTTGCGCACGAAGCTGGCACTGCCGAGTCCGGAGTTGCGGCCTGCTCCGCCCAGCACGTTCATCAGGCGCGGACGCGAAGCGCGCACGGCCGGAGTCATGCCGAAGACAATGGCCGCCGCCAGTCCGGCAAGCGCGGTGAAGAGGAGCACCGATGTATCGATGGCGACCGTGTCCAGCCGTGGCAGGTTCGCGGGGGCGAGCGTGCGCAGTTCTTTGAGCCCTCCCCAGGCGAGGGCGAGTCCGCCGAGCGTTCCCAGAAGGGCAAGCCACACGGCTTCCGCTAAGATTGGCGACATCAGCTTCCAGCGATTCGCGCCCAGCGCGGCCCGCACGGCGAGTTCACGATTGCGTAGCGAGGCGCGCACCAGCAGGAGATTGGCAACATTGGCGCAAGCCACCAGCAGCAGAAAGATGACCGAGCCCATGAGCGCGAGGAGCGCCGGGCGAGCCTCCGCCACCATGTGCTGGCGCATCGGCTCGACGCGGATGTGGTAGTCAGCCGTCCCCAGAATCGGGAACTGAGCGCGTTCTGAAGCTGACACTTTTTCCGATTCTGCCTGCGCCTGTTGCGGCGTAACTCCGGGCCGGAGCCTGCCTACCGCGCGTATCGAAACGCCATTGCGCTGATCGGCGTTGTAAGCCAGGCGGTTCGCGATCCAGACGTCGGGCGCGGGCAGCATCTGGGTCTCGGGCGGAAAATACAGTTGGAAGCGCGGTTGGAGCACGCCGACGATGATTGGCGTGGGTGCTTGCGGCCCGGCAATCGCCATGGAATGTCCGATCACCGAGGGATCACCGCCATATCGGCGCTGGAAATACTCGTAGCTCAGTATTGCGTTTACCGGCAGCCGTGGTGGAGGCGGGATCCCCGGCTGCTGGGCGCCAGGCGGCGGAGGGGGAGGGTTGGGGACCGCGTCGTCATCGTTGAAGTCGCGGCCGTAAGCGATGCCTCCGCCGAGCAGACGGAAGAAGTTGGTGGTTACTACCGCGCCGTTGGTCCGCTCGGGAGTGCCATCCTCGTGTTGCAGCGTGAGCGGAACGGTGAAAACACCGGCGAGATCATCGAAGACAGACTTGGTGCCTTCGCGCAGGTCGATGAAGTCGGCGTTCGAGAGCGGGAAATCGCGAACATTGCGCTTGCGCAGATCGGTGCACGCGACCACCACGCGGTCGGGATCGCGGTAAGGCAGTGGCCGCAGCAGCACGGCGTTGGTCACACTGAAAATGGCAGTACTGGCCCCAACTCCCAAAGCAATTGTCAGTGCCGCCGTCAACGCAAAGACGGGACTCTTGCGCAGCACACGGGCGGCGACCACCAGATCTCGAAAATCCATCACACGCCTCCTGAACTCGACCGGTACAGGTGCTGCAAAGTTAATACAAATAGATGTGCCAGAGCAATCCGTCATGGAGCCGCTTTTGAAACGCCGGGGCTGCTGCATTGCCGCTGCAGCCGCACCCTCAAGCTTTTTACACAAGCAGCTTGACATCACCCGATTGCCCTGGACCGTTGACCGAGGCCTCATTTCGTTATTTAATTACGGGCATCAAAAGGAGGGAGTCATGAACGACCGCAATCACCAACGGGTGCTCAATCGAAGAGGAGCTCGCGAGTTGACTCAGCAGGAGGCCGAACGAATCAGCGGCGGTCACCATAGTTTTCTCTTAACCTTGAGCGGCATGCCGACGACTGCCGACGACTCTGTGTTCGATTAGCGCACTGCTCCGGTTCCCGCTTCACTATAGTGAGAGTGGTATTGAGGCGGGTGGGAAACCGTGTTGGTGAGCTAATAAGTTTATCGGATTCAATCCCCGAGGTCTTTTGTCGCAAAGCCCGCTGCTAGAATTGCGGAATGAACACCTATCTTCCAGACACGAACGTGATAATCAACTATGGTCGTGATCCGGATGCCAAGGCGAAGATAGACCGAGCGAGCGACTCGGGTGCCAAGTTCGTGATCGCACCACCAACTATGACTGAGCTGACCGTCGGAGTTGTGAAAGGCGGCCCAGCCCGGTTTGCCGGAAATAAAGCGATATTCGAATGGCTCAAGGCGCAATCCAAGAACATCCTGGATCTGCCCCGCCCGTTTATGGGCAAAGTATTAGGATTCCCTTCCAAGAAGAGCAACTTGGATTTAATTCACCATGTGCAGCGTATCGATTTTGTCACTGGGGCATCCGACTTTGCCGATTTTCTCAAGCGCAAGGACGCGCCAGACAGCTTATGGCCAGATATCGAAACAGCAGCCAGGGTGCACGAGCAACAATTAGACAAAGAGTTCGCTGCTCTGCAGAAACTCGCTACTCGGCCACCAAGTTCGTATGACGTTGCCGAAGAGTTTGCCAAGACATTTGCGGTCAACGGCAAGTACCCTGATCCCAAAGAGTTCCGATCCCGGTTTTCGGCTGCCCTCGAGTATGTCGAAACAACGATCCGCAGGATAAGAGCAGGCGCCAACCCACGGAAGAATGATCCAGGGCGGTACGGCGATTTCCAACTTTTTTTCTATTTAGCCGATCCGTCAATAGAACTCTTGAGTTGCGAAGACTTCTCAACTGATGTCGTGAACTCATCGCAAAAGGCACGAATCGTAAGATTCAGTTCACTTGCCTGAGTTGGAGTCCCCCCTTATTGGTTTTTTCCTTATGGTTTCTTAGAAGGCGCTTCTGGACGGAACCTTGAGCAAAATCTCCGCGGGGCGGAACGGACCGCGCTTGAGCGCAGCGTGGCTAGAACGGGAGCTTGGGGTAGAAAAACCGGTAAACTTAGCAGAGATGCCCACTCTTCACGGCTATAAGTCGGTCACTCCTGACCACCATGGCGAATTTCGGTTTGCCGTTCTCAATCTCATGAAGTCGGTAGAACAAGCGCACCAGTTTCCCGGTCAAAACAAATTTCCGCAACTCAAAGATTGGGACGAAGAAGAGCGAAGGACTTTCCTCTTGAATTCAGGGAAGCTCAGGGACACATTTTGGAAGGCAGATCGTTTATTGGAACTGGTGGATGATACCCGCCAAAAGTTTGTCGATTTTCAACCGCCCTCAACAACGGCTCAATTAATTGCTCAGAACCGGAAAGCAGATATAGATTTTCGTTTATTTTTGGATGCACTACTTCTTTACTGGAAAATATTCGCTGACACTCTAGCCAAACTGACGGCTCAGCTCCCATGCTTCAAAAAGAACCAGGTAAAGGGAGATACGTTCAGACTACAGCGCGATTGGTTCTTAAATAAGAAAAGAAGCGCAGACGAGCAATACGCCTCTTTGCTTGAAACTCACACAGAATGGTTCGGCATTCTCGCTGGAGACAATCATGGAGAGGGTCTTAGAGACAAAATCGTCCATCAACCGGTTCGCACCGAAATCGTGGCTTACGCGGCAGAAAATCCAGCAGAGAACATGGTCGCTGCGATTATGTACGGCACGGACCCTCACAGAGTGACCAGTCTCGTTCCTTCTATTCAGGATTTGCTTTTTGGCCTGTTCACGTTCTTGGATGATTACACTGTCCATTTTGTACGGCGGATTGAAGAGGCGATTGGCGGGAAGCTACCAGGCCTCGAAGGCCGAACACTTTCACTGTTTTATGAAACTGAAAAAGAACTCCCCGCAGCGTGGCTCTACCCGAAAATCGACGGCTAGGTGCATGTGACAACGGTAGTTTTATCCCTTATGAGAAACGCGCAGGGGCTAAAAGCCCGGATCAATCTAAAACACTTACGGCACGGCTAAAGCCCGTGCCCTGATACGAACCAGCGAAACGAAGATTTTCGACGACCCTCAGGATGTCCTTTTCTGCGAGTGGCCAGACGGTTTTGTGACTATTTTCAGCTTGACACTATGGCGAACAAATAGTAAAATAAATTATTTCCCTCCCAGTGAGGAAAAGTGTTATTTGAACGATCTTTGAAAACCTAGCAATTAGCGTTCAGCCAAACTTAAGACCGTTCAACCCTACGCCAATCGAGGCCAGATGGCTGAAGTCCACGCCAATTTGGGATGGCTTGGGCAATAACATACTTGACTCATGCGAACAAACATGCTATTCTCTTTTCATGACAAGTGAGATCAAAGAACCGAAAACGCTCCAAGAGGCAATCACCTACTTCAGCAACATCGACAACTGCCTTGCATATCTGGCTAAGAAACGCTGGCCCGATGGAGTTGTGATCTGTCCTACTTGTGGCGGCAAAGAAATTCATTTCCTCAAAACGCGCCGTCTCTGGCAGTGTGTCAATGAACACGAACGGCGGCAATTCAGCATCAAGGTTGGAACCATCATGGAAGATAGCGCAATCGGGCTGGACAAATGGCTCTGCGCTATTTGGATGATCTGCAATGACAAGAATGGAATCAGCAGTTACGAGATTCACCGCGCCTTGGGAGTCACGCAAAAATCCGTATGGTTCCTTGGCCATCGTATCCGCTTGGCTCTCCAGAATGGCTCTCTGGCAAAAATGTCCGGGCACGTCGAGGTTGATGAAACCTACATAGGCGGTAAGGCCCGTTTCATGCACAAAGACAAACGGCGCAAAATGACTGCGCCGGGATTGCCAAAAGGCGGAGCAAACAAAGTTATCGTCGGCGGAATCTTGGAGCGTGGCGGCAAAGTCAGAACTCAGATTCTTGAGAACAGAGAGCGGAATACTTTGCAGGGACTTGTCAGAGATAACGTCGAATTCGGCTCTCAGCTTTCCACCGATGATTGCCATTCCTATTGGGGACTGGATAAGGAATACGCTCACGGAATCGTTGACCACGCCAAAGAGTACGTTAACGGGCAGGTTCACACGAACGGGCTGGAAAACTTTTGGAGCCTCGTAAAACGCGGATTGAAAGGCACCTATATTTCCGTTGAACCGTTCCACTTGTTTCGTTACCTCGATGAGCAAGTATTTCGTTACAACAATCGTGCGACCAAAAAGCATTTTGTTGGCGATGGCGACCGTTTCCAGTTAGCCATCTCGCAACTCTTAGGCAAGCGAATCACTTATCAGGAACTCACTGGTAAAGGTATGGAGCGGCCCTACCAAGACGTACCGTTCTAAGCGATTTAACAAGCCTATGTAGAATCGCGGGAAGGGCCGGATTCGTTGGCTTTAGATTTAGCCCGCTTCTTGCGGGCCTTTTTCTTTTTGATTTGCTTTTGGACGTGCGAACCAGGAACCGCGAGAATCTTGCTCATGGCGCGGTCAAACGTGCCGAATTCATCAGGGTTTTTCGGCTCGTATTTATCGGGGACTTTCATTGCAGTTATACCTTGCATTCTAATCCTCTCTTGTTAAAATTGCGCGCCATGTACGTTCTGCTCGCGCTCATTCTGCTGCAAGCCGCATCACCGTCCATACAGCCTAAACAGCCAGTCGTAAAAAATAGCGAACCCAAACAAAAAGCTGAGAATTCCACCAAAACCCAAGAGACTGTACCTGTAACCAGTCCCGCCGCCGCTCAGATAGGACAATCGAGCCCCGCACAAAAGGAAAATAGCCATCAGCCCGAAGCGAAAAATGGGCCTAATCCTGTAAATGAAACGGTTTCGAAGCCGCTTGATTGGCCATTCCTCGTCTACTTGGTAATTACTGCTCTGATTGCTTATTTCACTTTCCGCACCTTGAAGGCAGTGCAGACGCAAGGCGCATTGATGGCCGACCAGCTCAAGGAGATGCAAACTGCTAGGGAGCAAACGATTGCCGAAATGAAAAATGCTGGGCTCCAAACTGATCGACTCATCAGCCAAGCTCAAGTCAGTGCTGAGGCCGCCAAAAGAAGCGCAGATGCGTTCAAAGATGCGGAGCGCCCTTGGATTCTCGTCACCCTCAAAGAAGGGATTCATGATGGTTCCTACCGGGAGACGAAAGACGGTAAGTATGAGACCCTGCTTTATTTCGAGTGGTTCCTCTCCAACCTCGGCAGAACTCCAGCTCTTGTCTATGAGATTCAGGCGTACTTCGACGTTCTTAGTAATGACAAGGTAGACAAACTGATGGAGAGTGCCCCCGAGGGAAAACCTCTCCGGCCCGATAGATTTCTCGTCGCGCCGGGCAAAGACCACGAATGTCCGGGAATCACAAAGATAGGATACTGGACTAATGAGGAACGTAAGGCCGTCATGAAGAGAGACTCTTTTCTGGTCGCATACGGCAGGGTTAAATATCGGAACGTCATAGCAGGCGACGAGACGCACGAAACTCCCTTCATTGGCATATACCAGTTTGTGGATGGCGAATTTAAACAGGGGCGATTCAAACGTTGGTACTCTGCCAAGGCATTTAATCAGTACACCTAAAAGCAACGACGGAACCCGCTGAAAAGCGGGTTCCGGTTTGATGTTGGAGGGATTGTTATTCGCTGCGGAGAGGTGGCCAGCGTTTAATGAGTTTGTAGTTGTGAGTTTTCCAGTCTGAGTAATCGGGCGTGATGCGAAGGAACGGTTCAACATCAAACCCGAGATAGGTTCTGTCTTTGAAAAGAATCCCGATTGCGCAGTCATCGTCCATGGTAGAAACTTCGATTCGTTCAACGACCTTTCCACGGACAACAGCGAAGGGGTCTGGTTTGCGTCTCTTGCGGGAACGTGTAGGCTTAGAGTTAGCCACGTCGCCTCCAATACAGGTGATTTGGTTAGGGCCGCGTTCGTGCGCAAACACAAACGCGGCCCGACTCTGCTTTTAGCGTAAGCACCAACCGATAGCAACAAAAAAATAGCGAAAATCGCGAATAAAAAGGCACATGAGGGAAGTATATTAATGCCGATGGCTTGGGATGAAGTGGCTGAAGTCTACGCCAATCTGGGATGACCCAGGGAGGGGGAGGGGTACCCCTAAGATCGGGTGATCCGGTGATCGGGGAATCAGGTGATAGGAAAAACGGACCCTGAAGCCGTGAAACCTAGGCCGAACTGATCAACGGCTCAACGGAGAGTGGATCGTTCTCAAGTAACTCAGCCCTCACCTGACTGCCTTGTGAGCATCAGCAGTTCATTGGCACGGCGCGTGAGTTCTCCGCGGTCTGCGTCATGGTATTTCTTGGGCAGCAGGCTCTTACTGGTGCACTCCAGCACGGCCACAATATTTTGCAGATCGATTTCACTGGGATAAGAAGGCGGAATAAAGTCTTCCAGCGCGCCTTTGATGTCGGCATCGGTGACTGCGGGGCGCTTGGCCAGCGCGGCGCGCATACGGCTCCGCACCAGCACAGCCTCAATATCGGCGCCGGAGAGAGAGCCAGAATTATCCAGGAAAAGCTTTTCCATCTCCGGGGTGAAGGTTGCCATGCCGGCTTTCTTCTGCATGGCGCGGAGCAGCGCCTTACGTTCTTCCGGCGTATCCGGATAAAACAGCGCGATATGTTCTTCCGCACGGCCCTGGCGCTTGAGGTCCACAGGCAGGAGATCAGGCCGGCAGGTAAGCAGGAACCAAATCACCTTGCCGCGATAGTCGGTGTTGCCCATGAACTGAGCGATCTGTGCGAAGACGCGGTTACTTACGCCGCTGTCGCCGGAACTGGAGCGATCGCCAAGTTGCGCGTCGGCTTCATCCACAATCACGCAGATGGGGCTCATGGCTTTCAGCAGATTGAGCACGCGTTCAAGATTTCCTTCAGTCACGCCCTGCCACATGCTGCGGAAATTCTTGAGCGTCACGGCAGGAATACCGACCTCGCCGGCAAAGCAGGTAGTGATGAAGGTTTTTCCGGTGCCAACAGGGCCGCAGATCACATAGCCCATCGGCAGCACATCAGTGTTGCCGGACTGGATTGCGCTTGCAGCGTCCTTGAGCTTTTGCTTAGCCATGTCATTGCCGGCAACGTAAGAGAGATCAAACCGGCTCTGCACGAATTCGAGCAGTCCGCCGGATTCAGACTCAATCAGTTCTTTCTTGCGGTCATTCAGGAATTTGAGCGTCAAGGGCTGCTTATTCTGGACGGCGTGCGCAACCAGGCCCTGCAGTTGTACGCGTTTCAATCCTGCGGCCAGCTTGGCCAGGACCGTGTCACTCACCTCAGACCCCTGCGGGAGCGGATGAGTGCGAAGCAGCCAGCGCACAAAGTCCAGGCGTTCACTTTCATCAGGCAGAGGAATGGCGATGGAGGCCACTCCCGGGTTTTGTACGATGCCCTGGTTCAACTCAATCTGGTTTTCTGAGATCAGGCAGATAGTGACATCGGCGTTCAGGAAATCAGGGTTACGCGCCCAGCGCTTAAGGATGACCAGTGAATTGCGGTCTTCGGCAGACATGCTGGAGACATCACCGGCAGGCGCGATGGTCTCCGCAAAGTCGATGACCAAGGCGATCTTTTTCCCATCGGCAATGCGCAGGCGCAGGTAGTTGTCCAGAATATTGAGGACTGCGTCAGGATTGCGAGGCAGGCCGCCATTGGAAAAATTTGTGCCGTGAAAGCTGTCATAGCCTTCCAGGGCGCGGCGAAAGTCGGATTGAGAATCTGCGTTGCCGAAGCTGAGGCCGCCGCGGTCATAATGCAGCACGATATCGCGCTGGCCGAAGAGAGCGCCGGAAAGAAATTGGTCAAGCGAGAGGAAATCGGTCCCGTTGGGCTGGCGAAAAGGAATCAGGTCGCGCACATTGCCGTAGAGAACAAAGAGGGCATAAGAGCGCGAATAGTATTTTTCTGAGAGCTCGCGCGCCCAGGCGGGGAGTGCGTCAATGTATTTATCGGTGCTGGGTGAGGTGGACACTTAGCTTCCAATCCTTGTTCTCTGCGCGGAGCTGCCGGAGCCGGACGTATCTACGTCCTGCATAATGCCTTCCATCTCCGGTGTAAGCCCGCTGAAAATTCCTTCCACCTGCTGCACGGTTTGCTCGGTTTGTTCCACGTCGTGCACCAGGTTGGCCAGTTGGTCGCTTACCTGTTGCGGATCGCGCATGGTGACAGACTGGTCGCGGACCAGTTGCAGCACGTCTTCCACCGCCGAGCACTGGGCATCGACAACTTGCCGGTTCTCGTTGATCTTTTGGTATTTTTCCAGACGCTTACTCAGGATTTCTACGCGCCTCTTGTTGATGTCCTGCACGCGCGGTGGATCGGTATTCATGTGCTGTTGCAGCGCGGCAATTTCCTTTTTGATTTCGTCAGGATCGGTGGTCTTAACGTACTGGCGCTGCTGGAATGCCGCAGAGAGAAGGCGGGCGTATCCGTGCAGCAACCCTTCCAGGCGCGTATCCATCTGCTGGACAAAAATTTGCGAGGTGGAAGAAAGCTGGGCAAAATTGCCACGGATCGACCGGCAGACTTCCGCCAGCTTGATGTAGCGGCCCTGCATGTCAGGTGGCAGGCTGCGCAGCATATCACCAAGTTTTTGCTCGTTGAGCTTTTGCTGCTCGGCAAACTTCCATGATCGCACCAGCCGTTGGAAACGCGGATGCTGCGAGACCACGGCGAGGTACATCAGCTCAAGTCCGCCAGCCAAGGCGATAGGGATGGCAGTTCCGGTGACGAGCGCAAAGGCGGCGGCTCCACCCAGGGCAATCCAGTTGTATTGGATATTAAAAGCTTCTTTGACAAAGTTAATATCTTTGTCCTGCGGGGCCGGGCCGGGAGCATCCGGCAAGTTGGAACTTGAAAAGCTGCCGCCGAAGCCCATCAGATACTCACCCTCACATGGCCGCCGATTCCCGGAGCGCTCTTGAGTCGGCCCAGCACGTAATGCTGCAGCTCGTGGAACTCGTTCTTTTCTTTCAGGCCTAGGTCTCGCGGACGGTCAAACGGCACTTCCACATCTTCCACGATCGTTCCGGGATGCGAACTCATGATGAAGATCCTGTCAGCCAGATAAACCGCCTCTTCCACGTCATGCGTAACAAACAGAATTGTACACGCGGTTTCATCCCAGATTTGCAGCAAAAGCTGCTGCATGTCACTGCGGGTCTGGGCATCGAGCGCGCCAAAAGGCTCGTCCATAAGGATCACAGAAGGACGCAACGCGAGAGTGCGAGCAATGGCGACGCGCTGCTGCATTCCGCCGGAAAGCGTTTCCGGGTACACGTTGGCAAATTCACTCAGGCCTACCGACTGCAGAAGGCGGTCAACCGTCTCTTTGCGCTGGGCTTCCGGGACGCCATTGATCTTCATGCCGTAAGCGATGTTGTCGGCAACAGTGAGCCAGGGGAATGAAGTATATTTCTGAAAGACCATGCCACGGTCTTTGCCAGGATGGGTAACCACCTCTCCATTCACGAGCACTTGGCCGCTGGTGGGCTTGTCCAGACCGGCAATCATACGCAGCAGAGTGGACTTGCCGCAGCCGGAAGGGCCGAGCAGGACCCGGAATTCGCCAATGTCACGGCCGGCAGCAGAAAATGCATCTTCCACTTCAAGGTTTACGCCCTTCAGCGCTTCAATTCTTTCGCCGCTCGGAGAAAAGAAGATGCGCGAAACATCTTTAATACTGATTTTGGATTTCTTATTCTCCACGGCTCACCGCCTTCTTGTGTCCCCGGCTGCCTGCAATGGCGGCTGACGAGTCTGTGCTTGCCTGCGTAACCCTGCGCCATGGGAACAGGGCCCTTTCTGAAAGCGTAAGCATGGCGCGGAAGATAAAAGCGGCCACGCCAATGGCAATGATGCCGGCGTAAACAAGATCGGGCTGGTGAAATTCATAGGCTGACTGCACCATGGCGCCAACGCCTTTTTTTCGGTTGACGATTTCAGCCAGGATCACGTAGGTCCAGCCAATGTCATACAGAATGCGGAAAGAGGAGAAAATGCCTGGAATCGAAGCACGGAACATCAGCCACATCACCTGATATTTCTTCGCGCCCAGAGTGTACGCAGTTTCCAGAAGAGACGTATCGACTCGATTGACTTCTTCTACCACCACGGCCAGCAGGTAGAAGAACATGCCAAACCAGAGGAACGCCACCTTCATGGTTTCATCGATGCCGAACAGCCCGATAAAAGCGGGAAGGAACGCTGTGGTCGGCATGGAGCGCATAGGCTCGGCTACAGGATTTACCAGATCATAGACCCAGCGGAACGCGCCCATCAGCAGTCCAAGAGGCACGGCGATGACAACACACCACAAGAAAGCCTGGCCGATTCGCAGCCAACTGGCATAGACGTTGCTCAGCAAGCCACGTTCCGTAAAGAGCGGCTTAAAGGCGCGTAGAACTTCCAGCGGCGTGGGAAAAACATATGTGCTGATCAGTTCCCAATGCGTGATCAGGGACCATATCAGCACAACGAGCACCCACGCGGCCGTGGCCAATATCAGTTTGGTGCTGCGCGAAGTTTCTTTCCGGATTGTGAGCAACTCGGCCATGGATTCCTTTACCTTGGCAATTCGGCTTCCGCAGGCATGAAGCTAACGCGTAGAGACGCAGCATGCTGTGTCTCTACCAAAGCTTATTCGCCCGGGTTGGCGTACAACTTGATATCTGTCCGGCGGTTTTTCTCGCGGCCCTCAGGTGTGGCGTTACTGTCCAAAGGCTTGTCCGGGCCATTACCGGCGATGCGGAAGCGCGCTCCGGGGAAGCCGTATTTTTCCATCAGGTATTGCTTCACGGCGTCAGCGCGCTGGCGCGAGAGCTGCATGTTGTAGCCGCGCTGTCCCGTCGCGTCAGTGTTGCCTTCGATATCGACAATGGTGTTCTCGTAAGCGCGCATCTGGCCGCCAACTTCATCCACCACGGCCCGAGAATCAAGACTCATATGCGCTGACGCGGGATCAAAGTAAATAGAACGATGTTGCGTGGCGATTGGCGTCGCATTCTTGCTTGGCTGGTGATACTCGATAGGCTGCTCGCTTGAAGCGGTGGAGAAGCTGCCACTCATCTGCTTGATGTAGCGGCGGTCAATACTGTCCTCGGCGTTTGACGTTCGCTTGATCATGCGCAGTTCGCGATACATATCCTGCGCCATGCTAAAGATGTTGGCATAGTCGGAATTAGAGCCCTGAGTGCCCATGAATGAGGTGTTGTCGGCGTAGTCGGCCAGCTTCACGCCTCCCAGCATGGTCTTTGCAATGTCAGAGGGAATGTTGAAGTCCTTAATGGTTCCAATCAGGTTGTAAGCGCGCTCAGGTTGCGTGTGAATGAACTCCACGCCTTCAATCCAGCCCTGGGCCAGCTTCATCACCGTTTGCGGATGCTTGGCGGCAAAGCGGTCGCTCACTACCAGAATGTCCGCGATCAGGCGGTTGGCAACGCGCGTGTCATAAATCTTTTTGGAGCCCGCGCGCTTGGTTACAGCGTCACTCATGTCCGGGTCCCAGGCCACAGCGGCGTCAACTTTTTCCTGGGCAAAGAGTACGGCGGGTTCTATACCGTCTTTGGTGTGGACAGCGTTCTTGAAGATTTCATTTTTCTGGTCGGTGCTCAGGCCAGAGGCTTTCAGTCCGTTCCACAGCAGGAAGTGCGACGGCGTGTAAGGCGCGAAGGCCACTGTCTTACCCGCAAGGTCTTCAATACTGTTGATACCCTGCTTCCCGATGACGCCGTCAGCTCCGCGTGACCAATCAACCATGAGAAATGCGTGCGAGCCAAAGCCCTTCTCCTGGAACTGGCCGTAATCTTTTGCATAAACATCGAGCGTGGTGAGCATTACGTCGACGTTATTGGTGGCCAGAGCTGAAGCGCCTTCAGTCCAGTCGTCAATGATTTTGAAGGAGACCTTCAGGCCTTTTTTGGCGAAGATGGAATCCGGCGCAGTTTCCAGGCCGCCATTGGCCACAAGTCCGCCGACGCATCCCACCCAGACATTGACGCGGATACGAACTTCGGCGTTCTCGTCCGTGGAGGATGAGACGGGAAGCTCCAGCGGCTTGGTGGTGTCGACTTTGTCGCCACTCGACGAGCTCTTGCCGCTGCCGCTTCCGCCAAATTTGCTGCTGTCGATGACGCCATATCTCACCAGGCTATAGCCGACGAGGGCCAGCCCGATCAGAAAGATCAGTATCCATCCACCTTTTTCAATCTTTACGGCCATCTTCTTCTCCTTGTCGCGACCTATCTCTTATGTCGCTGCGCTCCAAACCGCTTAAGCGCCTTCACAACTTGGGTCTCTTCTGCTCCTGTCGAAGCGGGCTCGCCGCGTGGTCGGGCTCGCCCTTGTTTCTGTCGCTGCGCTCCAAGTCGCTTACGTGGTTTTGGTCAGGGGGTTGATTTTCAATTACTCAATTACCAACTTACCCAATTACCAAATCCTCACGTCCTCTGCGGTTCTTTACCGCCGATAGTTTTCTCCGGCGTTGCGCTGGTTCCAGCGGCGGAAGGCGAAGCCAGGCCCATTTCAATCTTGAACTGTTTCACCAGTTCGCCGGCCTGAATGTTCTGAGCTTCTTCTTCGATCTTCATCTTCTGCTGGTCGACGTTGCCCATGGCCATATCCATGCGGGCCTCATTGACCGCGGTTTGCTCCTGGATTTTGCGCACCATCTCGTCATGGGTTTGGCTGATACCGGCCACGTCAAACTGCTCCATCACGTCGGCAACCTTCTTCTGCCACTGAGCGCGGCGATAGTCGGCAATGGCCGCCATCGCCTCTTGTGTCTTGCGCTCCTTCTCCGCCATGAACGCCTTTTTCACGGCCATGGCCTTGTCAAACGCGGCGCGGGCGGTGACGAGCTGGCCCTGTGTGCGCGCCAGCGCACCTTTGGTGGTCTGAAGCTGTGTGGCAAAATTGGCGGCAATGTCGTCGCGATTGGCCTGGATGGCAGCCTTAACCTTGGCCGTAAGGTTGGCCAGGTCGTCCTGATACTTGGACTCTTCGCGCTCCAGCAGTGTCACATTAGCCTTGACCATGGCGATCGACTCATTCATGCGCGGCACCTGGTCATTCATGTCGCGGATGTTTTGCTCGAGGATGATCTCCGGATTTTCCGCCGTCGAGATGAAGAAACCAACGAATGAACGAATCAGTCTGGAAAAACGCTGCCACATAAAAGCTCCTTTTGCTTACTGCTTTGGTGCTGCTGGTTTCGGCGCGGACGACGAAGCACCGGCCCCGGTTGTGATTGGGTTTTCTGTTACGAAAGGCGCAACGGCGTCAGCAATTTTCTTTTCTTCCTGCTGCTTTTTCAGTCGCCAGCCGAAGAAACGCTCTTTCTCTTTGGTGACGTCATCATTATTGCTTTGAATTTTGGCCCGCTGCTCGGCGACATATTTATCCAGCTCGGCCTGGATCTGCGCGTTTTCCTGGTTCTTCTTGGCTTCCAGGTCGGTGATGGCGCGCTCCTGGACGCGCTCATAGCCATCGAGCGCCTTGTCGCGACGGACAGCATCCTGAATCACGTCTTTTATATCGACGCCGGCGGCGTCCAGGGCCACCAGAATGGTGGAGCGCTTCACATCGGTCGGCATCGAGCGGATATGCTCACTCTGCAGCATTTCCGCCACTTTCATAATTGAATATCCCTGAGGAGCAGGAGGAATTTCTGCCGCTTGGTAGATCTCGTCAAACGTTCCAGCTTTGGATACAGGACTGGTGAACTTGGGCTCCGCAGCCACGGTAGAGGCGATCTCAGCCACGGTCTGGGCAGGGCTCTTTTGGCCCGCAACCGCTCCCGACGGCCCGGCGCTCGTAGAGTCAAGGCCCGCAGACCCTTCGGGTGAATCCGTAGAGACGAAATAGTTGTACCACTTCTTCATTGTGCGACCCCAGTTTTGCCACCAGCCGTGCAAACCGCCGCCCCGGACGCAAAAGCCGCGTTTTGAGGTCCCGGACTATTCTCCGAAAGTACCCGGCGGAAGAAATGAATATGCTGGTCTGGCTTGGAAAAGTACTTCGAACCGCTGGTCTTGTCAAATCCATTGCCCTCATGTCGATAAGACCCTTGTCCGATGGCAAAGATTATAAAAACGTAACCAAGCGAGACCAAGAACAAAACCGCATCAATGGTGTTCATATTTATTACAGGTTCATCACAGTTTCATTAGAGCCGTTACATAGAAGGTGGGCAATTCAGCTACAATGAGCACTTTCACCGTTCAAAATGACTCGTTTTTTGAACTGACAAATTCACAGCTCTGGATTACCTTGTGCCCGCAAAAACCCTTCCCACAGTCTTAAGCCAGATGATTGAAGCCAAAGCCGAGTACGATGTTCGGCTGCTGGCGCAGCAACTCGGCACTAATTACCGATCGTTGATGTACTGGATGCGCGGTGACAGGCACGTGCCTGCGTACCTGCTGCCAAGAATTTGCTCGCTTCTGGGCAATTATGAAGCGCTGGACCTTCTGGAGAGCCAGGCTGGCCGCGTGGCGTTCAAGATTCCTGATCCCAAACAGACGACAGAGGAGCAGTTCCGCGCGATCTCAGCGCTGATCAAGGACGTGGGCGAAGCGCTGGAGAGTATTGCCAACACGATGGCCGATGGAGTGGTGGAAGAGCAAGAGCTGACCAGGACGGTCCCCAAGCTGGAAGCAGTGATCCAGGAGTGCGCGTCATTAAAGTATTGGCTGGAGAATTGGTCGAAGCGGAAGAACCTTCACCGCAAAGGACGCTAAGGACGTTAAGGACGTTAAGGACGTTTCCTGAGTTGTTATATCCACTGCACAGGTCGCGGTTAGCCATCCATCTCACCCCCGCGATGCGCAATCCTGAAGCGAGCCACGCGAATCTCAAAGTGTTCGATATGGTTACCGCGAAGCTGAAGGATCGGCTCCGCTGCACCGTAGGGTTATCCAAGACTTGTCTGGAGGATCGGCTGCCCTGAAGAAGCCGCGGAGCAGATCCCGGGTCCTATGTGGCCGCTGAAGAAAGCGCGACCACATTACGGACCTCTCGGGATGGCATATCGTTGATTAGGCAGATTGCTTCTCGACGAGTAATCGTTCAATCAATGGTTAAGTTGCCGATTGACGCGGTGTTCATCGCTTCGCTGGGCAAAATCCCTACTGCATGTTCTTGGTCTCCACCTGCTTATAGCCGTCGGGGACCTTGAACAAGCCTGCATCAACCGCGCTGGTTGAAATCGACGTCACCTCAGTGCTGGTATCCATCAGAGAACCGGGCGCGCCAGCGGGCTTTGAGTTTGAGCTATCATTCTGAGCTGCGTCATCCTTTTTCTTTTTCTTGCCAAAGAGGCCGCCGATGCCGCTGGTAATCGGATTGCCGCTGGATTTCTGATCGTCGTGGGAAGCCTGCTGTGGCGCGCCGGGATCGCCCGCCATCCCCACGCTGACCAGTGAGAGCAACGGCATTCCGTTCAATGCCGTGGCGCTCTTGCGGTATTCAACCATCGCGGGTGCGATTTGCGCATTGCCGCCCATCATTGCTCCGGGGACCCAATCCATTTCTTTGGCCATGCGCTGGTAGAAGCGCTTTACTTCGTCATAGCCCTTCACCGGCGCGATGTAAGAATCAGAATCAACCCACATGTTTGCGGACTGGCCCTTGGCTTTGGGATCGTCGGAGGTCATCTCCATGTCCACGCGCATCTTGGTTTCTTTGGCGGTATAGTCCAGCAGTTTCTTTGTTCCTGAACCGGGCGTGATGGTGACCTTGGGAGTAATTTTCACCTGGCTGGGCTGCTCTTTATTGCGCTTGGCCTGCTGCTCGGCTGCTTTTTTGCGCGCTTCTTCCATGCGCGCCTTCATCTCGTCAAAGGTAATGGTGGAATATGTTTTCTTTTTTGTGTCGATGTGCGTGATCTGACGTCCGTCGAGGTCAATGATTTCGATCTGGCCCAGGCTGTCTTCCCGCCTCATCTTGTTGCCCTTGATACTAATGGTGGAACTGGATCCCTGCGTGGCCTGACGTGCGTCTTTGCTAAAGACGCCGGCGAACTTCATAGCGCCCACGGCAGCGCCTCCGGTGATCTTGGTGGTTTCCGTGTACTGAAAATCAGCAAAACAAGGTGTGGAGAGAGAGAACAACAACAGACTGGCTAGTACGAGCGCAATACCCCGTTTCATTTTGCCTCCTGGCGATAGCAGGAATTATAGCTGGAGGCGAAACTAGAATTGCATTTGGGCTGGCAGGGAGCCCAAATTCACGCACTACTGAAAATCAGGATCTTCTGAAATGTGCATGATCTCCTCTACCAAGGCGAATTCTGCAGAGGAGCTACAGCCCGGGCATGGAGGAAAGGATGTTTGTTTGCGCAACCAGATATCACCAACCTGAGGACATCGTGAATGGTCTGGCCGCCATAAGCCGGAAATGGGGACCATTTCTCCACTGAGAAACGGCACCTTGCCGGACGTCTTTGATTTCTTTGGCGGCAAAATATTTTCTCCAAAAATGTGAATATCGTTCATTTTCATTTCGGCATGGAATAACGCAACTGGACTGCCACAGACGAGATTGAAAGCAAACAGGTAATTCAGCTCCGGACAGCAGAGACTTGTAATTTTTCCCCAGTAAACGTGAGCTTTCGACACCAGTCCGCAAAGTTGCCTGTGAAGTGCTCAAATTGCGGAGAAAGTTTGCATTCATGCAACCGGGTTGAAATCAGGAGCTT